>JAYUSD010000065.1:0-4510 GCA_043755865.1 Variovorax sp. | reverse complement strand
TAGGCAAGATCTAACGGTCGTGCTGCTCGCGCCTTTGGCGCAGTCAGTGTTCTATTCAACGACAAGACGGCAAAGAGAATCTAAATGAACAGTATTGGAGCGGGTACGCAACATCAGTCTAGCGAAATGCCTCAAACTCGCGGCCTATTGGTTTTCGTAACGATCTTTGCGCGAAACGCGCGCTACTTTGATGAGGTTCAGCACGCCGCGATTAAAACTATGCTCGCTACTTTTGTCTTCGATGCTCGGCTGTGATTGTGTTATCTCACGTAGCGAAGTCAAGGAGGAGCGCCAGCCGAAGGCCAGCGCGGGGGACATGAGCGCAGTGGGATAACGCAAGCGCAGCCGGGCATCGAAGACTTAAAAGCGCTAACAAGCTTCTCGAAAAATTATTTCAAACGCTTGATCAAACTAGACGTATCCCAACGCTTGCCGCCCATGTATTGCACATCAGCATAAAACTGATCGACCAACGCTGTGACTGGCAGCCGCGCGCCATTGCGCTTGGCTTCATCAAGCACGAGGCCCAAATCTTTTCGCATCCAATCGACCGCGAAGCCGAAATCAAACTTGTCGGCCACCATCGTCTTGCCACGGTTATCCAGCTGCCAGCTCTGCGCCGCACCTTTGCCGATCACATCGAGCACGAGATTCATATCCAGCCCTGCTTTCGCGCCAAAGGCAATTGCTTCCGATAAGCCTTGCACCAGACCCGCGATACAGATTTGATTGACCATCTTCGTCAGCTGCCCAGCGCCGGCCTCGCCCATGCGCGTGAAGGCTTTAGAAAACGCCATCGCGGCCGGCTTGGCCGCGTCGAAGGCCGCAAGATCTCCACCACACATCACAGTGAGCAAACCGTTTTGCGCACCCGCTTGGCCGCCTGAGACGGGCGCATCGACAAAATGCAAGCCGCTGGCTTTGGCCACTGTGTAGAGCTCGCGCGCCACATCGGCCGAGGCGGTGGTGTGATCAACGAATACAGCACCGGCTTTCATCCCAGCAAAAGCACCTTGATCGCCACGACGACCGGCTCCTAAGTCTTCGCCCAGCACCACGCTGCGCAAATCTGCATCATTGCCGACGCAGCAGTACACGATGCGCGCATCAGCTGCCGCTACTTTCGGCGTCAATTCGCGCCTAGCCGGCGTGTATTCTGCGCAGAATGCTTCGCTTTTTATAGCATTGCGGTTGTACACGGTGACCTGATGGCCAGCCTTGACCAGATGCCCCGCCATGGGATAGCCCATCACACCGAGGCCAAGAAAGGCGACTTTCTGCGGCGTGGCGGGTTCGTAGGCTTTTGCGTTAATAGAAGACATAAAGACAAAAAAATAAGTTAAACAATCGCGAACAATTCAGTGCCGGCGGCCAGATCCGTGGTCTTGGCACGCTGCGAATGGAGCTTGATTTGCAAGCGAAGATCGTTCACAGAATCGGCATTGCGCAGCGCATCTTCAAAGGTGATTTGGTTGTTTTCAAAGCCATCAAAAAGCGCTTGATCGAAGGTTTGCATGCCCAGATTGCGGCTTTTCTTCATGATCTCTTTGATCTCGGCGACTTCGCCTTTGAAAATCAAATCCGAGATCAGCGGCGTGTTGATCAAAATCTCCACAGCAGCAAAGCGGCCCTTGCCATCTTGCTTGGGCACCAAGCGTTGAGATACCAACCCCTTCAAGTTGAGCGACAAATCCATCAGCAGTTGCGCGCGGCGCTCTTCGGGGAAAAAGTTGATGATCCGGTCAAGCGCTTGGTTGGCGCTGTTGGCGTGCAGCGTGGCCATGCAAAGGTGGCCGGTCTCGGCAAATGCCACGGCATGCTCCATGGTTTCGCGGTCGCGAATCTCGCCCATCAAAATCACATCCGGCGCTTGGCGCAGGGTATTTTTCAGCGCCGATTCCCAAGAATCGGTGTCCAGCCCCACTTCCCGCTGCGTGACGACGCAATTTTTATGCGGATGCACGAACTCCACTGGATCTTCAATCGTGATGATGTGGCCGTAAGAATTCTCATTACGGTGATCCACCATCGCGGCCAGCGTGGTGGACTTGCCCGAGCCGGTGGCGCCCACAAGAATCATCAGCCCGCGCTTGGTCATCACCAGCTCAGAGAGAATCGGCGGCAAGCCCAGCGCTTGGATGGTGGGCAGTGTTTGCGGAATCACCCGCAGCACCATGCCTACTTTGCCTTGTTGAATAAAAGCATTCACACGAAAACGCCCGACACCGGGCGGTGCAATAGCGAAATTGCATTCTTTGGTGCGCTCAAATTCAGCGGCTTGCTTGTCGTTCATGATGGAGCGCGCAAGTGCCAGCGTGTGCATGGCAGTCAGCGGCTGCGGCGAGACTTTTGCAATCTTGCCATCGACCTTGACAGCCGGCGGAAAATCACTGGTGAGAAACAAATCGGAGCCATTGCGGCTGGTCATCAGTTTCAAAAGGTCATTGATAAATTTAGAAGCTTGGTCGCGTTCCATGAAACGACTCCTTTCTATGAAGAAAATTCAAGAAAATTTCCGGACGCGAAAGACGCGAAGGTTACGCGAAAGACGCAAAAGAAAATGCAAAATCAAGTTTGAAACCAAACCGCTATTTGTCTTTTTCGGTCTTTCTTTCGCGTAACTTTCGCGTCTTTCGCGTCCGGTATTTGCATTTGTTTTATGAAATCAGCCAACGAAGTTCTCAGGAATTTTGGCTTTGCTGCGGGCTTCCGCCGCAGAAATCAGGTTGCGTTTGACGAGATCGGTGAGGTTTTGATCGAGCGTTTGCATGCCTACGCTGTTGCCGGTCTGGATCGAGGAATACATCTGCGCGACTTTGGCCTCGCGGATCAAATTGCGGATGGCACTGGTGGCGAGCATGATCTCGTGCGCTGCTACACGGCCCGTGCCGTCTTTGGTTTTGCAAAGCGTCTGCGAGATCACGGCTTGCAACGATTCGGAGAGCATGGCACGCACCATTTCTTTCTCGTCTGCGGGAAACACGTCGATGATCCGGTCAATCGTTTTGGCCGCGCTGGATGTGTGCAATGTGCCAAAGACGAGGTGGCCCGTCTCAGCGGCTGTCATGGCCAAGCGAATCGTCTCTAAATCACGCATCTCGCCGACCAAAATGCAATCTGGATCTTCGCGCAGGGCGGATTTCAAAGCAGCTGCAAAGGAGAGCGTCATCGGGCCCACTTCGCGCTGATTGACCAAGCATTTTTTGGATTCATGCACGAATTCGATCGGGTCTTCCACCGTGAGGATGTGGCCGTATTCGGTTTCGTTCAAATGGTTGACCATCGCAGCCAACGTGGTGGATTTGCCCGAGCCTGTGGGGCCGGTGACGAGCACCATGCCGCGCGGCTTGAGTGCCAAATCGCCAAAAATTTTCGGTGCGTTGAGTTGCTCTAGCGTGAGAATTTTAGAAGGAATGGTTCGGAAAACAGCCGCCGCACCGCGATTTTGGTTGAACGCATTCACGCGAAAACGCGCGAGGCCTTCGATCTCAAAAGAAAAATCGCATTCCAAAAATTCTTCATACTGCTTGCGCTGCGAATCGTTCATGATGTCATACACCATGCTGTGAACGGCTTTGTGATCCAGCGGATCCACGTTAATGCGGCGCACATCGCCGTGCACGCGAATCATCGGCGGCAAGCCAGCAGACAGGTGAAGGTCAGAGGCTTTGTTTTTAACGCTGAACGCGAGCAGTTGGGTGATGTCCATGATGGTGCAAAATTTGGTCTAGACAGGTAACAAACACATTATGAGCATGATTTCAGACAATTTGAGGAAGGTCAATGCGCAGATTCACGCAGCATGTGATGAATTTGCCCGCCCGCGCGATGCGGTGCGGCTTTTGGCAGTGAGCAAGACCTTCTCCGCCGCTGCCGTGCGCGAGGCCTACGCTGCGGGGCAGCGTTGTTTTGGCGAGAACTATATCCAAGAAGGGGTGGACAAGACGCTGGCCTTGGCTGATTTGCCTGATCTGGAGTGGCACATGATTGGCCCGATACAAAGCAATAAGACGCGTTTGGTGGCCGAGCATTTTCAATGGGTGCATAGTGTGGATCGCCTGAAAATTGCGCAGCGCTTGTCTGAGCAGCGGCCTGTGCATTTGCCGCCTTTGCAGGTGTGTTTACAAGTGAATATGGATGGCGGGGCAAACAAGTCGGGCTGCCTGCCGGCTGAGGCGCTTGGCTTAGCGCTTGAGATCGCAACATTGCCGAATCTGCAATTGCGCGGCTTGATGGTGATTCCTGAACCTGCTCCTGATTTCATAGCTGCTTGCGCAGCGTTTATGCCGGCTAGAGGCCTATTTGCATCTACAAAAGAGAAAATTCCTTCGCTTGATACGCTTTCGATGGGTATGAGCGCCGATTTGCAGGCGGCGGTAAAAGAGGGCAGCACGATGGTACGGGTCGGGACGGCGATTTTTGGCGCTCGGGTTTAATTTGTCTGGCGCTTGTAGGCCTTCGATGCCCGCCTGCGCTTGGGGTATCCCACTTCGCTCGTGGCCCCCAGATC
>JAYUSD010000064.1:0-4521 GCA_043755865.1 Variovorax sp. | reverse complement strand
CATTGGCATTGCGGCTGGCAGTTTGCCAGCGGCTGACAATTGAGGACGTTGATTTGCTTGAATGCAAGATTTTTCGGCGGGGCTACGATGCTCGCAAGAAGAGCGACATTTACTTTATTTACACGCTAGATGTGCGCGTTTGTGACGGCGCTGCGGTGATGGCTAAGGTGAAGAAAAACGCCAATACCGCTGCGCATGTCAACGTCACGCCAAATACCGAATACAAAACGGTTGCACACGCGCCGACTCATGATTTCAACCGCCCCATCGTGGTGGGCACGGGGCCTTGCGGCTTGTTTGCTGCGCTGAATTTAGCGCAAATGGGCTTTAAGCCGTTGATCTTGGAGCGCGGGCGCATCGTGCGTGAGCGCACGAAAGACACTTGGGGCTTTTGGCGCAAACGTGAATTGAAGACAGAGAGCAATGTGCAATTTGGTGAAGGAGGGGCGGGCACGTTCTCTGATGGCAAGCTATGGAGTCAGGTCAAAGATCCGCTCTTTCATGGGCGCAAAGTGATGCAGGAGATGGTGCGCGGCGGGGCGCCCGATGAGATCATGTATGTGAGCAAGCCGCATGTGGGGACGTTTCGGCTAGTCAAAGTAGTGGAGTTTTTGCGGGAAGAAATTGTGCGGCTGGGCGGCGAGTTTCGCTTCTCCACGCAGTTGGTGGATTTGCAGATTGAGGGCGGCGTGATCAAAGGGATCACGACCGAACATCCCGAACGTGGCTTGGAGCAGATCAGCGCGGATCATGTGATTTTGGCGCTGGGGCATAGCGCACGCGATACGTTTGAAATGCTGATTCAGCGCGGCGTGTATGCCGAGGCCAAGCCGTTTTCCGTGGGCTTTCGCATTGAGCATCCGCAGAGCTTGATTGATCGCGCTCGTTTTGGGCCCAACGCGGGCAATGAGCTGCTGGGCGCAGCAGACTACAAGCTGGTGCATCACGCCAGCAATGGCCGCAGTGTGTATAGCTTTTGCATGTGCCCGGGCGGCACGGTGGTGGCCGCCAGCAGCGAAGCGGGTCGCGTGGTGACCAATGGCATGAGCCAGTATTCGCGCAATGAGCGCAATGCGAATGCGGGCCTTGTGGTGGGTATTGAGCCAAGAGATTTTGATTTTGACGCGACTGGGCGCCCGCTGGTTGGCGACAAAGAGCGCGGGCAGGTGCTCGCTGGTATGCGCTTTCAAAGAGCGCTGGAGAGCGGCGCTTACTCGCTCGGCGGCGAGAATTACAATGCGCCCGGCCAGCGTGTGGGCGATTTTTTGCGCAATGTCGCGAGCAAAGAATTGGGCAGCGTGGTCCCCAGCTACAAGCCGGGTGTGCATCTGCTGAATTTGGGGGATGAGACATCTCCCGCATTGCCGATGTATGCGATTGAGGCAATTCGTGAATCCATTCCTGCTTTTGCGCAGCAAATCGCAGACTTCGATTTGCACGATGCGATGCTCACCGGCGTAGAAACGCGAACCTCAGCGCCCATTCGCATCAAGCGCCACGAGCCGCGCTTGGAAGGCGGCCGCCGGCCAGATGGCCAACGCTTTGACGAGCACCCGTTGCGCTATCAATCTATCAACACGCGCGGCTTGTATCCGGCAGGCGAGGGCGCAGGCTATGCGGGCGGCATCATGAGCGCAGCGATTGATGGGCTGAAGGTGGCAGAAGCTGTGGCTTTAAACATTGCCAATCCCCAGCTGTAGAGGCTTTTTCTGATCAAAAATGACGCGTTACCCATGTGCCTCAGATTGCAAACCTCACCGTTCGCCCTGAGGTATCGAAGGGCTCGGAGGGTTTCGATACCTCAGAGCGAACGGGAAATGTTGCGTCTGAGACAGCTGGATAATCAGGCAAAAATGACGGGTAGCCGGCATAGAATATGCGCGGAGTGCTATGAATGTAGTAGCATCTAACTAAACAGACCCGGTTGCGCCGCTTAGGCTGTGCAGCCTCGCGTAGTGGCCAGAAGTAGCAATCAACTGCGCATGCGTGCCGCGCTCGACGATTTGGCCTTGGTGCATCACCACGATTTCATCAGCGTGCTCGATGGTAGACAAGCGGTGCGCGATGATGATCATGGTGCGGCCAGCGGTGAGCTTGGCAAGCGCTGCTTTGATGGCCTGCTCGGATTCGGTGTCGAGCGCTGAGGTGGCTTCGTCTAGGATCACAATCGGGGCGTTTTTGTAAAGGGCGCGGGCGATTGCCAAGCGCTGGCGCTGGCCACCGCTTAAGGTGTTGGCGTTGTGGCCGACTTGGGTGTCCATGCCATGCGGCAAGGCATTGAGCCAATCTGTCAGGTGCGCCGCTTCTAGCGCGCGCAGCACTCTTGGGGCGTCTGGCGGCTGGCCCAATGCCACGTTGGCCGCCACGGTATCGCTCAGCATCACGACATCTTGGCTGACGAAAGAAAACTGTGCGCGCAGCGCATCGATTTGCCAATCACGAATATCGCGGCCGCCGAGCAACACGCGGCCTTGGCTTGCATCGACAAAGCGCGGCAGCAAATTCACCAGCGTGGTTTTGCCAGAGCCCGAGCTGCCAATCAACGCGATCGTGCGGCCGGGTGAAATTGCCAAGTTAATATTTGCCAAAGCAGTTTGCTCTGCTGTGGCATACGTTAAGTAAACACCTTCAAATTGCAAAGGCAGCGGCTCTGCTGCCAGTGCATCGGTTGCACTGTGTACTTCGGTGGTTGCGGGTGCTGCGGGCGAATATGTGCCGCTCGTTTCTCGCGGCGTGTGCTCTAGCAAATCGAGCCCACGATCAAGTGCGGTGAGCCCGCGTGTGAGGCTGCCAGCGATTTCAGACAGCGCGCGCAGCGGCGTGATGAGGAGCAGCATGGCGGTGACAAACGCGACGAAGCTGCCCACGCTTGCGCCACTTGTCGCGTTGAGTGCGGCGCTTTGCCAGAGGGCAGCAGTGATCACAGCGGATAGCGCCACAGCTGCCAAAATTTGCGTAATCGGCATCACAGCGGCAGATGCGATGGTGGATTTCACGGCCAAGCGGCGCAGGCTGTGCGCCAGAGCCGTAAAGCGCGCTTGCTGCGACGCTTGGGCATGCTGCAAGCGCACGGTGCGCCAAGCGAGCACATTTTCCTCTACCACATAAGCCAACGCGTCGGTGGCGCTTTGGCTTTGTTTGGTGAGGCGATGCAAGCGTTTGGAGAGCGTCTGAATCGTCCAGGCCATCGCGGGGCCTACCGAAAAAACAATCAAGGTAAGCTGCCAGTTTAGGTAAAGCAAATACGCGAGCAGCGCGACGACGGAGAGCACATTTTTTGCCAATGTCAGCAAAGCGCCAACCACCGTGGTGGCACCGATTTGCAATTCATAGACCATCGTGTTGACCAAGCTGCTGGCCGTGCTATGGGTGTACAGGCTGGGATGCGCCTTGTGCAAAATTGCAAATTGCGCCGCTGCCAAACGCTCGACGATGCCATAGGCTACGGCGCTGGTGGCATATTTGGCGACAAAGGTGGACAGGCCGCGCACGGCAAACAAGCTGATCAGCGCCACGGGCACGATCCATAGCGCAATGCGGTTGCTGCCAAAGCCACGATCAAGCAGCGGCTTCATCAGCGCTGGCACCAAAGGCTCGGTGATGGCGGTCACGATCACGGCCAGTGCTATCAACGCCAAATACGGCCCTGAGCCTTGCGCATAAGGGCGCAGGCGGCGCAGCGTGGCAATCAGGCGGCTGCTCTTGCCAGCGGGCGGGTCAGATATGGGGCGGTCACTCATAAAAATGTAGCAGAATCGTGAGAATTTCCAATGTTTAGAAACTATTTTTGTTGGCTGTGGAAGTCACAGAACTTCCCATTTGCGGAACCTATGCGTTAGGATTATCGTCTGACTCAATAAGCCAATCACGTATGTCACAAGCCTTTTGCCCTCCGTCAATCAACCGTCGCCGTAGCCTGCAAGCTGCGCTGTTGGCCGCTGGGGTGGCGCCGATCGCCGCTTTGGCGCAATTTCGGGTGGAGATTTCTGGCGTGGGCGTGACGCAATTGCCCATCGCAGTGATGGGATTTCGAGGCGATGACGCAGCGCCGCAAAAAATAGGTGCGATTGTGCTGGCTGATTTGGAGCGCAGCGGTCAATTCAAATCGATTGATCCGGGCGCAGCCAACATGGATGAGGGCAGCCGCCCGGACATCAGCGCGCTACGGCAAAAGGGCGCGGATCATTTGCTGGTGGGCAGCACCACCCGCTTGGCCGATGGCCGCTTTGATGTGCGTTTTCGGCTGTGGGATGTGGTGCGTGGCCAAGATTTAGGGGCGCAGAGTTATGCTGTGCCCGCCGGCGATCTGCGCTTGGCAGCGCACCGCACAGCTGATTTTGTGTATGAAAAACTCACCGGCGAGAAAGGCGTGTTTTCTACGCGCATTGCTTATGTCACGAAAAGTGGCCAAGGCAACTCGCAGCGCAACAATTTGTGGATAGCGGACTCGGATGGCGAGGGCGCGCAGAGCGCATTGGCTTCTCCTGAGCCAATTATTTCGGCCAGTTGGTCGCCCAATGG
>JAYUSD010000063.1:0-10944 GCA_043755865.1 Variovorax sp. | reverse complement strand
GCTTGTCGAACCAGAACAGCGCCATTTGCGTGAGCAGCGCGCCTTTGCCCGGAATCGGCTCGCCCATGATCACGTCAAACGCGCTCAAACGGTCGCTGGCGACCATCAAAATGCGGTCGGTACCGACGGCGTAGTTGTCGCGGACTTTGCCTCGCGCCAAGAGAGGCAGCGACGTTAGCGTGGAGGTGTGCAGTGAAGCGGTCATGCGACGGTCATGTGACGATTGGGTTTTCCCAAAAAAGCAAAAAGCCCGCTGAATCGTCAGCGGGCTGCAGAGTATTCGAGCCGATTATCTCAGCCCCTTCATCCTTTACTGCACCACCTGCGCCAACTCGCCCCGCGAGTACTGCCCCGCCACCACTTGCAAACTGTGCCCCTTGATTTTGCCGCCCTGCCCTTCGCAGCCAAACTGCTGGTAGCGCTGTTTGCAGATTTGCTTGGCCGCCTCACGCGCCGGTTTAAGCCAGTCGCGCATGTCGAATTTGTCGGGGTTTTGCGCCATGAATTTGCGCACGGCAGCGGTCATCGCCAGGCGGATATCGGTGTCGATATTGATTTTGCGCACGCCAAATTGAATCGCCTTTTGAATCTCTTCCACCGGCACGCCATACGTCTCGCGCATGTTGCCGCCGTACTCATTGATGATGGCCAGCAAATCCTGCGGCACGCTGCTTGAGCCATGCATCACCAAATGCGTGTTGGGAATGCGTTTGTTGATCTGCTTGATGCGCTCAATCGCCAAAATGTCGCCAGTAGGCTTGCGGGTGAATTTGTACGCGCCGTGGCTGGTGCCGATGGCGATGGCCAGCGCGTCGAGTTGGGTGCGTTTTACAAAATCTGCGGCCTGCTCGGGGTCGGTCAGCAATTGCTCCATGGTCATCGTCGCCTCGGTGCCGTGGCCGTCTTCCTTGTCCCCCTTCATGGTCTCCAGCGACCCCAAGCAGCCGAGTTCGCCCTCCACCGTCACGCCCGTCTTATGCGCCATGTCGACCACTTTGCGTGTGACTTCGACGTTGTATTCATAACTGGCAATCGTCTTGCCATCACCTTCAAGCGAGCCATCCATCATCACCGAGCTGAAGCCCAGGTTGATCGCCCCCTGGCACACATCAGGGCTTTGACCGTGGTCTTGATGCATTACCAACGGAATGTGCGGATAAGCCTCAATCGCCGCCGAGATCAAGTGCTTAATAAACGCCTCCCCCGCATACTTGCGCGCGCCCGCGCTGGCCTGCAAGATCACCGGTGCGCCCACCTCGTGAGCGGCCTCCATCACGGCTTGTACTTGCTCTAGGTTGTTAACGTTAAACGCTGGAATACCGTAGTTGTTGAGGGCTGCATGATCGAGCAGCTCGCGCATGGAAACGAGGGCCATAGATAACTCCGGGAATGATAAAAATGCTTGCCAGGTCGGGTTTGGTAACTGGCTTGTAACTCGCGCAATTTTACCGGAGACCATGAAAAAAGCCGCCAGCTCAGGTGAACGGGCGGCTTGGCGCGAAAGCGCTTGAGGATAATCAGAATTTGTAGCCGACTTGGAAGGTGAAGCCATCGGGGTTCAGCGTTGCATCTTGCGTTTGCCCCGTGGATAGTGTCGCTCGAGTTTTAAGGAAGAGTTTGGTATAGCTGCCATCTACGTACCAGCGCTCGTTAATTGAATAGCTGGCGCCCAACTGAATCACAGGCGAAAGTTTGTTGGCGAGCTTGAGCGTGGTCGGCACCCCTCCCAGATTGGTGAGCGAAGTCAGCGCAGCCGTGCCCTTGGTGCTGTTAAACATCGTATAGGCCAAGCCGCCACCAACGTAGGGCCGCAGTGTGGCGTTTGCAGCGCCAAACCGGTATTGCCCGATCACAGTGATTGGCAATGCCTTGGTGGTCGCTAATACGCCAGCGCCAGCAGCAAAGCCTGTGCCGCTGAGTTTGTGTTTGAAGCCAAAACCCAATGGGAAATGCAAAGCTAGGTTGTCGGTGAATGCATAGTTCACCGCACCGGTGATCTGCGTATTGCTGTTGACATCGATGGTTGCGCCCGGCGTGCCAGTCAATACCCCGCTGGTGACATCCGGTGCAATATGCGTGATGCCCACTGAGGCGCTCCAAGTGCCTGCTTTTTGCGCCCATGTCGCGCTGCTGGCGCAAGCAAGTAGTGCACAAGCCAAAATTCGTGTTGTTTTCATAATGATTGCCTTGTGAAAAAATTAGAGCCAGCCTGCGCGGATCAAGCTACGTGCAATCAATTGGCCTAATAGTTGATGGCCGTAGGGAGTTGGATGCACATCATCGGCAAACACATAGCGCGAGACATCGCCTGCAATGGTGTTACCTACATTACAAACCAACGATGCACCGTTCAGCACATTTTCAGGCAAGCGTTTGCAAGCTCGGCTCGTTGTGTTGGTCGCGCCGTAGTTGGCGGGGTTTTTAAACTGATCAATGCTGGTGGTGTACGCATCAACAATGATGACACCAGAAACACCTGCCAAGCCCGCCGTGAGTGCGCCATTGAATGCTTGCACCATTTGGTTGGCAAAGGGCGCAGATGCTGGATTCTCTAAGCCATTCGGCGTGGAGGCCAAGTCAGGCAAATTGACGACCACTACATATTTCGCACCTTTACCAACGATTTGTGTAGCGACTTGTCCGGCCAACACTGTGCCCGCTTGCGTCATGGTTGCAATTGCTTGCTGAGCAGCTGCGCCCTGCGCGGCTGCTCCGCCAGCGGCCAATGTGGCAGCCAAGGCATCAGCGCCGTTCGTCCAACCTGCAATGACTGCCGCGCCCACAGCGCCAGCGCCTCCGCCAGCCGCTGCGCCCACCGCTCCACCGTTCATGAAAATATCATTACCTCCGGCAAATATAGTGATTAAATCCGTAGCCGCAAAAGTGCCACTGTTAGCCGCCAAGTGCGTGGCAATTTGCTGCGTCACAGGATGCGTCAGCTGGCCCACTGCACCACCTAGCGCATCTGGCAAAGCTTTGTTAGCAGGGCCAATCGGGTTGATCACACGCGAGCCGCCTTGGGCGTAGTTATTGCACCCTGCGGTGGTGGTCACTGCCACTGGCGCACCAAATGGTGCGCGCGACTCTAAGCCGCGAATCGCGGAGCATGGCACAGGTACACCCAATTGCGCGCTTAGCAAATCCACCCAAATCTTGGTCGGAGCGGCTTGGCTGCCCGAATTCACCGTGTAACGGCCGCCACCCAACAACGCAACACTGCCCACAGCAAAAGCGCCGGTATCGCTCAGGCTATCGCCAAAAGAAACCATTTTGCTGAATTTGACAACAGACGTGCCGCTGCTAGATCCACCGCCACCGCAACCCGCCACCAAAGCTGCGGCAACTGCCGCACCTACCAACCATTTGAATTTCTTCATGCTTGAATACTCCTGCTAGTACAAAAAAGAACGACCGTTCGTTTAAAGTGTTATCGTAAGCCGAAGTAACCTTCAGTAGAAGGGGGTTATCACTGAGGTGGCTTAGATAAGACACTCCAGAACCGCTGCAGTTTTGCCCGCCTAGAAGTAACGGCCTAGCCAGCGGGTAGCGGCCTAGCAAACGATGGCTAGCGGTATCGCAGTTTCATCACGAAAATGCTGAGCGCCAAGGTAAGGGTCACGGCGTTGGCAATGATGATCGGCCACGCGCCCAGCATCGCGCCATAAACGAGCCAGAGCGCCACACCGCAAGTGAACGCACCATACATGGCCAGCGAAATACCGCTCACGTCTTTGGTGCGGAAGGTTTTGATGGCTTGCGGTAGGAAACTGCAAGTCGTGAGCACGGCGGCGAATGTGCCGATGAGATCGATGAGGTTCATGGTGTTTACTATGATTTTAATAGCGCTTTGCGCAATAAATACGCCGGCAAACTGCCAAAATCGCTTAAAAATGCTGCGGGAAACACGATTTATGGCCGTTTGACGATCCACTCTACCAGCGCATCCAGCGCAGGCCGTGCGGCGGGCGCGTTGGGATGGTTAATGATCGCCGCCAAGCTGTAGCGCTGGCCATTGGTTGCATTGGCATAACCGGCAATCGCTGTCACATCGCGCAAAGTGCCGGTTTTGAGTTGAGCTTGGCCAATCGCTGCTGAATTGCCATTGCGCTCTTTCATGCGAGCGACTGTGCCATCGATGCCTGCAATGCCCATGGAGTTAGCAAACACTTGCGCATTGGGGCTAGCCGCAGCGAGTTGGAGCAAAGCATTGATCGCCGCAGCGCTGCTGCGCTCTTTGCGCGACAAGCCAGAACCATTTTCGATCACGGGCGCTGCCACATCTGGCAAGCGGGCTTTCCACCAAGCAGCAGCGTGGCGCTGGGAAGCTGCAAAGCTACCCGTGCGACCCGCAGCACCAAGAGCTGCACCTTGGGGCTTGGGCAATTGATTCGATAGCGTCAGGAAGACTTGCTGCGCCATGACGTTGTTAGAGAATTTATTGACATCGGCAATGATGTCTGAGAGCGGCAAGGATTCGCCTGTGTACAGCAAACGCGCCGTACGCGGCAGAGCTTCTTCGCGGACTTGACCAGTGAGAATGCCGCCCGATTTGCGCCACATCGCATCGATCACACGCGCCGCGTATTGGCGCGGCGCGACATAAGCCACCGGCCAGACTTTTTCGCCGCAAGCAATCGGGTAACGCCCTGAGAACGTCACGCGATCGGCAGAAGAAAAATCAGCTTGTAGCCCACCGCGCCAGTCGCCACAAGCGCCATACGACGCTGCGATCTCAGCGGGAAACGCCACGCCCGCAATCGGCGGATCTACGCGCAGCAACACACGCTTGTTTGCGGCGTCGGGCAAAAAGTTAAAAATCAGTGCTTTGAAATTGAGCAGCAATCCGTCAGGCGCAGCGTTGTACGGGCGCAGTGGCTCATCGTCAAAATCAGCCGGATTTTTATGCGCCACATCAAACACTCGAGCATCAAGCAAGATATCGCCGCGTATTTCGCGCACACCTCTTGCCTGCACAGCTTTGAACAGCTCCTCGATGCGTTCGAGCACCAGCTTAGGATCTCCGCTGCCGCGAAGGATCAAGCTGCCTTGCAACACGCCATTCTCCAGCGTGCCATCAATGTACACACGATTCTTCCAAGTGAAATCTGCGCCCAATTGATCAAGTGCAGCATAAGTGGTGATCAGCTTCATGACCGAAGCGGGATTGGCGCTGACCTCTGCGCGATGCTTAATGAGCGGCTCGGCAGCTATGCTTGGCACCGCGCCATTAGCGGCTGGCAAAGCCTGCACGATCACGCTCACTGCCGAGGCTGGCACGCCGGCTTTCGCCAAAGACAGCAAAACTTCTTTGGGCAGCGGCTGAGCATTCGCCCAGCCATAGAGGCCAATGGCTCCAAAGATGAAAACAGCAAAAGTGCGAAGGTGACGAATGAAATGCATGGCTTGATTATCCGATGCGAGCGCCTCGTTACAGGCGATAATCGCGCATCTTTGATTTTTGGAGCAGATTCTTGGATACCTACCCCAGTCGGTAGCTTCCCCAGCAGGTGATTCAACCTATGCGGCGGGAAGCGAACTTTGTACTTTCCCCCAACCCATTTAGTTGGAGAGCCCCATGCTCAATATTTTCACGCTGGCCAATGGCCGCCTCTTCCAAGAAGAGATCGAATCGCTCGAAGAGCTCACCAAATTTCAGCCTGTTTGGGTGGATTTGGAAGCGCCCACGCCAGAAGAAAAAGCGTGGATCAAGCAACACTACGGCCTCTCGATTCCCGATGACGCGATGGACGAAGATATCGAAGAATCAGCGCGCTTTTATGAGGCAGACAATGGTGATCTGCACATTCGCTCCGACTTTTTGATCGATGATGAAGAATCGCGCACCGAACGCGTGGCCTTTATTTTGAATCTGAACAACTCAGAGCTCTTAAGCAAAGGCGTGCTGTTTTCGATTCACGATGAAGACATCCCGATCTTCCGCCTGCTGCGCCTGCGTGCGCGCCGCATGCCGGGCCTGATTGAAGATGCGAGAGAGGTGTTGCTCAAGCTCTATGACGCAGATGCCGAGTATTGCGCCGATGCACTAGAGGGCATTCACGATGCGCTGGAGAAAGCCAGCAGCCAAGTGCTCAAAGGCGACGTAACGGACGCACTCGCAGCCGAAGTGTTGGCCAGCATCGCCAAGCAGGAAGATTTGAATGGCCGCATTCGCCGCAACATGATGGACACGCGCCGCGCACTCAGTTTCATGATGCGCAGCAAAATGCTCTCTGCTGAGCAGCACAACGAGGCGCGCCAGATTTTGCGCGACATTGATTCACTCGACAGTCACACGGCCTTCCTGTTTGACAAGATTAACTTCTTGATGGATGCGGTGGTGGGCTTTATCAATATCAACCAAAACAAGATCATCAAAATCTTCTCGGTCGCCAGCGTGGCCTTGCTCCCGCCCACCTTGATCGCCAGTATTTACGGCATGAACATGCAAATCCCAGAAGTGCAAGCCTTGGGCGCTTCAGCCTATCCATTTGTGGTGGCGCTGATGCTCACGAGTGCGATTTTGCCGATGTGGTATTTCAGGAAACGTGGTTGGTTGAAGGGCTAGTATTTTTAAGGCTTTTGGCCAGATAACCGGCGTATTTACTGCGTGAGGCGCTATTAAATTCGTAGTGACAAGGTCGTTTCGTTTTGGATAGAGCGGCTACGAGGGTTGGGGCTGCTGCGTCTGCCTCATGGTGCCTGCTCGCGAGTTTGGCGACACCTGTCGCGTGAGATGACGAATAAAAAACGCATCGCGTTTTTTGACGCTGTGCTGCGAAAATCGGCAGCCGCAGCAACCCCAACCCTCGCGGCCTAATTCGCTACTCAAAAGATTTTCGTGCGCAACGTGTACTTATCACCAATAATATTTGCGCTCTACAACTCAAACGCTCAGCACGCCCACCTCGGCCTGTGGAAGCCGTAACCCATACCCTTTTCGGGCGGGCGATTTTCGCAGCGCAGCGTTTAAAGCGCTTGCGCTTTTCGTATGTTTCGGCGACGGGTGTCGCCAAACTCGTGAGCAGGGTACATCAGCCCACCCGAATAGGGTTACGGCTCCCACAGGCCACAAGCCGCACAAACAACATTCAAAGCAACTTTTCAAAGCGAAATAAGCATCTGGCCGGTATAAATACTGCGTGAAGCGCTATGAAATAAGTAGCAAAATTAAAATCTCTCATCCGCCCCCAAATACCGCCATTGCCCCACCGGCAGCTGCCCCAGCTTCACATTGCCAATCCGTACGCGTTTTAAGCCCGTCACATGCAGACCCACGGCTTCGCACATCCGGCGAATTTGGCGCTTTTTGCCTTCGCGCAATACAAAGCGCAATTGCTCTGGGTTTTGCCACTCCACTTGCGCGCGCTTGAGTGGCTTGTCGTCCAGCTTGATCCCATGGCGCAGCAAATTGAGCTTCTCAAGAGGAAACTGCGATTGCACATCTGGCGTTTGCAGGTTGCGGTTGTCGGCATCTTTGGCTCGCACGAGACTCACGCGCACGAGATACTCCTTTTCCATATCCGAGTCTTCACCAATCAGCTGCCGCGCCACGCGTCCATCTTGCGTAAGCACCAGCAAGCCGGTGGAATCAATATCCAGCCGCCCAGCCGGCGCCAAGCCGCGCAGTTGCTCGCGGATAAAGCGCAATGGGCTCGAATCGCCCAGCCAATGGGCGCGGCTTGCTATCAAAACCACAGCAGGCTCATGCCCATCTTCGGCTTGGCCGCTCACATAGCCCACGGGCTTGTTGAGCAAAATCGTCACTTGCCCCGCCTGATGGCCCTGCGCTCTTTTATCCACTTCCACGCGATCTTGTGGCGTGACTTTCACACCCATCGGCGCAATCTCACCGTTGACTTTCACCCAACCTTGATCGATCCAAATATCTGCCTCACGGCGCGAGCACAGCCCCAGCTCGGCCATGCGTTTGTTCAGGCGGATCGGCTCAGCAGATGCGGCAGGCGCTTTGATCACGCGCACTGCGCCGGCAGCTTTTACGGCAACTTTGACGGCAACTTTCACCGCAGGTTTTGAAATGTCATTCATTTCACGCTCCTGAGACAAACGCCGCTTGGCGCAAGGCAAGAATATTGGGCACTTTCAAGCCACCATATTCGATGCGCACGAGTTGGCGCAACTCGAGCTCACGCAACGCTTGATTGACCCGCTGGCGAGAAAGGCCCACCAGGTTTGCAAGCTCTTGCTGCGTGATCCGCAGAATATTGCTCGCACCGGGATACAGAACTGGATTGAGCAAACCCGCCAAGCCCGCTGCCACGCGCGCCTCCGGGCTGGTCATGCGGTCGCTCTCTCGCGCTGCGATAAATTGCCCCACCCGCTCATTGAGTTGATTCATCACAAAGCGATTAAACGCAATGCTTTGATCCAGCAGCCAATGAAACGTCTCCACCGGAATGCCCGCCACAATGCTGGGGCGCAGGGCTTGAATGTTGTAGCGATAGTTTTCTTGTTTCAATACCGTGCCTTCGCCAAACCAGCCGCCCGGCGGCACGCCAATCAGCGTGATCGTGCGGCCATCTGCGGTTTCGTTGCTCATCTTCAGCAGGCCATCAATCAAACCAAACCAATACGTGACGGGCTTGCCCACGCGCACCACGTAATCCCCGGTATGGGCATCGCCCACCTGCAAGGCGGCGCAAGCGCGCAGATGATGATGAGGCTCCAAGACGGCCAGCCAAGGAATCGCGCTGAGTTCGTCTTGCGTAGGCCCGCGCCTGCGCTGCGACAAACTCAGCTCTTGCGGAATATGTTTGGTCATGAAAAGTCCGTTTTGGTAAGTCAAGCGACAGTTAGAAACAGGTTCAAGGGTAAACACCCCCAAGTATTTACCTTAAATTGTCGCCGCACAGACATCATAACGTCAAATGAACGACTAAAGTCCGTCCACTATGCAGACATTCCCTCAATTGCTCTTGAAGCACGCCGCCGAGCGCCCAACAGCGCCCGCCATGCGTGAGAAAGAATATGGCATCTGGCAAACCATTGGCTGGCAAGAGTTGGCCACGATGGTGGAGCGTATTGCTTGCGGCTTGCATCAAGCGGGCCTGCAGCGCGGCGAGCATATCGTGGTAATTGGCAGCAATCGTCCGCGCCTGTATGCCAGCATGCTGGCCGCGCAATCGCTGGGCGCGATTCCTGTGCCGCTGTATCAGGATGCGGCTGCGGCCGAATGCGTGTTTCCCATCACCAATGCTGAGATTCGCTTTGGCATTGTGGAAGATCAAGAGCAGGTCGATAAATTGCTCGAAGTGCGCGAGACTTGCCCACTGCTCGCGCATATTTGGTTTGACGATCCACGCGGCCTGCGCAAATACGACGAGACTGGCCTCGATTCGCTCGACCATTTGATGGCAGCCGGCGAGACATTCGCTGCGTCCCATCCAAACTTTTTCAAAACTGAAGCGCTTATCGCCCAGCCGCATGATGTAGCCGCCATGTTTTTTACCTCGGGCACTACGGGCAATCCCAAAGGCGTGGTGCATACACATCTCTCGTTGCTTGATCGCAGCGCAGCGGGCGCAAAGTTTGACAAGCTCACTTCCAGCGAAGACGTGCTCGCCTACTTGCCGCCTGCTTGGATTGGCCAAAATATTTTCAGCTATGCGCAATGGCTGATTTGCGGCTACACCGTCAATTGCCCCGAGAGCGCAGCCACGGTGACGATTGACCTCAAAGAAATCGGGCCGACGTACTACTTCGCGCCACCGCGTGTGTTTGAAGGCCTGCTCACCAGCGTGATGATTCGCATGGAAGATGCGGGCGCGATCAAGCGCGCGATTTTCAAAACCTTCATGGATGTAGCCAAGCGCGTAGGCCCGGCCAAGATGGATGGCAAATCAATCGGCTTGGGCAACCAGCTCATGTACGCGCTGGGTAATTTCTTCGTCTATGCCCCGCTGCGCAACAACCTTGGCATGAGCCGCGTGCGCGTGGCGTACACCGCAGGCGAGGCGATTGGCCCTGATCTGTTTACGTTTTATCGCTCCATCGGCATCAACCTCAAGCAGCTTTACGGCTCCACCGAGACTGCCGTGTTTGTTTGCCTCCAGCCAGATAACGCTGTGCGTGCCGACACCGTGGGCGTGCCCATTGAAGGAGTCGAAATCAAGGTGGATGAAAATGGCGAGATTCTCGTGAAATCGCCCGGCTTACTCAAAGAATATTTTAAAAATCCTGAAGCCACTGCAGAGGTGAAAACCGCTGATGGCTGGTATCGCACGAGTGACGCTGGCTTTATTGACGCCAGCGGCCAGCTCAAAATTATTGACCGCGTGAAAGACGTGGGCCGCATCAAAGGCGGCACGAATGATGGCGCGATGTTTGCACCCAAGTATGTGGAAAATAAGTTGAAATTTTTTCAACACATCAAGGAAGCAGTGGCTTATGGCGATGGACGCGATCAAGTGTGTGTGATGCTCAACATTGATATGAATGCGGTGGGCAACTGGGCCGAGCGGCGCAATTTGCCCTACGCTGGCTACACCGATCTGGCGCAAAAGCCCGAGGTGTACAACCTGATGCGCGAATGCGTAGAGCAAGTCAACGCAGATCTCTCGCGCGATTCGCTGCTTGCTGGCAGCCAAATCAGCCGCTTCCTCGTGTTGCATAAAGAGCTAGATGCTGACGATGGCGAACTCACCCGCACCAACAAAGTCCGCCGTGGCTTTATCGGCGATAAATACCAGCCGCTGATAGATGCTTTGTACAGCGGCAAGACGGAGCAGTTTATTGAGACGGTGGTGAAATTTGAAGATGGCCGCAGCGGCAAAGTAAGCGCGACATTGAAGATTGCCGACGCGAAGACGTTTCCATCATTGGCAAAGGCGGCGTGAGATGAAAAAACTATCTATCGCGAAAAACGCTAAAAGAACGCGAAAAACGCGAAAGGAAACCATGAATTTTTTTAGCGTTTTTCGCGTTCTT
>JAYUSD010000062.1:0-27682 GCA_043755865.1 Variovorax sp. | reverse complement strand
CCCTTCATTTCGTTTGGCCGCGCGGGCTTCTTTTTGAGCTTGGCGCGCCGCTGCGCGCTGAGCGCGACCCTGCGCGGCACGGCCATCCAAAGCAGCAGATGAGGCCGCCGATGACACCGCGCCTCCGAAGGCAATACGCGGTGTGGCCAGCGCAGTGCCACGCGCGGCGGCGGCTGGGGGTGTGATGGCAGGCGTGATCGACAAAGGCTGTGCCGAGCCAAGCTCGGCCTCAGAAAGTGCCTCGGCCAGCAACACATAGCGGCGCGACACTGAAGCTGCACAACTCACACGCAAAAACAATGTGACAACAGGCTCGTCAACCGCTTGCGAGGCGCGGATGCGAATGCGCATTTCGCCATTGCTGCTGCGCTCAGGCGCTACAGTGACGGCATTCGGGGAGACGCGTGTATCGCCGTAGAACACTTCCGCTGCGAAACAATTGACATCGGGCGTCGCTTCTTGTGATTCCAGGGCGGCCTGCACGCTCAGATCAAGAGATCGGCCGATCAATGCCGTGCCTCGCACGCGGCCCAACGACAGAGCAGACGCCGCAGCTGCAGTGAGCAACAACACGACCCCCGCAACAATTTGCCAACGCTTAAAAACCATGTTTGTTTTAAAAAAGTTTCTGCACTTACGCTTGCCAAGAAATATCAATTGGCTCAGCGCCCAACCCGAATTTGTGCATTTTGACACAGTATGAAGCGATAATGAATACCATGAACTGCGTATATCCACAGATTGGTATTGTCGGCACAGGCGCAATGGGCCGGGGCATTGCCCAAATCGCCGCGCAAGCGGGCGCCGAAGTTTCGCTGTTTGATATGGCGCCGGATGCCGCTACAAAAGCGCGCGATGCCTTGCTTGCCACTTGGGCAAAGCTCTTTGAAAAAGGCCGTATCTCTGCAAGCCAAGTAACGCAATACAGTGCGCGCTTAAAACCCTGCGCTAGCTTGGACGAATTCAATACTTGCGATCTCGTGATTGAAGCGGTGGTGGAAAAGCTTGAAATCAAACAATCGCTTTTCAAGCAACTTGAAACTATCGTGCGTGCCGGTTGCGTGCTTGCAACCAATACCTCCTCATTGTCCGTGACAGCCATTGCAGCCGCGCTGGCAAAACCAGAGCGTTTTGCTGGCTTGCATTTCTTCAACCCTGTGCCGTTGATGAAAGTAGTGGAAGTGATACCGGGGCTCAGGACTGCCGCTTCGGTATCCAAGCAACTGATGGAACTGTCGCGCCAAATGGGGCACACGCCCGTGATGGCGTCGGATACGCCAGGCTTTATCGTCAATCACGCGGGCCGGGGCTATGGCACAGAAGCGCTGCGTATTGTGGGCGAAGGCGTGGCTGATTTCGCCACGATTGATGCGATTTTGAAAGACCAAGTGGGTTTTAAGCTCGGGCCTTTTGAGCTGATGGATTTAACCGGGCTGGATGTATCTCACCCCGTGATGGAGTCGGTCTATCGCCAGTACTTTGACGAGCCGCGCTATCGGCCCAGCGTGATCACAGCGCAGCGCTTGGCAGGCGGCATGCTTGGGCGCAAGACGAAAGCCGGTTTTTATGATTATTCAGAAGAAAAAATGCCTATAGCCGGCATAGAATATACGCAGAGCGCTATAAAATCAATAGCAATAGATACGGGTGAATGGCCTGCGGTATGGGTCTCGCCCAACGCAGCGCGCCGCGTGCCCTTACTAGAATTGCTGCACAAACTCGGCGCAAAAATCGAAACTGGGCAAAGCCCATCCTTGCATGCATTGACCATCGTTGCACCGCTGGGTTGGGATGTGACAACAGTGGCGGTGTTTGAGCGCTACGACCCAGCGCGCACGGTAGGCATTGATATGCTGATCGACGATGCCGCAACGCGCCGCCGCGTGATCATGGGCAACCCCGCCGTGCGCTCAGATATGCTGGCTGCCGCCGCTGCGATTTTTGCAAGCGATGGCAAGCCCGTCAGCACGATCCGCGACAGTGCAGGCTTTGTCACGCAGCGCGTCATTGCCACCATCGTCAATATCGCATCCGATATGTGCCAACAACAAATTTGCACGCCACAAGATTTGGATACCGCCGTGCAACTCGGCTTGGGCTACCCCACCGGCCCACTGGCCATGGGCAATGGCGTGGGAGGCGCGAGCTTGCTGGAAGTATTGGTCAACATGCAAACCGTGTATGGCGATCCGCGCTATCGCGCCAGCCCGTGGCTGCGCAGGCGTGGCGCTCTAGGTTTGAGCTTGCTGCATGTAGAAGCTTGAAGTTTGTATGAACCAAGAACCCAACTTCCCCGGCGGAGAGATCAAAGCCAGCCATATCGGCGAGGCCGCGCAGATCAAGCTGCTCACGCTCTCCAATCCATCAGCGCGCAATGCGCTCAGCCCCGCGATGTATGCCGCCGGCATTGAAGCGCTCAACCATGCCGACAGCAGCCATGATGTGCGCGCGGTGATCATCACCGGCGAAGGCGACACCTTTTGCGCAGGCGGCAATTTGCAGCGGCTGCAATACAACCGCACGCAAAGCCCACAAATGCAAGCCGACATCATCGACGGTCTGCATGCTTGGATCGAGGCCATCCGCGCTTGCCGCAAGCCTGTGATCGCCGCCGTGGAAGGCGCGGGCGCTGGCGCAGGCTTTTCGCTGGCACTGGCCTGCGACATGATCGTGGCCAGCCGTGAGGCGATTTTTGTCATGGCCTACAGCACCGTGGGCCTCTCGCCCGATGGCGGTGGCAGTTGGCAGCTCGCTCGCCTGCTCCCACGCCAACTCGCCACGGAGCTCCTACTTACAGGCGATCGTGTCAGCGCGGAGCGCTTGCACAGCCTAGGCGTGGTCAACCAACTCACCGACAAAGGCCAAGCTTTAAGCGTAGCCTTGCAACTCGCTGAAAAGCTCGCCACTCGCGCACCCAATGTGCTGTCCAGTATGAAAGAGCTCATCGCCGATGCGCCCGAGCACTCATTGGCCAAACATCTCAGCGCCGAGAGAGATGCCTTCGTGCAGAATTTGCATCACGCCAATGGCGGCGAAGGCATTGCAGCGTTTTTAGACAAACGCCAGCCTAAGTTTCAATGAGCGTGCTTTTTGCTTGCGTCTCAAGCTTTCAGACATGCAAGCCATCCATGAGATAATCACGTTTAGTTAGCGCAATGCTAACGACTGAAATCCCTCCGCGTCGATGTGGTTTCAGCCTTTCTCGCTACAATTTTTGTAGCCGACGCAAACACCCGGCTGATATCTTAATGCACCGGGTTTGTTTTGAAATTTATCTCCAATGACATTTGATGATCTGGGCTTGGCCCCTGCCCTTTTAAAGGCTGTGATTGACACCGGCTACACCACGCCCACCCCGATTCAGGCGCAAGCGATTCCGCTCGTAATGGCGGGCACGGATTTACTCGGCGGCGCTCAAACCGGCACCGGCAAGACCGCTGCGTTTACTCTTCCTTTGCTGCACCGCCTCTCCTTCGGCCGCAGCGCCACCAACAAGTTTGGCAACCCCGGCGTCCGTGCGCTCATCCTCACGCCTACCCGCGAATTGGCAGCGCAGATTGATGAAAGCATCAAGACCTACGGCAAATATTTGCAGCTGAAATCCGCCGTGATTTTTGGCGGTGTGGGCATGAATCCACAGATTTCGCAACTGCGCCGTGGCGTGGATATCTTGGTCGCTACACCGGGCCGTTTGCTCGATTTGGTGGGCCAAGGCGTGCTTGATCTTGGCACGGTGCAGATGCTCGTACTTGATGAAGCCGACCGCATGCTTGATATGGGTTTCATTCACGACATTCGCAAAATTTTGGTGCATGTGCCTAAACAGCGCCAAACTTTGCTGTTCTCTGCAACATTCAGCGACGATATCAAGCAGCTCGCGCAGAGCTTCTTGACGAATCCGAAATTGATTCAAGTCACGCCCGCCAATTCCACTGTGCAGCGCATCACGCAAAGTTGGAGCCTGATCAGCCGCGAGAAAAAGAAGCAGGCTTTGGCGCACATCATTTTGAAGAATGATTGGAATCAAGTGCTGGCCTTTACGCGCACGAAATTCGGAGCGAATGATGTGGCAGCTTATTTAGAAAAGCAAGGCATCAGCGCCATGGCGCTGCATGGCAACAAGAGCCAAAGCGCCCGCACACAAGCCTTGGCTGAATTCAAGAGCGGCAAGCTGCGCGCCTTGGTAGCCACCGATATTGCTGCGCGCGGCATTGATATTGACGAGCTACCGCACGTGGTGAATTATGAAATCCCTAATGTGAGCGAAGATTACGTGCACCGCATTGGCCGCACAGGCCGCGCTGGTAAAGATGGCTACGCGGTGAGCCTTGTGTGCCTCGATGAAGAAGGCTTCATGCAAGACATCGAAAAATTCACCAAGCAACGCATCCCTCGTGAAGACATGGCTGAATTTGGCCCCGTGCCCGGCGAAAAAGCCGAGCCGATGGCGATGGGCCGCCAAGTGATTTGGGGCGGCGCGGGCAAAGCGCCGAGCCGCGATGAAATGGCAGCTGCTGGCAAAAGCGCTCGCCGTGACATGATGCAACGCATCAATACGCGCAAAGAGGGCGAGCGCGCTGCAGGTGGCGGGCGTGGTGGCAATGCCGGTGGTGGTGGTGGACGTGGTGCAGGTGGCGGTGGCGGTGGTGGCTCGCGTTCTGGTGCAGCGCCTGCTCGCGCACCGTCTCGCTCTCCAGCGCATGCGCCTGCACATGGCTCACGCTCGGGAGGCGGTCAGCCCGATCCGCTGCGCACAGGTGTTGATGGTTTTGCCAGCCGTGGTAGAAACCCAAATGGAGGCGGCGCAGGCGCAGGCGGTAATCGAGGTCGCTCCGGTGGCGGTGGCGGGGGTGGAAATTCTGGCGGCGGATTCGGAGGAAACTCAAATGGCAACTCATTCGGCGGCTCAAGGAGTGGCAACGGCGGGGGCGGCAACAGTGGCTCTGATCGCGGGGGCTACCGGTCTGGTCGGTAAGGAGCTGCTGGGGCTGTTGCTTGTCGACCCGGTTTGCCGCGAGGTGCACAGCCTCGTGCGCAAACCAGTCCCGCAAAGGCACGCCAAACTGCACAGCCATACCGTTGATTTTTCAGAGCTCGGCACGGCGTCTGCGCAAGCATTGCCACTGCCGCATCTGTCCGAGGTATATGTCTGCTTGGGTACGACCCTCAAAGTCGCAGGCAGCCAAGAAGCTTTTCGTGCGGTAGATTTTGATGCTGTTTTGGCTGTAGCCCGCACAGGAATTGCGTGGGGCGCTACGAAAATAGGAGTCATTTCCGCAATGGGTGCCAGCCGAGCATCGAGCGTTTTTTACAACCGCACGAAAGGCGAGATGGAAGATGCCATTTCAATGCTCGGCTATCAAAGCGTCACGATTGTTCGCCCTTCATTGCTCGCCGGTCATCGTGAAGCCTTGAATCAAAACACCCGCCCCGGCGAGAAAATTGCACTTGTCGCGATGAAGCTTTTTAGTCCGCTGATTCCCAGCAATTACAAAGCCGTGCAAGCCAGCGACGTAGCCGCATCACTGCTGCGACAAGTGCGTAAAGGCGTGGCAGGGCAGACAATTTTGCTCTCAGGGCAGTTGCAGGCCTGATCGCTCAAGTCCACGTAAAGCCCGCACATAATGCGGCATGAATAACTCTCTTCAGCCCGACCAGCGTATGGTCACCACGCTTACTGTTGCTACGGCCAATGTGTTGAATTTGGCCAACCCGGGGCGGATGTTTTACGAGAATCAAGAGCCTTATTCGCAGAACGAATTTGAACGCAAGATTGATTGGCTCGGCGGGCGGATTGCGGCGCTGAATGCCGATGTATTGGCTGTGCAGGAGGTGTGGGATGAAGCGGCGATTAAGGCCGCTGTTGCTCGCAGTGGGTTGCGATACAGCACCGTGGCTGTGCCTGGTGCTGAGAACGACGCGACGCACTCAGGCGAGCCAAACAATTCGCACTCAGGCGAGCCAAACAATTCGCACTCAGGCGAGTCAAACTATTCGCACTCAGGTGCTCAGAACACCCCTCGCGTAGGCATCGTCACGCGATTAGACGTTGTCAAGCTGCAATCATTTTCTGAATTTCCGCCCGCCTTGCGGATTCAAATTCCCGGCTTGGGCGAGCATGCCAAATTTGAGCGCCCTCCTCTTCTAGCCACGCTGCGCATGAAGCACGGGCAGGTGGTGCATATGCTGACAGCGCATTTAAAGAGCAAACGACCTAAATTTTTACAAGATGCTAATGGCGAGCCGCAGGAAGATCGGGAAGATCCAAAAATCTTGGCGTTGGCCACTCTGCGCAGCCTGATGATGCGCGGCGCGGAAGCTGCCGCCATGCGCCATATCGTGGCTGATGTACTGCAGCGAACTCATGATCCGCTGATCGTGATGGGTGATTTCAACGATGGCCCGCACAGCGTGACGACGCAGATCATTGCTGCTACAGGAGAAGTGGTGTATGACCGGGGCGCGCGTGATGTGGCGCTTTGGAATGCGTATGAAGTGCAAGGCGAGATGGCTTTAAAGCGCGATGTGGCTTACAGCCATGTGCATCAGGGCTCGCCGGAAGTGCTCGATCAAATTTTTGTGAGCGAAGAATTTTTACCGCGCAGCAAATTTAGTATTGGCGATGTGCGGCGGGTGGATTATTTCAATGATCATTTGCAAGAAGGCAAAGATCGTTCGCGCTCGGATCACGGGTTTGTTCGGGCGGTGATTCGGGTGTTTGGGGGATAGTTAGCGAGGTTACAAAAGTTTCCGTTTCGCGAAAGGCGCGAAAGTTACGCGAAAGACGCGAAAAAGAAAATATAAAAAACGAGGAAAGGTTTAACCCCGTTTAAACCAGCGCCGCGTTTAACAAGCTCTAGAACCTTCTTAGGAGCTTTTTATGAAACGTATTTTTCTCAAATCATTATTGGCAACTGCTGTGGCCAGCGCTGCGCTGCAAGTTCTAGCTATCGGGCGGGTGGCGGATGTGAATGTAGTGGATCGCAGCACGGGACGGGCTCTGCCAGTGCATTTCCATCAAGGTGAGTATTGGGTGGCAGGGCAACCCGGCGCGAAGTATTCGATTCAGATTCGCAATGCTCGCGGGCCGCGCGTGTTGGCGGTCACGTCGGTGGATGGGCTCAATGTGCTCTCAGGCGATACGGCGGATTTTGGTCAATCGGGATATGTATTTGAAAGCGGGCAACGCTACGGCATTGAAGGCTGGCGCAAGAGCGATTCAGAGGTGGCTGCGTTTGTGTTTACCGCATCGCCCGGAGACAGCTACGCCGAGCGCATGGGCAAGCCGCGCGATGTGGGCGTGATTGGTGTGGCGCTGTTTCGTGAGCGGGCGCCGGTGGCCGTATATTCACCGCCCGTCTATTCGGCGCCTTCGAAAACGCATCGCGATGAAAGCCCAGCGCCTAGCTCGGCATCAAATTCATCTGCACTGTCCGATAAATTCCGAGACAGTGAACCGCAAGCAGCGAAAGCGCCGATGGCCAAAGCTGCGCCCAGCACACGTGCACCCATGCCTGCCCCAGCGCCCGCAGCAGCAGAGCCAGCGCCCGCTCCTTTGGCGCAGGCCGATGCCAGCACCCGCAAAGCCTCGCCTGCGATGGAGCGCGAGCGATCAGCCTCTGCCCTTCCCGCGCCTAAGCTGGGCACAGCGCATGGCGAGCGCGAGACATCGGTGGTCAGCCGTACGCAATTTGTTCGCGCCAGCGAACGGCCTGATGAGATCATCCGCATCCGCTACGACAGCCATGCCAATCTGGTGGCGTTGGGTATCATCCAAAGCCGTACAGAGCCCGTGCCCCATCCGTTCCCTGGTGCGCAGGCAGGCTTCGTGCCGGATCCACCTGCTTGGCGTTAAGTGCGAATCACCAATTGCCGCCTATGATTGCAGCGTGACTGACGTTTCTGAGCCTACAGACCTTGCCTTGATGCAGCGCTATGCGAGGGGCAATGTTGCGGCGTTTGAAATGCTTCTTAAGCGGCATGAAACAGCACTTTGGCGATTTATTGTGAAGAGTTTGCGCGATGCAGCCGCTGCAGAGGATGTGATGCAAGACACATGGATGACCGTGACGCAGCAAGCAACGCGCTATGTGGAAAATGCTGCAAGCCAAGAGCAAAGCGCACAATTTCGCACTTGGCTTTTCACGCTCGCCCGCAGCCGCACCATAGATTTTTTGCGCAAGCAAAAGCCCGAAGTAAGCACAGAAGATTTTTCTGACTCGCAAAATAATTGGCTAGAGAACCAAGCCGCAGATTCAGGCTTTGGCCCGTTGCGTCGACTTGAGGGTCGCGAGCAAGCCAGTGCGCTGCTTCGCGCCTTAAACGAATTGCCCGCGGATCAACGCGAAGCTTTCTTGCTACAAGCTGAAGGCGGCCTGAGCGTGGAAGAAATTGCGGCGGCTTGCGCCATCACTTTTGAAACTGCCAAAAGCCGCCTG
The DNA here is from genome assembly GCA_043755865.1 of Variovorax sp. Taxonomy (GTDB): domain Bacteria; phylum Pseudomonadota; class Gammaproteobacteria; order Burkholderiales; family Burkholderiaceae_C; genus JANMDU01. The sequence goes on along the minus strand of JAYUSD010000062.1, from coordinate 19,244 downwards.
CGCTATGCGCGGGCAAAGCTCAAAAATTGTCTTGCTTCTTGGCAACCGCAAGCCATGCAAACATCATTGGAGGCATCACCATGAACGCAACGCCCCCAAAAGACGAATTACTTAAGCGCTATGCCGAGGCCAAGACCGCGTTGCCTGATGGCTTGCCTCTCCAGCCTAGTTTGGCGCTGCGCGAACGCATTCTTCAAGCAGCACGCGATCAAATCAACGCTACGGAAATAATAGCGCCTCACGCAGTTTCTACGCCGGCTACCGCCCTAAAAAGCATAAAAAATAGCGCTGCAGACAAAACAACCAACCACGAGGCCGCCAACGATAGCTTTTGGTACATCCGAGCTTTGGGCAGCCTGGCCGTCATGGGACTTGCCGGTTTGCTTTGGTGGCAATTCGAACACGGCACGCCCGAGGAGCAACTTGCCGCCAAGAGCGCTCAACCGAGCGTTGCCGCAGCCAAAGCCGAAATAGCACCGCCGACCATCCCAGTTGCTCCTGCTCCTGCTCCTGCTTCTGCCCATGAGGCTGTTGCGGCTGCGACTGCCGATGCATTGATTGCACCTGCACCACAATCGCAAGCCAAAATCGCGGCGAAGAAATCTGCGCCATCGTTCGAAACAGAAAAATCGGTGGCTCAGAAAGAAACCGTTTTAGCACCAACACCCGAGGCAGCCCGCGCACGAGTGGAAGAATCTGCACCTGTCATTAATGCCGCACCGGCTGCTCACGCTCATGCCCCAGCAGCGCGAGCAGCCCAACAAACCAGCAAATCCATCGCCGAAAGCTCAGCCAATACCACTACCGCACCGTTAGCAGACTATGCAGCAAACCAGAATGCACCATCACCTGCACCTCGCGCTGCACCAGCAGCCGCGCCGCGCATCGCTTCACCTGCTCCAGCAGTCGTCGCTCCAGCCGCAGCAGCTTCTGTGATTGCTTCCCCCGACAAGCTCTTCTCCGCCATTGAAGCCAAAGACGCATCTGCACTGCGCGAAGCCATTGCTCAGGGCGCATCACCGAATGCCAACGCAAGCGCTCGCCCTGACGGCAACCCTGCACTCACACAAGCCGTTGTCCAGCGCTGGTCAGAGGGGGTGAGCATTTTACTTTTGGCAGGTGCTAATCGTGAGGCGAAAAACAAAAAAGGCTACACCGCAATCGATGTAGCCTTGGATTTGGGCCTTGCTGATATGGCGCAATTACTCGCCACGACTAGATGAACAAGCCATTTAGCCCATATGCAAACCACCGTTGCAAGAAAAATCTGCGCCGGTGGTAAAGCCTGATTCATCACCCGCCAGCCAGCCGACGATGCCGCCGATTTCTTCGGGCGTGCCTAAGCGTTTCACGGGGATCGTAGCTACGATTTTTTCTAGCACATCGGGGCGGATGGCTTTGACCATATCGGTGCCGATGTAGCCGGGGCTCACGGTGTTGACTGTGACGCCTTTGGCGGCCATCTCTTGCGCAAGCGCCATGGTGAAGCCGTGCATGCCGGCTTTGGCGGCGGAGTAATTCGTCTGCCCGGCTTGGCCTTTTTCACCGTTGACTGAGCTGATTTGGATGATGCGGCCAAAGCCACGCTCGACCATATCGGGCACGACTTGTTTGGTCACGTTGAACATGGAATTCAAATTCGTGTCGATCACGGTATCCCAATCGTCGCGCGTCATTTTGAGGAACATACGGTCGCGCGTGATGCCGGCGTTGTTAACCAACACATCAATCGGGCCATGCTCGGCCTTCGCTTTTGTGAATGCCTCCACGGTGGAATCCCAATCGGCCACGTTGCCCACCGATGTATGGAATGTGTAGCCGAGAGCGGCTTGCTCGCCAATCCATTTCACATGATCTCGCGTGGGGCCGCAGCCCGCGATGACTTTGAAACCGCGCTTGTGCAGGGCTTGGCAAATCGAGGTGCCGATGCCACCCATACCACCTGTGACGTAGGCTACTTTTTGACTCATGAATATCTCCTTTGGGTTTAGATGCTATAGCTTTAGTAGCACTCTGCGCAGTATTTATGCCGGCAAGAGGCTCTTTTCTTGTACGAAGCGGTTTAAATGGCGTCAGAGCACAATTTCGTCATACTTGAGTTCGCTCCGGTCAGAATGATGTCCTGAATTGTGATCTGACCCCATTTAAACCTCAGTGCTGACCTTACCGTGTGATCAACGCTCAACGCAGAGGGAAACCCCCATGCCGCCGCCGATACACAAGGCAGCCAATCCTTTCTTGGCATTCGTGCGCTGCATTTCATGCAAGAGCGTCACCAAAATGCGGCAGCCGGATGCACCAATGGGGTGGCCAATGGCAATCGCGCCGCCGTTGACGTTGACTTTTGAAGGATCGATGTCGAGCACTTTGTTGACAGCGCAGGCCTGCGCGGCAAAGGCTTCATTGAGCTCAAACAAATCAACGTCTTGTGCCTTCCAGCCTGCACGTTGCAAAGCCTTTTGAGAGGCTGGCACGGGGCCCATGCCCATCGTGGCAGGATCAAGGCCGCTGGTGCCAAAGCTCACGATGCGCGCGAGCGGCGTGAGGCCGAGCGCGGCGGCTTTTGCAGCGCTCATCACAACGACTGCGGCTGCGCCATCATTCAAGCCTGAGGCGTTGCCAGCAGTCACTGAACCCGCTTTGTCAAACGCAGGACGCAGGCCAGCTAAGACTTCTGCTGTGCTCTTGCGATTGATAAATTCATCAGCGTTGAAAGTAATCGCATCGACCGGGCTACCGGAGGGGCCTTTTGATTTCTGCGGGATCACGACATCCACAATCTCAGCAGCAAACTTGCCTGCAGCTTGCGCGGCAGCGGCTTTCGTCTGCGAGCCAAGCGCCAATGCATCTTGCATCTCACGCGTAATGCCATGCAGCTTAGCCACATTCTCAGCCGTGATGCCCATGTGAAATTGGTTGTAGACATCCCACAAGCCATCAACGATCATCGAATCGATCATCTTCCAATCGCCCATGCGCTGACCATCGCGCGAGTCCATCAGCACGTGGGGCGAAGCGCTCATATTCTCTTGACCACCGGCCACCACAATTTCGCTATCGCCCCAAGCCACCGCTTGCGCAGCGAGCATCACGGCTTTAAGGCCCGAGCCGCAAACGGCATTGATCGTGAGCGCGGGCGTTTCTTTCGCGACGCCAGCTTTCATCATCGCTTGGCGCGCAGGATTCTGCCCACTGCCAGCGGTGAGCACTTGGCCCATGATGATTTCGCCGATTTGATCGGGCGTGAGCTTGGCTCTTGCAATGGCTTCTTTGATAGCGATGGCGCCGAGCTCGGGCGCAGAGACCTTGGCGAGCGAGCCGCCAAATTTGCCGACGGCTGTGCGTGCGGCGGAGACGATAACGATGTCTTGCATAAATAACTCCTTGGATAAAAACTAGGTAACGCTAAATGCGCGAAAAGAACGCGAAAAACGCTAAAAAAGAAATGTGTAGGTTTTGAGGTGCTGTAAAAATATTGCAATTGAATCGAAAAACATTTTGGTATTTTTTCGCGCTTTTCGCGTGGTTTTTGCGTTTTTCGCGTTACCTAGCCTTCAAGCCTTAGCCTTCACATACCGCCCCGGCGCAGGCTCGATCACCTTGGCTGAGTATGTTTTAGGCGCCGCAACGAGCTTGCCAGAAAGTGGTTTGAGCCAAGCAAACCAATCCGTCCACCAGCTGCCCGGATGCTCTTTCGCCGTTTTGAGCCATTCAGCTTGAGTCGCAGGAAAGTGATTTTCTTTGCCAATCCAATGTGAGCGCTTTTTCGCCGCCGGCGCGTTGATCACACCCGCAATATGACCGCTCGCACCCATCACGAAGCGTTTTTTGCCGCTAAGGATGTGCGTCGTTTGGTAAGCACCTGAGATCGGCACGATGTGGTCTTCGCGCGAGCCGTAGATGTAGGCGGGAATATCGATCTTGCTCAAATCCAATTTCTCGCCGCACACGTCTAGCTTGCCGGGTTTGCGCAGATTGTTTTCAAGATACGTGTTGCGCAGATACCAAGCGTAAAACGGGCCAGGCAAGTTCGTCGCATCCGAATTCCAGTACAGCAAATCAAATGGCGGCGGCGTCTCGCCCTTCAGATAATTGCCCACCACGTAATTCCACACCAGATCGTTGGGGCGCAAAAAACTGAACGTCGAAGCCAGTTCTTGGCCTTTGAGCAAGCCGCCCTGCGCATACTGCTGCTCGCGCTTCGCCACGCTGGCTTCGTCGATAAAGATATCGAGAATGCCGGTGTCGGAGAAATCTAAAAACGTCGTGAGGAACGTTGCACTGGCTACAGGCAATTTATATGAAGGCCCTTCGGTAGCCCGGCCACGCGCTGCGAGCACTGCAAGCGCTGTGCCGAGAATCGTGCCGCCCACGCAGAAGCCCAAAGCGTTGATCGCGTTTTGCGGCATTTTTCCTGAATTTTTTGAGCGTTTTAGGGCAGTAGCCGGCGTAGAACCTGCGCAGTATGCTATCGCTTTAATAGCAGCATGCTCAATGTAATCTTCCCAAGTCTTGTCCTTCATCGACTCATCCGGGTTGCGCCAACTGATCACAAAAGTGCGATGGCCTTCCTGCACGAGATGGCGCACCATGGAATTCGCAGGCTGCAAATCCAAGATATAAAACTTGTTGATGCAAGGCGGGATCACGAGGAAGGGCTTCTCATGCACTTTTGCTGTCAGCGGCTTGTATTCAATGAGTTGAAAGAATTCGTTCTCAAAAACGACTGCGCCCTCCGTTGTGCCTACATTGCGGCCCACTTCAAACTGGCTCTCATCTGTCATCGACATATGGCCACGCTGAATGTCGGCCAGCATGTTTTGCATGCCTTGCGCGATACTCTGGCCTTGCGTCTCTTGCGCTTTTTTCAGCGCGTCTGGATTGAGCGCGAGAAAGTTGGATGGCGAGGCGGCGGCAATTTGCTGCTCGGTGGCAAAACGCAAGCGGGCTTTGGTTTTATCGTCTGCCTGCACGCAATCAATCAATCGCATCATCGTGCGGGCATTGAGCAAATACAGCGCCGTCGTAAAGCTGGCCACTGGGTTTGCGCCCCAAGCTTCGCTTGCAAAACGCCTGTCGGCCACGGCTGGCGTTTGCATGCTGCCGCTGAAGAGCGCCTGCACGTCTTTCAAATAGCCTTGCTGGATTTCCTGCATGGCGGGCGCGTCCAACGAGTAGGGCGCGAATGCTTCAAAATTCATCCTTGTCTCCAAATTCTTTGATTTGTGCTCCGAATCGTCACTTATTCGGGATTACCCGAGTATCTCAAGATTTATGCTGCACTGCAACAATTATTTCTTCTCAAGCTGACAACTTATTGACGTAGCCTATCCGACTCCGCGCAGTAGTTCCATCCCCAACAACCCGCTCAAAACCGTTTCCACTCATGTATTTAGTCGCTATCGCTTGGATGTATGTCGTCGTCATGATGAGCGTGGCTGAGGCCACTGCGCCCACCGGCACGTTGCTGGGTGCGATCGTTACGTTTTTTCTCTACGGCGTCTTGCCTTGCGTGATCTTGATGTACCTTATGGCCACACCGATGCGCAATCGTGCGCGGCGCGCCAAGGATGCAGCTGAGCTTGCGCAATTGCGTGCAAACGCTGGCTTAATCGATCCGTCAAAAGAACCCTCAAACGAGCCAAACGCTAGCGGCGAATCTGCCGCTGATGCGGTCTCTGCGGTGCGAAAAGAAGTTTGACGGATTGCTCACGGTACACCACGGCTGCGTGCCGTCGTTGCCATCAATTTGCGTGATGCCCAGCTTGGCCAAACGCTGCCGAGCCAGCGCTTGAAGATCGCCTAAAAACTTACCGCCCGCAATCGGCTTGAAATGCAGCGCCGCCTGAGGGTCGGTTTGCACAAACGCCTCACGTACCTCCGCGCCCACTTCAAATGCCTTTGACCCAATGCACGGCCCCAGCCACACCAAAATATCAGACGCTATAAATTCAGTAGCACTCTGCGCAGTATCTATGCCGGCTAACTGCTCAAAACGCTTAAAAATCTGCTCTAAAACGCCCTGCCCGCCTTCACCACACAAACCCCGCCAGCCCGCATGCGCCGCGCCCACTAGCGTTCCCGCGCGATTGCAAAACAGTACAGGCAAGCAATCCGCCACCATGATCGTGCACGCCAAATTTTTCTCTTGCGTCACACAAGCATCTGCCACCGTGCCATCCTGCGTTTGCGCATCCAGCGTCACCACATCAAAGCCATGCACCTGCTTCAAATACACCGGCTTGGCTTGCAAAGCATTCGCATGAATCTCCCGGTTGCGAGCCACCGCTGTCAGTTCGTCCCCCACATGATCACCTAGATTCAGAGACTCATAAGGCGTAGCAGACACCCCACCCGCGCGCAAACTGCAAGCGCTGCGCACACGAGGCGGCGCGGGCCAATTGGGTTGAATCAAGAAAGAGTGCATTTGCTCAGTGATAGCGCTGCTGAGCGGCATGCCACAACTGCAAGATCTCCACCGTATCGCTGCTGACGCGATAGGAGACCAAATAGTTGGCATGCACCACCAACTCCCTCACACCTTCAAATTCTGTGCGCCGCCCCATGAACGGATGGCGCTGCAACAATTTCACCGATGTGCGAATTTGCTTGAGCAATTTTGTTGCTGCCTTTGGGTTATCTTGGGCAATGTAGTCGCCTGTACTCAGCAGCATGCGCGTTGCCACGCTCGTCCAACGAATCCGCAATTTAAGCTCCGTACTTCTTAAACACGGCCTCGACTTCCTCATCGGTGGCGAACTCACCGCGATCTGCTGCCGCAATCGCAAGCTTCAAATCCGCGATCTGCGGAATGCGCCAATCCAGATAATCTTCGATCGCATTCGCCGCAATTTGCGCCTTACTTTGCCCCACCATATCGGCATACACATCCAGCTTGTTGATGAGCTCTGGTGAAAAACGCGCATTGAATTGCACTTTGGGCGATGATGTCGCAATGTTGACTGGCATATCATGCTCCTGATATCAAACGATAGCACAATGCTAGCATAACGCTAACTTATTGATTTTTATAAAAAAATAACCCTTTTTGGAGACATGTATGCCCAGCTTCGATACAGACTACCTCATCATCGGCGCAGGCGCGACGGGTCTCTCTTTTGCAGACACGATGCTTGCCGAGAGCAACGCACACATCACCATCGTGGATAAGCATGCGCAGCCCGGCGGGCATTGGAATGATGCTTACCCGTTTGTCGCGCTGCATCAGCCGTCCGCTTTCTATGGCGTGAATTCTCTAGAGCTGGGCACGCGGCGCAAAGATACGCATGGGCACAACGCGGGGCTTTATGAGCTGGCAAGTGGCGCAGAAGTGACGGGCTATTTTCACAAAGTGATGCATCAGAGTCTGCTGCCCAGCGGGCGTGTGACTTATCTGCCGATGAGTGACTACAAAGGCATGAACGATGGCACAGCAAGCGTGCAATCCATCCTCTCCGGGCAAGAGACGCAAATCACAGTGCGCAAAAAGCGGGTGGATGCCACCTTCTTTACGCCACAAGTGCCAGCCACTACCGCGCCTAAATTCAAAATAGCGGATGGCGTGCGCCTCGTTACGCCTACGCAGCTCACGCAGATTTGGCAGAGCGCTGATCGCCCCAAAAACTATTGCATTTTGGGCGCAGGCAAAACCGCGATGGACGCTGCGATTTGGCTACTCAATTGCGGCGCAGCACCTGAGAGCATCCATTGGGTGATGCCGCGCGATTCTTGGCTGGTCAACCGCATCACCACGCAGCCGGGCGAGGAATTTTTTGCAGATTCGATTGGCGGCGTGGCAAGTCAAATGAAAGCACTGGCAGAGGCCACCAGTGTGGACGATCTCTTCGAGCGCTTGGAAGCCTCAGGCCAAATGCTGCGCATTGACCGCCAGCACAAGCCACGCATGTTTCACTACGCAACAATATCGGAAGGCGAAATCAAACTCTTGCAAAAGATCAGCCAAGTCATCCGCAAAGGCCGCGTGCAAGCCATTGAAGAAGAAGCACTCGTGTTAGCGCAAGGCCGCATCACCATGCCCGCCAATACGCTCTACATCAACTGCACCGCCTCGGCGGTGGAGCCGCGTGATAACGAATTGATGTTTCAACCCGATCGCATCGTGCCGCAGCTCCTGCGTACACCGCTGATCAGCTTCAGCGCCGCAGTCTGCGCTTATGTAGAGGCGCATTACGAGGATGACGCGATCAAAAACCAACTCTGCACCGTCGTGCCCTTCCCCCGCAACATCGCGGGCTGGATCGCCTCCACCATGGGCAACATGGCCAATCAAATGCGCTGGAGCAAAGAAAAAGCCTTGCGCAATTGGATGATGCAAAGCCGCCTAGACGGCTTTAGCAAAATGACCGCCAGCGTGCAAGAGGGTGACTTGCAAAAAGTCGCCATCATGCAAGCGCTGCGCGAGCACGGCATGGCTGCGATGGGCAACATGAAGAAGCTGATGGCCTCTCATGCGCCCTGATGTCCGCGGCGCTTGACGAAAATGAGCAAAGCAACGACCACTGCCAGCGCGTTGCCGATGCTAGCCGCCAAATGAATATAGCCCCAGCCACTGCCGAGCGCCGACAACAAGTGATTGAGCCCAAGGCACAAGGACAGCACCGCAAAAAAATACACCAACTTGACCTGCTCCGCCTCTGATGCGCTGCGCAATTGAACGCCAACGTAAAGAGCAAGCACGATGTCGAAAAACGCGATTTCTCTTTGCCATCCATAAGCAAATGGCCATGATGTGCCTGCGCTCATCAACAGCGGCGCTGCGAGGTGGACGACGGCGCTTATAAAAGCAGCCATTGCCCATAGCGTGAGAAAGAGTCTGCTGAGTTTATGAGAATGATGAAACATGAATCGAGCCCTTGTTTTTAAACCTTTACCTACTGATAAGCGTAGTGTGATTCAAGCCTCAAAATCCGGGCAATTCTTCGGCGAAGCTTTTTGGAAAGCCTCTAGCTTCATGCAATGATCAAACGCAGCCATCGTGCGCGGCAGGCCGTCGAGCGGTGTGTTGAAGCGCTGGGCATTGAAGATTTGGGGGACGAGGCAGCAGTCTGCCAGAGTGGGCGTGTTGCCGTAGCAATACGTGCTCTCGGGTAGCAGGGCAAGTTGCTTTTCAAAAGCCTCCAAGCCCGTGCGGCACCAATGCACATACCAAGTGTTCTTCGCCTCCTCGCTCACGCCCAATGGGCCGACGAGATATTTCAAAATACGCAAATTATTCAACGGATGGATCTCGCATGCAATGCTCTGCGCTAGCGCCCTCACACGGGCGCGGCCCAGCGCATCAGCAGGCAAGAGCGCAGGCGTGGGATGCGTCTCATCCAAATACTCAATCATCGCCATGGATTGCGTGAGTTGCTCCGTGCCCGTATCGAGCAGCGGCACAAGCCCATCGGGCGACACATCGGAAAAAGGCGGTTTTTTGTGTTCGCCCTTCGGCAAGTGCACGCTGATGTAGTCAAACGGCAAGCCTTTCAAATGCAGTGCGATGCGCACGCGAAAGGAGGCCGAAGATCGGAAGTAGTTGTAGAGTTTCATGAAGGCAAGTTTAGTGCGTCTGCAGTCACATGATAAATTCACGCGCTGGATCGCGGAGATTCATGGGGCGATCGTTAACATGAGGGATGACGAGTTTGAGACAACTATTTCTCTGCGTGATGGTATTCCTAGCGGTAGGTGAAGCCAATGCGCAAAACGCGCCGGTCACCGCTTATGCAGCAGCGCGTCTGCCATTACCGCAGCGCAGCGCGCAACCCCTTGAGTTGCGTGTGGCTCACGTGATCAATCCTCGTTTGCCTCGCATGAGCGATGCGCAAATTGCGCTGATGCTTCAGACGATGGCGCAGGATACGCGCGAGCATTTTGGGATTGAGTTGCGATTTGCCCAAGCGGTGGAGATTCCCATTGCGCAGGTGTTTTCTGGCATACCTGCAAAATTCGCCGAACTCGCCAAACGCGATCAGTTCAAATTCCAATCTTGGTTTGCTTGGAAATCGAGTCTTGCCAAGGCTTATGCGCGAGGCTTTGCAAGCTCTGGTGAGCCACTGGAAGACATGGCTTTGTTTGCACACAAGAAAGGCATCAAACTAGATGCTAGAAATTTTGAAACCTTCGGCCAAGCTGCAGCCACCTATCAGCTTGATCGCATGGATCAATGGCAAAAATTCAAAGCCTTAGACAGCAAAAGCGTGATCGATGATCAGGCTTTTCATGAATACACAATGTGGGGCTTTCTTGGTTATGGACAGCTGCCCTTTGAGCTGGTGATCACGAATCAAATCATCGCCAGCGCTGAATTCACACAGCCCTCCATTCATACCGCTATTCGCGGCGGCTATACAAATGGCCTCACGCCCTACAACAAAAGCAGCCGCACAGGCAGTTTTTCCATTTGGAGCACCTTCGCCTTCACGAGCAACGATGCCGATTGGCTGCGCCTGCGCGAAGGAGAAAACTACTCGCCCGATGAAGCAGCGAAATTAGCTGGCACAGCCGCCGTCCATGAGCTTGGACATCAATTGCTGCATGTGCTTCACCCTTTTGGCCAAAAAGGCTGCATCATGGATCCTGTGCCATTATTTGCTTATCGCGCTTGGGCCTCGCGGCTTTCTGCAAAAGCTTGCCCAGTCGGCAGCAGCAAAGCCATGACACCGGGCGCATACCGTTTTCAATACCTGCTGCCATGAATCACGAACAAAATATTCGCCTCACCCAAGTAGGCCCCGGCACACCGGGCGGGCTGCTGCAGCGGCGTTTTTGGCAGCCCGTGGCTTTGGTCGAAGAGTTTGACCCGACTCTTGCGCCGGATATGGGAAGCAGTGAGCAGCCGCGCCTCATCAAAGCAGTGCGGGCGCTGGGGCAGGATTTTGTATTGGTGAAAAATCAAGATGGAAGCTGGGCGCTGCTTGATCGCGATTGCCCGCATCGCGGCGCGAATCTGGCCTTTGCTCGCTATGAACCAAGCTACGAAAGCACGCACTATAAAAATAATAGCACTGCACGCAGGTTCTATGCCGGCGATATGCCGATTTCAATGCAAATTACAGATAAGAAAGTAGATCAAACCGCCATTCGATGCCCTTTCCACGGCTGGGCGTTTCAAACGAGCGGAGAGAGCCCCGGCCAGTGTATCGACACGCCAGCCGAGCCGGAGGGCTCGACGATGTGCCAACACATCAAACAGCACAGTTACCCTGTGCAAGAGAAGGCCGGCGTGGTGTGGGCTTGGCTCGGGGAATTGACAAACAGCTCTGAGGGCGCTGTGACAAGTGGCTCTGAGGGAGGCATGACAAGTGGCTCTGAGGGAGCCACAGCGCCGCCACCCATGCCCGAACTTGATTGCTTTGCCGCACCCGCGTCTCACAGCTTCGCCTTCAAAGGCCTCTGGCAAGCCAATTGGCTGCAATGCTTCGAGGTGGGCATGGATCCGGCGCATCCTTCGTTTTTGCATCGCTTTTTGCAAGATGCTGATTTGCAAGAGACGGGCAGCAATGCAGGCGGTAAACAGTTTCGTAGCGCAGCGGCGGGCGATGTGGCCGGCGAGCGCTGGCCCATGACGCGCGTGATGCGCGAGCTGCATCGGCCTAAGCTCATCGCGCAAGCAGTGCAAAGCACAACATTGCAAGGCATTCGTATCACGGCGCTACGGGCTTTGAATGAAGCCCCCACGCCAGAGGGTGTGCATGGCGGCATGTGCCATGTGCGCATGACGCAAGCGATCTTCCCGCACATCTTTGTGATCCCGCTGTCTGAGACGCTCACCATCACGCAGTGGCATCTGCCCGTGGACGATGGCCGCACGTATTGGTTCAGCGTGTTCACCAGTTTCGATGCGCCGATTGACCAAGCCGCCATGCGCGCCCAGCGCCTGCCCTACACCACGCTGCCTGCCTACACACCGAAAGCTGGCGCGCACAACGCTTGGGGCTTCTCGCCCGAGGAGCAAGCATCGCGCACTTTTCTCGGCATGGGCGAAGACGATATCAATGTGCATGATCAGTGGGCTGTGGAGAGTATGGGCGCTGCGAGTGGCGGCATTCAAGATCGCACGCGTGAGCACCTGGCCACAAGCGACAAAATCATCGTGCTCTATCGCCGCTGGCTCATGCGCGCGCAGGATGCAGTTGAAAAAGGCCAAGCGCCACCGTCTTTGCCGACAGCCGTGGCTTTGCATGAGCCACCCGGCACAGTGGATGGCTTTGCGCCCAGCGATGCGTGGGAAGATTGGGCAGAGCAGCAGCTTGCCGGTAAACGTAAAAAAGCCGCATGGGCTAAGCCGCAATAATGCCCGCATACGAAACGTTCGCCCTGAGGTATCGACGAGATTGCATGGGCTTGGATACGCGCAGCGTACCCTGTCCTGAGCCTGTCGAAGGATCAGCCCGCACGAATATGACATGAACCAAACAGAATGGGGCAAACCATGAACGCCGAGCAAATACTTCGCGTCGTCTTTGAATCTGGCATAGAGCAAATTCGCATCGCGTGGTGTGATTTGCATGGCGAACTGCGTGCTAAAAGCATTGCGCCGCGCGCCTTGCCAGCCGCGCTCAAAGATGGCATTGGCATGGTCGGCACGCAAGCGCTGAAAGACACGAGTGATCGCACGGCTTTCAAAGTGTTTGAGCCCGATGGCCTTGATCATTTGCCGATACTTGCAGACTTTGCGCAGGCCAGCAATTTCATGGTTAAGCCGCTGCTGGAGAGCTATCGCCAATTGCCTTGGGCAGAAAAAACAGGTTGGCTGCAAGCGCAGATGGTGGGCAACGATGGCGAGCCGCTTGCCATCGATTCACGCGGCATCTTGCAAAAGGCTTTGTCTCAACTCGCACAAAAAGGCTACGGCCTGCGCTGTGGCCTAGAGATTGAATTTCACATCTACAAAATAGAAAGCTTTTCCCCGCAGACTGATCCCGAGCTTGCTGCTTGGCCCGGCTTGCCGCCAGCGGTCAGCATGATCCACCCCGGCTACCGCCTGCTGTCTGAGCGCTGGCTGGATCGCGCCGATGAACCCTTGCAAATCGTGCGCCGCACTTGCGCTGCGCTGGGCCTGCCGCTCACATCGCTGGAAGTGGAATTTGGGCCGAGCCAAGTCGAAGCCGTGTTCGAGGTGCAAGACGCCCTGTCTGCCGCAGACAGCATGGTGCTCTTTCGCAGCGCGGCCACGCAGGCATTGCAACGCGCCGGCTATCACGCAACCTTCATGTGTCGCCCGCCATTGCCCTGCATCATGAGCAGCGGCTGGCATTTGCACCAGTCGCTGGTGGATTTGGCATCAGATACGAATGCATTTGCTTCGCGTGAAAACCCCGAACAATCGGAGCCCGGCGATGGGCTCGCCACAGGCCCTATCAAAGCCACTTCCAAGCTTTCACAAATAGGTCAGCGTTGGCTTGCCGGGCTCATTCAACATGCCGGCGGCATCTGCGCCCTATCAAATCCCACGATGGATGCCTACGAACGCTTCAAGCCCAACGCCCTTGCCCCCACGCGAGCCAATTGGGGCTGGGACAGCCGCGCCAGCATGCTGCGCATCATCACAGCGGGCAACGCGACGCGCATCGAGAACCGCATCGGCTCTCCATTGGCCAACCCGTATCTCTACATTGCCTCGCAAATTCATGCGGGCCTAGATGGTATTTCGCGAAGCTTAGCAAGCCCGCCCGCAGACGATGCCAGCGCAGTGCCATTGCCATCATCGCTCAGCGAAGCACTCGCCGACCTGCAAGCCGATGCCATCCTGAGTGCGGGCTTCGGTGATCAAGTGTTGGCTTGGTACGCTCAAATCAAACGCCAAGAAATCTCCCGCCACGATGCAGCAGACGACAAAATCGATTGGCTCGCGCGTGAATATTTTTCACGCTTTTAACTTTTAGGAATGCGCGAGTACTTCTCGCGTTTTAAAGAAACAACGCTTACTTGAGCTTGTTTTTCTCTTTACCGCGCGGCATCACCGCCGTAACAATCGTCGCGCGCACTGGCTCACCAGTGAGCACCTTCGGCGCTGACGTGTCTTTCTTCGGCTTTTTACCTTCTTTGTTGGATTTCTGTTGACCTTTTGCCATGGTGTACTCCTATAAATTGATACACGCATTATTCCCTGAAATTCAACGGATTGACAAGCCGATCAGCCAAGTTCGCAACGCCCAAGCAAAGGCACAATAAGGCGTTGCCGACATAGGCATCCATACCGACGCCTACACAACCGCCCACTCTGCCCTTGCCTCAGCCCCACATGATCGACTTGCTCAACGCCCCTGTCTTCTCTGTTTTTGGCCTGCCCGCGAGTTGGGCAGAGCTCATCGGCGCGGTACTCGGCGTAGCCATGGTGATCTGCAACATCCGCCAAATTCATTGGGGCTGGCCTCTCGCGTTTGCAAGCTCAGTCCTTTACGTCTTTGTATTCGCAGACGCAAAACTCTACGCCGAAGTTGCCCTGCAAATATTCTTCGCCATCGCGGCCGTTTGGGGCTGGTGGCAATGGCTGCGCGGCTCAAATGCCTCCGGGCAAGCTTTGCAGCCCCATACCTTGCCCAATGCAATCGCTATTAAATCAATAGCATTCTGCGCAATATCTATGCCGGCTATCGCGCTCTTTTTATCCAAATACACGAATTCAGACGTACCGTGGTGGGATGCCCTGCCCACCGTGCTCAGCTTAGTGGCCACCTATCTGCTCGGCAAAAAATACACCGCCAACTGGCCGCTATGGATCATCGTCAACATTATCAGCATCGCCCTCTTCGCCTACAAAGGCCTGTGGCTCACTGTCGGTCTGTATGCATTGTTTGCGGTGATGGCAGCAGTGGGCTGGCGCACTTGGTTGCACGCTGCGAGAGCACCAGCATGACAGATGCGCCAGCAAACGGGCAAACCGCTTTGCCTGCAATAAGGGTAGCCTTGCCCACAATAAGGATCGCTTTGGTCGGGGCAGAAAGCACAGGCAAGAGCCAGCTCGCCAACGCGCTGGCCGCTCACCTGAGCGCAAGTGGGCAGAGCGCCACAGCCGTGGGCGAATACCTGCGCGAATGGTGCGAGCGCGCAGGCCGCACACCGCAGCGCGATGAGCAAACACACATCGCCCACACCCAGCAAGAGCGCATCGAAGCGGCAGCACAAGGCGCCGCATGGATCTTCGCCGACACCACACCCCTCATGACAGCCGTGTACAGCGAATTCATCTTCCAAGATACGAGCCTGACCGCAGCAGCGCTCAAATATCAAAAGAGCTTCGATCTCACTCTCCTCACCGGCCTAGATATGCCTTGGGAAGCAGACGGCATCCAACGCGATGGCGCACATGTGCGCGCACCAGTCGATGCACTGCTCAGAGAGAAATTGCATAGCGCCAGCATCGCATTCGACGTGATCTACGGCACGGGGAAGCAACGCACCCAGCATGCGCTACAAGCCATCGCGCGATTAATGCAACCGCAAGACACTATCAATTTTATAGCGTCTAACGCAGATAATACGCCGGCTACTGACCTAAACAGCCTAAAAAAATGGCAATGGAGCTGCGAAAAATGCTCAGATTCAGATTGCGAGCATCAACTGTTTCGCCGATTACTGCAAAAAACGAAAGACCAGTGATTACTGCATACTAGCCGTCCCCGGCGGGTGATCTAGCGGTTGCGTAAAAATTTCCGCCGCATCCACTGCATCAAAGCGATATTGCACGCCGCAGAAATCGCAGCCAACTTCTACATTTTCTCGCTCGGTCAGAATACTTTCCACCTCATCTGCACCGAGGCTGTGCAGCATGCTGGCTACTTTCTCTCGGGAGCAAGAGCACGCGAATTTTGGGGTGTGGGGCGGGAAGCGCAGTAGCTTTTCTTCCCAAAAGAGGCGATGCAGGATGGTGTCTGCATCGAGGCTGAGCAGCTCACCCCGCTTTAAGCTTTGCGCAAAGATGGCGATACGATTGAAGGATTCATCGAGGCCGATATCGTCTTCATTGGATTTGCCTAAATTGCCTGAGCCCTCCATCGGCATGCGCTGGATGAGCAGGCCGGCAGCTACTTGCGTGTCGGCGGCAAGGATCAGGCGGGTATCGAGCTGCTCGGATTGCAGCATGTAGTGCTCCAGCACATCGCTGAGCTTTTCTAGCTTCTCGCGATTGTCGCCATGCAGAGGCACCACGCCTTGATAGGCCTGCTGGCCGGGTTGCTTGTCTTTCGGATCAAGCGTGATGGCGCAGCGGCCTTCGTTGAGCACGTTGACCATGTCAGACAAGCGCGCGCCAGCACCCACCTCGCCCTGCACCGAAGCCGTGGCGCGCAGCGACAAATCGCTTTGCACCTCAGCCACAGCCACCTTCACCGGCCCATCGCCCATGATTTGCAGCACCAGCGCGCCGTTAAATTTGATGTTGCTTTGCATCAGCGCGCCAGCAGCCAGCATCTCGCCCAGCAGCTCGCTCACAGGCTGCGCAAATGCGCCGGTGTGTGAGTTGGCAGCGCGGCGCTTGAGCACCTCCTGCCAAGCATCATCCAAGCGCACGAGCGCACCGCGCACAGGCAAGCCTTCGAAAATGAATTTATGGAGTTCAGACATGTCTTAAATAAGATCAGGGAATCGTTGCGAGAGCTTTTTTGAGATGTGAGTCTCAGCCGAAGTAGTGATGTAGCTGTCCACATCATACGGCGTGCATTCGTTAAACCGCATCACGATGTCTGAATTGAGCACCGTTTGAATCTGCATGCTCACCTCAATAGTTTGAATCTTCATAGGAAGACACATCAATGCAGCGGGACTTGATCCATATCAAGACTTGCTCTGGTCACTAGCCTTAGTCTTAAGCCATGCAAGCGATGGGGACTTCATCTTTTTCTGGTCTCAAACCATCTGATGTTCATGAAAAGTTGAGCAACGACGGCCTAGCTGTGTACGACGAGCCCGAGATGTGGGCTGTTTTTAGCCAAGCTGTTGACAAACTTTCGCCACCGCAGGTTGTTCAGTCGTTTGTCGTGGTCAAGGGCATGCACTGCACAGCTTGCGCACTCACGCTTGAAGCAGCGTTATTGGGTGTCAAGGGTGTGCTGGCAGTGCAGGTCAGCGCCGCCAGCGCACAAGCCAGCGTGACGTGGTCTGTAGCGCAGACCAAGCCGTCTAAGTGGCTTGGCGCGGGTGTTGCACAGGGATACCAAATGCAGCCTGTCGATGATGCCTTGTCTCTTGAAAGCGACCGCCAGCAATCGCGCCTGGCGTTGTGGCGTTGGTTGGTGGCAGGTTTTTGCATGATGCAGGTGATGATGTATGCGGCTCCCACCTACTTCACGCAGCCGGGCGATGTGTCGCCTGATATTGAAAAGCTACTTCGCTGGGCATCTTGGGTGCTCAGCGTGCCTGTGTTGCTGTTTTCGTGCCAGCCGTTTTTCAGCAATGCTTGGCGTGATTTGACGAAACGTAGCATCAGCATGGACTTGCCGGTGGCCATTGGCATCGCGGTCACTTTTGCTGTCAGCACCGCAGCCACCTTTGAGCCGCGCCTCTGGTGGGGACGCGAGGTGTATTTTGATTCGCTGACCATGTTTGTGTTTTTTCTGCTGACCGGCCGCTGGCTGGAGCAACGGCTGCGCACCCGGACCGCAGGCGCGCTGGGCGCATTGATGCAGCGCTTGCCAGCAAGTATTCAAAGGCAGTTGCCTAATGGAAATTTTGAGACCATTCCCGTACGCCGTTTGAGCCTTGGCGACGTGATTCGCGTGCTTCCTGGTGAGGCTTTTCCGGCAGACGGCACAGTCCTATCAAATGGTACGTTTGCCGACGAAGCATTGCTGACCGGAGAGTCTCGCCCGATAGCGCGCAATGTGGGCGATACGGTGCTGGCTGGCAGCTACAGCGTGGGCACTGCAGCACTGATACGTGTTGACAAACTAAGCGCGCAGACTCGGTATGCGCAGATTGTGGCGCTGATGGCGCGCGCCTCGTTAGACAAACCACGTCTTGCTGTTTTGGCCGACAAGGTAGCCAAACCATTTCTCATTTTTGTGTTGCTTGCGGCGGCGGGCGCAGCAGCATTTTGGTGGCGAACAGACCCCTCCATGGCGCTTATGGCGGCGGTTGCTGTATTGGTAGTGACTTGCCCGTGTGCGTTGTCACTGGCCACCCCCACCGCCATGCTGACCACAGCGGGATGGCTAGCGCGCAATGGTGTGCTGGTGCGTCGATTGCAGGCGATTGAATCGCTTAGTGATATTGACACGGTAATTTTTGACAAGACAGGCACGCTGACCGAAGCGGCCATGAGCCTGACTGAGGTGCAAACGCGATCTGGCGTTACTAGCGCTGAGGCGCTTCAATGGGCGGCGAGTCTGGCCAGACACTCGCTGCATCCGGTGTCCCGAGCGTTGGTATCGGTTGCTGGGGATCTGCCCGCGCAAACAATGTCAAGCGTCAAAGAGTTTGCGGGGCTTGGTCTTGAGGCGTCGTTTGATACAAGCCATTTTGGTGCGGAAGGGTCGCCTAGCACGCTGCGCTTGGGTTCAGCCAGCTTTTGCGGAGTTGATCAGGCTACAAATAGGGTGGGCAGTGCGCTGGGTCGTGTCCATTTGGCCGACAGTCAAGGCTGGCTAGCCACGTTTGACCTAGCGGAGAGCCTGCGACCCGATGCGCGTGATGCGGTTGCAGCCTTGCGAGCGCGTGGGTTGGCCGTGTATTTACTGTCTGGGGACACCCTGACCGCTTCTTTGCGCGTGGCTGGGCAATTGGGAATTCAAAACGTGCAGGGTGATTGCATGCCCCAAACCAAGTTGGCTTTCATGCAGGCGCTGCAAGCAAAGGGGCACAAGGTACTCATGGTTGGCGATGGTCTGAACGACGGGCCGACACTCGCTGCGGCAAATGTGTCAGTTGCTGTCGGCGCAGCAGTGCCCTTGGCGCAAGCACAAAGCGATCTGGTATTGCCGGGTGCGCAGCTTTCAATGCTGCCCATCATGCTGACTCAAGCCAGCCGCACATTGCGTATCGTCAAGCAAAACCTGGCTTGGGCTGCTGCATACAACGCTGTTTGTGTGCCGCTTGCTATCGCTGGTTGGCTGCCTGCCTGGCTGGCAGGGCTGGGCATGGCACTCAGCTCGCTCTTGGTGGTGGCCAACGCAGCACGACTTTCGCAATTTAAACCGGGCAATTGATGGACATTTTATTTTTACTGGTGCCCTTGTCTGTGCTGCTGGCATTGGGTGTTATGGGCGTATTGGCGTGGGCCGTCTGGTCGGGTCAGTTTGAAG
>JAYUSD010000061.1:0-27683 GCA_043755865.1 Variovorax sp. | reverse complement strand
CTTTGCGCTCATGCCCGTTACGTTGTCAAGCCTTAAAGAGGCTGCAGCCGTACCTATATTGAGCGCCTGTGTACTGAGATCACCTAAAGCTATATTGTTAAAGTTCTTGAAATTGGTGTTAGCTACGTTGGCTGTAGTAATGGCGTTTCCTGCCGTGCCGCTTAGCGCTGCGTTGTAGGCCGATGTGCCTACGAGTTTGTTAATCACTAAATTGCCACCTGCGCTCAGACTGATGCTTTGGCTACCGGGCGAGCCTGTGCCGGTGCCTTTAATTTCGGCACTTGTACCCATCACTAAATTGCTCGTGCCCGTTGATTTAAGTGTGATGTTGCCTGAGGAGACAATCGCGTTACTGACGGTAATGCCAGCACCAGTTACCTCCAATTTTGACAATGCTGTGCCGGTGCCGATATTGGCATTCAGCGCGACACTGCCGTCAGTGATGACGTCTAAAAATTTGTTGCCTTGCACCTCGCCTGTGAATACGATGTTGCCTAATTTGTCACTAAAGACGCTCACATCTGAATTTAACTGCACGCGCCCATTAAAGTTCGCACCGGCAGCGCCTACAGCGATGCTCGCTGGCAAATTGATCTGCCCATAATCGGCAAGTAGCGTGGATGTGCTGATGACAGTCAAGCTTCCCAAAGCTTGAGAAAGAGTGTTGAGAACAACGTTGCCAAAAGTGATAGCGTTTGCAGCAGCGCCGTTCGTGGTGGTGGAAGAATCCAGCGTTAAGCCGCGCAGCGTTGTGCTGGCTTTGATTTCGGCGGTGCCCAAGTTAATGCTGCCAGATCCGCCCATGTTGTCTTTGTTGGAATCAATAATATAGTTGCCACCGAAAACCGTGATGCTGTCAAAGCCAGCGATAGTGATATTGCCTTCTGTGCTGATATTGGCGTTGTTTTCAAGCTGCAAAGCGCTACCGGAACCATTGGTATTGGTGAGGTTTAAAGAGCTGGCGCTTTGCAGGCCCGATAAGCCGTCCACCGTGGTGATGCTCGTTTGTGTATCTCCGGTAGAAATGCTGATGACGCCTGATGTCGATTTGGCAGCCACTTGGTAAAACTTGTTGCCCCCGTTGTCGAGGTTGATTGATTGTGCTTCTGCTCTGAGCGCGTTAGATACGAAATCACTTTTTTGCGTGATAGAGCCTGTTTTTGTGAGCAAAGCAACCGGGTAAAAGCCAGCATTGAATGCAGTGTCTGCACCAACAACAATGCTGCCCGTGAAGTCATTGGTGTCGCCAAAGCGAATCGCACCGAAGCCCCCAGCGACTGTTGTATCTGCCGCAAGGGTGTTGAATTCAGCTTGGCTAATTTTGAGTGCGGAGCCACCTGCAGTATCGCCATTTCCGCCCAAGAATATGTTGCGGCCATCGCTGTCAGGGCGAATGTTTATGTCTCCATTGGGCGCTGAAACTGACGCTGTTGATACGATTTCAATGCGGTCTGCACGCAGAGAAACGTCGCCCCCTGCGCCGTTTGCGGTAATGGCAGTATTGGCTCCTAATTGAAGCAAGCTGTCCGCCTTGCCGGCAGTTATAGATACAGATTCACCAGTGATTTTTGCCCCTGCGCCACCACCGATAAAAATATCATTCGTTCCAGGGATTGTGTTGTTGTAGTTACCGCTGCTGATGGTGACGTTTTTATTTGCTTCAATGACCGCACCCTGACTCAGTCTCACGCCGCCAGCGGCTTTCATGCTGATGGACCCACCCGTGGAAGTGATGTTGATCGTCTCTGGAGTGACACTTGTCGTGATGATATCTGGCGCACCTGGTCCCGTAATCAACGATGTCCATTTGGTGCCCGCCTCTAAAACAATGTCTCCGCCGGCAAGAACTTCAAATTTACTCAAGCCGCCAAAGTTCATGCCGGAAAACTGTATGCCCATGCCGCCGCCGGTGTTGGTGGGATTGGTTGTGCGCAGGGTTAAACCATTAACCATATTTAGATTGCCGCCGTTGAACGGGATTGCTCCAAAGCTAATTTTGGTGGTGGCTTCAAGCACAACGTTGACGGTGTTTCCGATGCCCTCTAACTCGACTTCGTAAATCGTCACGTTACTTGGCCCATCTCCTGCGTTAACAATACCTTTGCTTCCGCCCGGATTGTCAGTAATGTCTATCGTCGATGATCCAGCGCCACCTTGAATCAAGATGAAATCTGGATCGAGTAGTAAATCGCCCGTGCGCCCTCTTCTCGCGCTCAAATCTGCGCGTCCTCTAAAGTAAAGATTGTTTTTTCCCGATGTCTCGCCAAAGCCGCCGTTGCCGCCTTGTTCGCCGCCTTTGGCCACGAGATTGCCGCCGAAATAGGTGTCGTTGTCTGCCCAAGCGATGATTTTTCCGCCGTCGCCATTGACTCTCGCACTGGCTTCTAGCAGCACGCCTTGACTGATATTGGTATTGTGCGCATTGGTGATGGCTGCATTAGCGCCTTGGTAGTCGCCGCCCACCAAAATTGTGCCGCCGCCGGCATCGCCGCTGGCGAGCAGCTCGGCGCCCTGCGTGAGGCTCACTGTGCCGGGGCTTAGGATTTGGATCGTGCCGCCCACCAAAGTGTTGCTATTGGCTGCGCTGATGAGCTGTAGTGTGCCGGCTGCATCGGCTGCGCCTAGGCTGGGCGAGCTGGCGTTGACGAGCGATGCGATGCGCGATTCTTGGCCACCAAAAATGCGGATCGTGCCGCCGGGGTGGCCAGTAGCGCTGATGGTGCTGCCGGCTGCAGAAATTACGCGACCTTCAGTTGCTACGATACTGATAGCACCCCCCGCAGCATTCCCACCGGCTACCGGGCTATTTGGCACTAAATTACCCGAAGAAAATGAGGTGTTTGCACTGTTGGCGCTGATGCTGCTTCCTGCACCTACTGAGATATTCCCCTGCGTGGATTGCATGCTGATGTTGCCGCCGGACTGCGCTACGCCGGCAGCATTCACGCCGCCGTCAGCAGAAATTCTTGGCGCGCTAGCAAGCGATGCATCACGCACAATTTCAATATCGCGGATGGCGCGGAGCACCACTTTGCCGCCTTCCATCGCAGCCGTCTGCGCTTGGATAGAGCCGCTGTGGCGCAGCGTGCCAGCGAATACGCCTACTGCATTGCCTTGCAGCGTGCCGAGGTTGATCACTTTGTTGTCTGCGCCTTGGATGACAAATCGCATGCCTTCCAGCCCGCGCCCGATCACTTCTACACTTTGGCCTGCGCCCAAGATCACGTTGCCGTTGTCTGCTTTGATGAGCGCGTTGCCGCCTGTGGCGATTTGCGGGGCGATCAACATAACATCGCCATTGCGCGAGCGAATGACGCCATCAACCTGCACGCCGCCCGAGAGCGCATTGCCCTCAAAGCGCATGCGGCCGGCTTTGGCGTCTGCGTCGGAGATATTGAGCGTAGAGGCGGTAAAGCCTGCGGTATCGACCACGCCGCCTGAGCCCACAGCGATGCCGTTTTGGTTGACAACGATCACACGGCCGTTGGAGTTTAAGTTGCCGTGAATTTGCGTGGGCACGTTGCTGACGACACGGTTGATGCTGCTTGATCCTGCGCTGGGCTGGTTGATATTTGTCGTGTGGCCGCCTGCGATGTTGAAGCTTTGCCAGTTGATGACGCTGGTGTTCCCACTGCCATTGGTGGTGTTGACGTTGAGCGTATTGCCGCTGCGCACGATATTTGCGCCGCCATGCACCGCCACGCCACCTGAAGGCAAGTGGGCGGGAAGATTGCCGCTCTGCGCTTGGGCGCTGGTTTGCATGGATGCGAAGCCAGCGAGCGTGAAGCTGAGGCCGGTGATGGCTTGAGAGAGCGAGCTAGCGGCGCTGCTGAGGGCGCCAGAGAAAGCTTGGGCGAGGGCCAAGCTCAAGCTTTTCGGAGCGAGTTTGGCTTTGCGCCTACTCACTTTGCCACGCAATTGCACTGCGCCGCCGCCGGGCAAAGTTTTGAGCTTTAAAAATTCAGTCATATTTCAGTTCCTCGAGCGCCTTTTGGCAGGGGCTTGTTCATCTGCGCTGCGCACACGAAATGCGCGCGAACTTACAGCTGTTTGCAATATAGACGAAAGTAGGGCTTTTGCGTGTGAAAAAAGCACGCTTTCGGTAGATGCAATGACTTTGCTCGTGATACATCCGCTCACATCCCGGCTTTTTAAACAAAAAGAGTCGATAGCCGGCATAGATATTGCGCAGAGCGCTATCAAAAACGAAGTGATTAAAGTATCTATGGGATTCGACAGCGCAGAGAAAATTGTGGTGAAAAACCCGCAAAATATCAACTGTGTCTGCATTTGAAATTTCACCTTCAGCTTCGCCCTCAGGGCCGGCCTTACCGTCAAGCTCGTCGCCCACGCGGCTGCCATGGCTTGCGGCGGGTGAAGATTTCCCGCCCGTAGCGCTCGCTTGGGGGCCAGCTGATCCCGCGCCCGGTTTGCTTGCAGGTGGTGGCGATTTGACGATTTCCTCGCTGCAAAAAGCTTATGCCCAAGGCGTTTTCCCTTGGTACAGCGCAGGCCAGCCAATCCTGTGGTGGAGCCCCGATCCGCGCATGGTGTTGCAACTGGCAGCGTTTAAATTGCACCGTAGCTTGCGCAAAACTTTGCAAGCTTTTTTGCAAGCGCCGGGCTGCGAGGTGCGGATTGATCATGGTTTTGCGGCTGTCATCGCGGCTTGCGCGAGCGTGCCGCGCGACGGCCAAGGCGGCACATGGATTCAGCCCGAGATGCAAGCGGCCTACATCGCGTTGCACGAAGCCGGCATGGCGCACAGCATCGAGACTTGGATGGATGGCAAGCTTGTAGGCGGCTTGTATTGCACGGCGCTTGGCGGCGCGATCTTTGGCGAATCGATGTTTGCTCTGCAAACCGATGCGTCAAAAATCGCGCTCTGCGCTCTTGTGGCGCTGTGTAAAGCGCAAGATGTAAGTTGGATAGATTGCCAGCAAAACACGCCGCATTTGGCTTCGTTGGGCGCAAGAGAAATGTCGCGTGAAGATTTCTGCGCACATACCTCTCGAAAAGCACACAAAATGCCGCTGCGCTGGCATACGAACGCCATAGAATGGAAATTTTTAGACGCTCGCTTGGCTCCTTCGGTATCCCGATAAACGCCTGCGTATCCACTGCCGCTTTTGCCCTGAACCCATGACGCAGCTCAAGGATCTCCCCCTTCAGACCTTGCAGTACTACGCCACAGCGCCGTACACGTGCAGTTATTTGCCGGAAAAGACAGCGCGCTCGCAAGTGGCCACGCCGAGCCATTTGGTGCATAACGAAGCGTATTCAGAGCTGGTGGCACGCGGCTTTCGGCGCAGCGGGATGTTTACCTATCGACCGTATTGCGATGGCTGTAAGGCTTGCGTGCCACTTCGCGTCAAGGTTAATGAATTTGTGCCTTCGCGCAGTCAGAAAAGAGCCTTGCGAAGCCATGAAAATTTGCAGATCCGCGTTCTGCAACTCGGCTTTGTGCAAGAGCATTACGCGCTGTATTTGCGCTACCAAAATGGCCGCCATGCGGGCGGTGGCATGGATCAAGACAGCATTGATCAATACACGCAGTTCCTCCTGCAAAGCAGAGTGAATTCGCGGATGGTGGAGTTTCGTGAGCCGCCTTCACCTGATGCCACGGGTGCGTTCAACGGCGAGCTGGGCGCGCTAAAAATGGTGGCGATTTTGGACGTGCTCTCGGCCGGCATCTCTGCGGTGTATACGTTTTACGAGCCCGAGCCGCGCGCCGCTTACGGCACGTACAGCATCCTCTGGCAAATCGCGCAGGCGCGCGAGCTGGGGCTGGCGCATGTGTATTTGGGCTACTGGATTCAAGCGAGCCCGAAGATGACTTACAAGGCGCAGTTTGCGCCCAATGAGCTGCTGATGGATGGGGTGTGGCGGGCTGCGTGATTTCTGGCCGTTATCTATCGATTCGCCAAGTCTGTTTGGGCTGACCCTTCGCTACCCTCACGGCTGGGCACGCTCCGCATATCGAAGCCATTGGAAGCCCTTAGATACGCGAAGCGTACCCTTGAGGCGATTGAAGGATCGGGGCAGACGGTTGGAGTCAGCTTTGGTTTTCACACTATAAAATTCATACCATCTGTTGCAGCGCATCAAAAGAATGAAAAAAACACCGTCCACCAAGCCCACCATCCAAGTCATTGAGCGCATCTTCGCGCTGCTGGATGTGCTCTCCGCACGCGATGGCGCGATTTCGCTCAAAGAAATTTCCGAGAAAACCGGGCTGCATCCCTCCACCACGCATCGCATCTTGAATGATCTGGCCATTGGCCGCATGGTGGATCGCCCCGAATCGGGCAGCTATCGCCTCGGCCTGCGCTTGCTCGAATTGGGCAACCTTGTGAAAGATCGCCTGAATGTGCGCGATGCTGCCCTGCCCGCCATGCGCGAGCTCCACAAAGCCACGCAGCAAACCGTGAATCTTTCGGTGCGCCAAGGCGATGAGATCGTGTATGTGGAGCGGGCCTATTCCGAGCGCAGCGGCATGCAAGTGGTGCGCGCCATCGGCGGCAGAGCGCCGCTGCATCTCACATCCGTGGGCAAGCTGTTTCTCGCCTTCGATGAGCCTTCAAAAGTGCGCCAATACGCCACACGCACCGGCCTCGCTGGCCAGACGAAAAACAGCTTCACCCAGCTCGCATCACTGGAGCGCGAGCTCGCCAAATGCCGCCAATACGGCACCTCGCGCGACAACGAAGAACTCGAGCTCGGCGTGCGCTGCATGGCCGCTGGCATTTACGATGATCAATCCCGCTTAGTGGCTGGGCTATCCATCTCCGCACCGGCTGATCGCTTGAATGAAGAATGGCTGCCCAGATTGCAAGCCACCGCGAAAGAGATATCTGTGGCGTTGGGATATCGGGCTTGATCGCGCTGTGTTGCTAGATACCGATTAAAGCTCTTGTAACACGCCACCCATCAGCGGGCGAGCCAGCTACTGATAGACATCTGAACCGTTAGCATCGTCTTCGTAGCGAGCGCCAGGGTTGCTACGGTATGCGATTTGCTCCAACAACACAGCCCAATATTTGTAGCGGCGCACGCTTCGCCGGCGCAGCGCAACAGCATCAAGCTTGCCATAGATGGAAGCATCTTCCGCGTCACTGAGGTAGTAATCCTGCAAGATTTCTGCCAAGGCATCAAATGAATGCTGGGAAACCGTCACAGGATGCACGAGCTTGACCTTTGAAAGCGGTGCTTTACGAGTGATTTCAACATCTTTGAGCAAAGCGAATGCCTTACTCACCGCGTACATCGTATTCTCGTAGCTTCGGTATTCTGTAGAAATAGTAGAAACAGCTCCGTTTTCATCTAGTACGCCCTCGACAGGACAATTTTCACAAAACAAAACGACAAAATTCGCAAGTTTTTTGAAGACACTTGATTTGGGGAAACCATCCACATGCGGGAATCCAGCCAAGAAGTCTGGCGGTTCTGATGGCCTGACTGACATCGCAATTTGCTGGCAAAAGCGATCCAACCTGTCTAAATTTAAAGCTGCTCTGTATGCACCTGCGGATGCATCCAAGAAGTACGTGTCGATGCTTTTTAGGAATTTATCTCTGTCTTTTCGTTCATCACCTAAATCGCTGTAAATGAACGAATTGCCTGCCGTCATGGGGCAGAGATCGTGCGAACTCTGGTCAATGATCGACCTGCAAACAAACGCTTTCCCATCTCAACGGCCAAACGATGCTGCGACCTCTCAGCTTCTGGACCTTCAGCGAAGCTACTGGTCGCATTGCGCTGCATCGTCATCATCGACGATTGATCTGAGCGACTGGCTGCCTGAGAAATAGGCACAAGCTTGGGAACACCGATTTTCTTCATAAGTTGACTATGCTACTGAATTGATAGCTTTAAAGCAAGCGTTGTTGTGCGTAAAAGCTCAAATATAAACTAAGTTTACTTTTATTTAACGATGCTCTGAACCGATTTTTCCGACAAATATAGGCCAAAACAGCTGTAAATGTGTGTTTTTAACCATGTCGCACGAGCTTGATCGGGTGAGCGGACGACTGCGCTCATGAGACAACGAAGAGCCAAACTTTAGCGTACGGTGTTTAGTAGCTCGCATCACGACGATCAATCGCAATGGGTAGCTGGCCTCTCAATGTGCGCCCCCGCAGACCGCCTGAATGAAGAATGGCTGCCCAGATTGCAGGCCACGGCGAAAGAGATCTCCGTGGCGCTTGGCCATCGTGGGTAGAGTGATATGCTACTGAATTAGTAGCAATCCGCGCATATTCTATGCCGGCGATAGGCGCTTTATTGCATATATTCATTGCATATATTTATCCCAATAACCTGCCTGCGGCTCGACTTGCTCCACCACGTCCACCCACAGGCCGCTGGGGTCTGAAAAGCCGAAGCGGCGTTGGCCGAAGGGTTCTGTGGTGAGCGGATAGCTTGCCTTTAAACCGAGTGCGCTGAGTTGCTTGAACGCTGCGTCTGCATCGCCCACTTGCAGCTCAAAGCACATGCCTTTGCCTGAGAACTCATCTGCGCCGGGCGGCGCGGCGGGGTGATCGGGCGACATGAAAGCCAGCGTGGCGCTGCCTTCTTCGGCGGCCAGCAAGCTAAACCAAGTGCTGTCAAACACCACATCAAATCCGAGCTTACTTTGCCAAAAATCTCGGCAAGCGTTTTTGTGTGGCGTCACGATGACGGGATAACGGTCTTCAAAACGCATGATGACGCTCCTTATGCAGAAAAAGTCGATGGGAATGATAAAACAAACACGCTGTCTGTTTATGCGTAGAATATCACAAACAGACAATCTGTCTATTAAAATATTCCGATGGCCACCAATCTCGAACGCTCTTCAACCACGCAGCAACGCTTAATTTTTGAGGCGCGGCAACTCTTCGCCACGCAAGGCTATGCAGCCACATCGACAGATGCAATTCTGATGGCTTCTGGCGTGAAGCGCGGGGCACTCTATCATCATTTTGCAGACAAATCAGTGCTTTTTGAAGCTATTTGCAAGCAAATTTGCGAAGAAGCCGCAATAGCGATTGACTCCGCCCTTCCTGCTGCTGAAGCACTCAGCCCAAAGCAAGAGCTTTTACAAGGCTCAATCGCTTGGTTGCAATTCATGCTGCGCCCCGATATTCGCCAAATCATGTTGATCGATGCACCCGCCACACTCGGCTGGCAGCGCTGGCAAGCTTTGGAGAAAGACTTGAGTACGACATCGCTGCAAAGCGGCATCGCAGCGGCCATCCATGCAGGCCAATTGCGCCCCGCTTGCAGCGCCGAGCTGTTCACCACGCTCATGAACGGCGCTTTAAACGCCCTCGCCTTGCGCGCGAGCGACCCGCAAGCGCCGTTGAAGGAGGTGCAATGGCAAGAGGCAGTAAAAGCGCTATGGTTTCCTCATTTTTTGAGCGTTTTATAAGGAAAATCGGCCAATCGCCGGCATCAAA
This sequence comes from Variovorax sp., assembly GCA_043755865.1. Classification (GTDB taxonomy): domain Bacteria; phylum Pseudomonadota; class Gammaproteobacteria; order Burkholderiales; family Burkholderiaceae_C; genus JANMDU01. The sequence goes on along the minus strand of JAYUSD010000061.1, from coordinate 18,243 downwards.
TATGCGCTGAGCGCTATTATTTGTATAGCAACTACCGCAACCATCCCGTCACAGCAGTCGACGCTGCCGTGAGCAGCATCAACAAACCCACGGCTTGCGCCACACGCTTTTGCTGGCTGGGGCTGCGCAGCAAAGCATCGCGAAACCGAGCAGCCGCCAACACCGCAGCACCGTAAATTCCAATTTGCGCCACGGCAGTCAGCAGCCACAACACAAGCGATTGCGCCACCAGCGAGCCGTATTGCGGTTTCAAAAACTGCGGAAACACCGCAATCATGAACACATAGGCTTTGGGATTGAGCAAATTGGTGCCTGCGGCGCGAAGAAAGGTGCGCGAAACGGTTTGCCGGGGCTGTTCACTGATTTCGCCCAATGCGCCGGGAGAGCGGACCAGTGCCCAGCCCATCCAAGCCACATACAAAGCGCCCGCCAGCAGCAACACGTTGAATGCCTTGGGCGAAGCCTGCAAAAGCAGGCCAATGCCTAAAGCGCTGATCAGCACATGCACCGCGCCACCTGCCACGCTGCCCATCACTGCCGCAAAGCCGGCTCTGCGGCCATTGACCAAGCTGCTGCCTATCGCATACGCCATCTCCATGCCCGGCACGGCCACGATGCCGGCCACTAAAACGAAATACAGCCAGTAATGACTGGTTTGGTGAATCTGAAAATCCATGGTGCTAACTTTCTTGGATAAATGAAAACTGCACGATAGACCATCAAACATGACAAGCCATGTCATGTATTTAAATTAAACTGCCTTTTGTGCAAGCCAGCCGCCTTCTCTCCATCATGATGCTCTTGCAAGCGCGTGGGCGCATGTCTGCGCCGGAGCTTGCGCAAACGCTGGAAGTCTCCACGCGCACCGTGTTGCGCGATGTGGATGAGCTCTCCGCTGCGGGTGTGCCGATTTGGGGAAACCGGGGGCGGCTCGGTGGCTTTCAGCTGAAAGCCGGCTGGAGCACGCAGCTCACCGGCCTGACCGAGCCTGAGGCACAAGCCCTCTTTTTGGCCGGCTTGCCCAGCGCCGCCACCGAGCTGGGCCTAGGCACAGCGGCTGCCTCTGCCCGGCTCAAAATGGTGGCTGCCCTGCCTGCCGAATGGCGCGAGCCGGCCAGCAATGTAGCCAGCCGCTTGCATATTGATCCCGTGGATTGGTATCGCAGCGCTGAGGCGCCGCAAGCGCTACGTGACGTGGCCAGTGCCGTATGGCGCAGCGTGCGCATCCGCATGCAATACCGAAGCTGGCGCAACACATCCACAAGAGAGCTTGACCCGCTGGGCTTGGTGCTCAAAGCAGGCGCGTGGTATCTGTTGGCGCGGCCTGTGGGTAAAAAAGAGGTGCTGACATTTCGCCTTGCGAATATTCTTGCAGTGAGCGCTACAAACAAGGTGTTTAAACGCCCTGCGAAATTTACATTGGCAGAGCACTGGCAGGCCTCCACGCAGCGCTTTGAAGCGGAGCTGTACAAACACAGTGCGCAAATCGTCGCATCGCCGCGCGCGCAAACTTGGCTGGAGAATGGCCGCGTGAAAGTTATTGCGTTGCCTGAAGATGAATCGTTCGCTGGTCACATGCCCCCAGGCTGGAAGCCCTTCTTGATGCCCATTGAATCTGTGGAGCATGGCATGAGGCAGTTGCTAGGCTTTGGCGCAGAGGTCAAAGTGATTGAGCCACCAGAGCTAAAAACCGCACTTTGTAACGAGGTAATGCAGCTCAATCATATGTACAAAGATGTTTGATCAATTTAGTTCACCCCATGGCTGCGAACTTCTTGCAGTGTGCTAACAATAAGTTTCACACCCATGCCAGCCACCATCAATCCAGATACTTTGCTAACCACACGAGAATGGCGCAAATAAGCGCTTTGAATCACTGGCATGGAAAGCGCAAGTGCCAATGAGCAATGCCACACCAGCGAGTTGACAAACACCAACACGACAGCAAGAAACACAAGGGTGTCCGGCGGATTGGCTGGCAAAGCGGTTGCAAACACACTGCCATAGAAAAGTGCAATCTTCGGATTCAATGCGCTGGTCACGAAGCCGGCGCGAAATGCTGCGAATGGCAACAATACCAATGCTGCATCCGATGCAGATGCAGATGTGAATTTTTGGGCAGCGCGCCACATCTTGAACGCGAGATAAATCAAATAGATTCCGCCTGCGATTTGCGCGAGAAGCCTGAGCGATGGATGAGCCGTGAAAACAAGCCCAACGCCAGCCACTGCAAGCAATGCCCACATCAGAGTAGCGACTGTCATGCCAGCTACAGCGGCCATCGCAGCAGAGTGCCTGCCAGCCGCAGCGAGCTGCCCGATCAATAGAAAATTGAAGCCTGGAACCAGTAACACAGACCAATGAAGTATGGCAATGGCTAAGAGTGAGGAGCCCATGATGCGTGCCTTTATCGAGTTGGCGGGATGGATTCCATCGGCCGAGGGTCAAAGTCATGATGATGCAACAAACTAGGGTCTTGCGGCAACTTCTTTTGGTGCATGGATCTTTATGGCTTGACCTAGAGCGCACTCTATGAGATTTAATCCAAATCAGCCTTAATTTGAGGCGCTATTTGGAGAAAGTCATGACGAGTTTAGAAAGCAATAGGGCAACGGCGCTGGAGTTTTACAAACGCTTCTCTGAAGGCGACATTGAAGGCGTGATGGCCACGATGACGGATGACGCAACGTTTTGGATCGCGGGCAAAGCGCAAACAGGCGCACCTTCTGGCACTTTGACCAAAGCGCAAATCAAAGCCGTCTTCTTAGCCATGCTCTCGCGGCTCAAAAACGGCTTAAAAATGACCGTCAACAGCGTGATTGCAGAGGGCAGCAGCGTGGCTTTAGAAGTGGTGTCGTATGGCGAGCTCAAAGATGGGAATATCTACGATCAGCAATACCATGCTGTGATGCGGATGCGCGATGGCAAGATTGCCTCTATTCGCGAATATCTGGATACGCAGCATGTGCGAGATGTCTGGTTTCCCAGCGCACGCGATCAACATCAAAAATTGCTGGAGCATGTGTTTGCACAGACGGCGTTGGGCAATGGTCGGCCATTCGTTGATGCTTTGGCTAACGATGCAGTGTGGACGATCATTGGCTCCACACCATGGTCACAAACTTACACTGGCAAGCAAAGCATTGTGGAGAATTTGCTCAAACCGCTCAATGCGCAATTTGCCTCTAACAACACGATCGTCGCACATCACTTCCTCTCAATAGGCGAGCATGTGGTGGTGCAAGCACGCGGCAAGAACATGACCCTCGCTGGCAAGGCTTATGAAAACAGTTACTGTTGGATTTTCAAATTCGCGCAAGGTAAAGTCACTGAATTGACCGAATACGCAGACACAGCGCTCATCGAAGCCGCTTTGATTCACCCCTCACATCAAGAAGCAAAGCCTTAACATCTGCCCATGCCCGCCAAACAACTTACCCGCTTGCTCATCGGCCCATTCGCCGAGAAAACGGGCCACAGCATTCACACGATTCGCTGGTATGAAGCGCAAGGCTTGCTGCCCAGCGTGCCGCGCGATGCTAATCTGCGGCGCGTTTATAGCCAGCGACATGTGAGCTGGATGGAGCTGATGGATCGGCTGCGCATGAGCGGCATGTCTGTCGCGCAGCTCAGAGACTTCACCGCGCTTGCGCAGCAGGGAAAAGCTACTTTACAACCAACTCGGAAAGTGCCTGCAACACACAAAAAAGTCGTCGAGCAAAAAATTGCAGAATGGCAACATGCCTTGACGCTCATTGAGCAGAAGATTCATTTCTACACCTTATGGATTGATAGCGGGCAGCGCCCTCCAAACAGTAGCCACCACATCAACTGAAGACACGCCCATGCCCACTCAACACCTACTCAATCAATTCATCGCTCGCGTGGTCAGTGGCGCGCATGTGGAGGCCATTGTTGAGTTTTACGCGTCGAATGCCAGCATGCAGGAAAACATGAATGAGCCAAGGGTCGGGCGCGACAAATTAGTTGCCAGAGAAGCAGCGACGATGGCTAAGGTCAAAACTGTGCAATCCACCTGCGTGCAGCCGGTGTTCGTCAGCGGCAACCAAGTGGTGATTCGTTGGGTGTTTGAATTTGAGTGGCTAAACGGCACGAAGAGCCGCATTGAAGAGCTGGCGTACCAGACTTGGGGCGAGACGAATGAGGGCGAAAGGGTTGTGCAAGAACAGTTTTTCTACGATCCGGCTCAGATGCAAGCCAGCAAGCCTTGAGCCCTTAAATTCTTACATTACTCCTCAATCAATAGCGCTCCACGCAGTATATATGCCGGCTAGAGACCTATTTGACTTAAAAATAAGATAGCGGCGAGAAAAGCTGCCAGCGCGCGCAGATGATTCCAGCGCGTCCAGAGCTTGAGATAGTGAGCCCAGAATTTTTCTGCCTCGGCGTTGCTCGTATCCATTGCAGCGAGAGATTGATTCATGGGTATGTTGCACACCATCGTGATGCCTATCGTGCCCAGCAAATACGCGAGGCCAGCCGCGAGGGTGTATGCACTGCGTGGCGCATTCCAATGCATGACGGCCCATGCCACTGCAAACAGGCAAAGCACGGCCACGCCGAAAAATGCCGACAAAAACCAAGGATTGATGATGACGATATTGATCGATTGCATCGCGGCGATGCCCTGCTGATGCGGCAGCGCTTTCAAAGCCTGCATCACGCAAATCGAGAATGCAAAGAGAAATCCAGCCACGAAGGTGCAGCCCAGTGCTGCTACTGCCAGATAGGGATCACTCATGATTAGCTCCTAAATAGATAGCACACTGCGCAGAATACATGCCGGCAAATGGCCTATTTCTCTCAAAAAACTGCCTCTAGGCTACCCTCGCCGTGCTGCCTCAATTGCAGCAATATCTATCTTGCCCATCGTCATCATGGCTTCAAACACACGCTTGGCCACCGCGGGATCGGGGTCGGTGTAGCCTTGCGTGAGCGCAATGGGCGTGACTTGCCAAGAGAGCCCCCACCGGTCTTGGCACCAACCGCATTCGCTTGCTTTGCCGCCGTTGCTCACTATCGCGTTCCAGTATTTATCCGTCTCGGCTTGATCGACGGTAGCCACCTGAAATGAAAACGCGTTGCTGTGCGCCATGCCAGGCCCGCCGTTGATACCTAAGCATGGGATGCCGAGCACGCTGAATTCAACCGTCACCACATCGCCTTGTTTGCCGGCGGAATAGTCTGCCGGCGCGCGGTGGACGGCTTTGAGCATTGAATCTGGGAAGACAGATGCATAGAACTGCGCGGCAACGAGCGCCTCATAGCCGAACCAGAGGCAAACGGTGTTTTTGGCAGGGATGTTTGCGTTTGCGTTCATCAGAGCAGCTCCTTCAGGGCTGGAGTCCTGCGTCTGACCACACGGCAAATTCATTGCCGCTGGGCTCGGTGAAATGAAACCGCCTGCCACCGGGGAAAGCAAAAATAGCTTGAACGATGTTGCCGCCCGCGTTTTTTACTTTCACCTGCGTGGCTTCTAAGTTCTCACTGTAGAAAATCGCCAACGCTGCGCCTTTTGATGCTGATGAAGATAGCTCGGATCGGAAGAATCCGCCGTCCAAACCTTGATTGTCAAAGGCGATGTAGTCCGGCCCGTAGTCAACAAACGTCCAACCAAACGCCGCTTGAAAAAATCGGCGCGTGGCCTCCAAATCTTTGGCGGGGTATTCGATGTAATTGAGGGTTTCGTGTTTCTTCATCTAAACTCCTAAAAAGTGAGCGCTCCGCGCATATTCCATGCCGGCAAACGGCCGATTTCTCTTAAATTTCAAGCCTTGGGCATCTCGCCCATCCAAAACACTTCCCACACATGGCCATCCAAATCGTGGAAGCCATGCTGATACATGAAGCCGTGATCCACAGGCGGCTTGGGCATTGTCGCGCCGCCCGCGACAGCGCGCTTAACGAGCGCATCGACTTGCTCGCGCGAATCGCATGAAAGCGCAACAAGTGAGTTTGTCGTCTGATGTGCATCGCCAATCGGCTTGGGCGTAAAGCCCGCAAAAAACGGCTCAGTCAGCAGCATCGCAAAGCAATGCTCTCCAAGCACGAGGCATGCGCCTTGATCGTTAGAAAATTGTGGGTTGAATGAATAACCCATGCCGTCGAAAAATTTGCGTGAACGCTGCAAATCTTTGACGGGCAGGTTAAGAAACATTTGATCATGCATGGAGCGCCTCCTAGACTTTGTGCGGGTGCTCAGTTTGCCGCAGGTGACTACTTCTGGCAAGTGCTGCAGTAAAACGTGCTCCTCTGCCCCTGCCGGATCATTTTGATCGGGTTTGCACACATGCGGCAAGGCTCGCCATCGCGGCCATACACATTCGCCTCCAGCTGGAAATAGCCGCCCTCGCCCGTGGCGCTGGAGAAATCTCGCAGCGTGCTGCCTCCTTTGTTGAGTGCAGCTTGCAAGACGTTTTTGATCGCAGCATGCAATTTAGCAGCGCGCGGCTTGGAGAGTTTGTTGCTCTGCAAAGTTGGTCTGATGCGTGCGAGAAACAGTGCTTCTGAGGCATAAATATTGCCCACGCCCACCACGATATCGCCCGCTAGCAGCACTTGTTTGATCGGGGCACTGCGCTTTTTGCAAGCCACATAAAAAACCTCTTGCAAAAAGTCATCAGTCAACGGCTCCACACCCAAGCCGCCCAGCAATTTGCGCGGCCACAAATCATCCTCAGAATAAGCAAAAATCACTGCACCAAATCTGCGCGGGTCGTTCAAGCGCAGCTCGCCCTGCGAAGTGAGCAAACTAAAGTGATCATGCTTGCCAGCAGCAGGCAAGCGCGGCGAGAAAAGCAACGAGCCCGACATACCCAAATGAATGATGAGCAAGCCCGGCTTCGCATTTTTAAGCGTATCAATGAGCAAATACTTGCCCCGCCTGCGCACACCCTGCACCACAGCGCCGCACAGCGCATCAACCGCCTCTTGCGCAGCGCCTGCCAGCCCAATGCCAAAAGGCCATCGCAACGGCTTGCCCACGTGCACATCTTGTACAACAGCGCCTGCAATGCGGCTGGCAAACGAAAGGCGCGTGACTTCAACTTCGGGTAATTCAGGCATTTAGGTGCAATTCAAGGGATTCAAAACGATTTTGGGGAACGATAAACAGCTCTCGATTATCATGGTTACATGCTCCTTTTTCGCACCCCATCCCAGCTCGCCTTAACGGTCAGCGCCGCCCTGATCTTGTCTGCCGCCGCGCAGGCCAGCTTTGCCCAGCCAAGCACCCCCGCCAACCCTCGCCCAGCCGCCTCGTTGCTGGCCACTACCGAGACATTTAGCAATTCCAGCATGGATGCAGAGCTTTTCTACCAGCTCTTGCTCGGTGAGCTCAACGCCATTTCTAGCCTTGGCGGCTCCGCTGGCACGAGCTACCAGCTCATGCTGGACGCCGCCCGCAAGACCAACGATGCCGCCCTCTACCAACGCGCTATTGAAATGGCGATTGCCGCCCGCGCTGGCGAGCCCGCACTGGCTGCTGCCCGCGCTTGGAAGAGCGCGCTGCCTCAATCGCGCGATGCCAATTTGCAAGTGCTGCAAGTGCTGCTCGCGCTCAATCGCCTCGCCGAGACGCAAGAGCCGCTGCGCACGCAAATCCAGCTCACGCCCGCATCAGAGCGCAGCGCAGTGATTGCGCAAATCCCGCGCCTGTATGCCCGCGCCTCCGACAAAAAAGCTGCCGCCGCATTGGTAGAACTCGCTCTCGCAGATTTCCTCGCCAACACCGCCACAGCGTCTGCCAGCTGGACATCCGTAGGCCGCACCCGCCTGGCAGCGGCCGATGCATCTGGCGCCATTGATGCGGCCTCACGCTCGCAAACAGCAGATGCCAAAGCCATTGGCCCGGCCCTTCTCGCCCTCGAATTGATGGATCCCAAGCAACCCAATGCAGAGCCCATCGTGCGCCGCTACTTAGATCAACCTGATGCCATTGCACAAGTGCGCATTGGCTATGTGCGCGCCCTGATTGATGCACAGCGCATGCTTGATGCCAGCGGCCAAGTGCAGCGGCTCACCAAAGACAAGCCTGATATGGCCGAGGCATGGGCACTTCAGGGCTCGCTCGAATTGCAAGACAACCAAATTGATAAAGCGGATGCTTCGCTTAAGCGCTACATTGAGCTCGCGCAGCCTGAGCGCAGCTCCGATGAAAAGCAACGCGGCCTCACGCAAGCGTATCTATCTCTTGCGCAAATTGCCGAGAAGCGCAAAGATTTCTCGCTCGCTGAGAGCTGGCTTGCCAAAATCGACAGCCCGCAAGCGCTTGTGAGCACGCAAAATCGCCGCGCCTCCATGCTGGCCAAGCAAGGCAAAATTCAAGAAGCTCGCGAGCTCATTCGCAAATTGCCCGAGCGTGCTGGCGAGGAAGGCGCCGCCGACCGGCGTATGAAATTGCTCTCCGAAGTGCAGCTCTTGCAAACCAACAAAGAATACCTTGCCGCCTACGATCTCTTGGCGGTTGCCAACGCCGCATCGCCGCCAGACCATGAGCTGATCTACAGCCAAGCCGGTGCCGCCGAGAAGCTCAAGCGCTATCCCGAAATGGAGCGTCTGATGCGCCGCACCATTGAAGTCAAGCCTGATTACGCTTACGCCTACAACGCCTTGGGCTACTCATTTGCAGAGCGCAATATTCGCCTGCCCGAAGCCAAAACCCTGCTGCAAAAAGCCATTGAGCTTGCACCCGGCGATCCGGCCATCACCGACAGTTTAGGATGGGCTGAGTTTCGGTTAGGCAACTTTAAAGAAGCCATTGCTCTTTTGGAAAAAGCCTACAAAAGCTTCCCCAATGCCGAGATCGGTGCGCATCTTGGAGAAGTGCTTTGGGCAAGCGGCCAGCGCGATAAAGCCATCGTGATTTTTAAAGAATGCATGCTGCTCGACAAAGAGGACGAGGTGCTGCAAGAGACGCTCAAGCGCCTTCGTGTGAAGCTGTAAGCCGCTCATGAAGCGTCGCTCTCTCGCTGCGGGCAGCGCAGCATTTACTCTCTTTTTTATAGCAGGCTGCGCAGTAAATACGCCGGCTAACAGGCCAAAAGGTTCTGAAAGCACATTAGAAAAACAACCCGAGCCTTATTCGGGCCGCTTGAGTTTGGTGATCGAGCCCGCTGCCGGATCAAGCGATACAGCGCAATCTTTTTCAGGCAGTTTTGAGCTGCGTGGCAATGCCGAAAGCGGCGAGCTTGATCTGCTCACGCCGCTCGGCCAAATCGTGATGCGCCTGCGCTGGCAGCCAGATCTCGCGGTGATCTTTCGCGGAGATACACGCCGACTCTTTGCCAATTCGCAAGATTTGATCCAGCAGGCCACTGGTGCGCCACTGTCATTGCAGCAATTGTTTGCTTGGCTCCAAGGCAAAGATGTGCAGGCAAGCAGCTCGCAGTGGCAGGTTGATCTCTCGGCACACGCCAGCGGCCGCATCATCGCCCGCCGCACAGCGCCCACGCCAGCCGTGCTGCGCATCGCTTTAGCCAAGGAGTAGTTGGCCATGCATGCCGCCTTGAACGAGCTGCGCAACCTTCCCGCGCCCGCCAAAATCAATCTCTTCCTGCACATCACAGGCCGCCGCGCTGATGGCTACCATTTGATCGAATCGGTCTTCCAGCTCATCGATTGGCAAGACACCATTCATCTTGCGCTGCGCCCTGATGGCGTGATCTCGCGCGAAGATATGCTCTTATGTGGCGCGCCACTGCCCTCTGATGACCTGTGCACCCGAGCTGCCCGCGCCCTGAGAGACACCACCGGCTGCACTTTAGGCGCTCATATTCAACTCGAAAAGCGCATCCCCGCCCAAGCCGGCATGGGCGGCGGCTCATCAGACGCGGCCACATGCCTGATCGGCCTCAACCGCTTGTGGCATCTGCGCCTGCCGCTCTCAAAATTAGAGCAAATTGGTCTCTCGCTCGGCGCCGATGTGCCTTTCTTCTTGCGCGGGCGCAATGCGTGGGTCAGCGGCATCGGCGAGCACATTGCGCCGTTGCCAGAAGGCATGCTCTACGCTGATCAGCATTTCCTCGTCGTCAAACCCGAGCGCGGCCTGCCTACGCCTGCAATTTTTGGTCACCCCGCTCTCAAGCGAGACACGCCCCATGCTATAATTTTGCTCTTTGCTGAAAATCCTTACAGCTTCGGTTGTAACGATCTCCAGACAGTCGGCGAGCTGATTGAGCCGCAAGTGAACCAAGCGCTTGCGATCCTTAAACAGCAAGGTTTGAAGCCTCGCATGACAGGCTCTGGCAGCGCAGTTTTTGCGCCATGTCCTCATGGTTTCCAATTGGAAAAAGGCGCAATCCCTGCGAACTGGCAGCAAAGAGTTTGCAAATCCTTCAAGCAACATCCCCTCTTAGATGTGTTGAAAGACGAGTAAACACTGCATTTTTCGGGTGTTGTGTGCAAGCGCAGTATCCAGTGCAGGGGAGTCGCCAAGTTGGTTAAGGCATCGGATTTTGATTCCGACATGCGAAGGTTCGAATCCTTCTTCCCCTGCCAAATTTCTTACGATGTTGGTTTTATTTCAGTCAGTCACACATCAAATATTCACACGGTCTCCAACACCGCCACTGACATGACCCAGCACATCCCCGATTTCATGGTTTTTACTGGCAATGCCAATCCCGTGATGGCGCAGGAAATTGCTGCGCATCTGGGCATCAAGCTCGGCGGGGCCACAGTAGGTCGCTTCTCTGATGGTGAAGTTGCCGTGGAGATCACCGAAAACGTGCGTGCACGTGATGTGTTTGTTGTGCAATCGACCTGCGCGCCCACGAATGAGAATTTGATGGAATTGCTGATCATGGTCGATGCATTAAAGCGTGCATCGGCGGAGCGTATCAGCGCCGTGATCCCGTATTTCGGCTATGCCCGGCAAGATCGCCGCCCGCGCTCGTCTCGCGTGCCTATCAGCGCCAAAGTGGTGGCCAATTTGCTGCAAACGGTCGGCGTTTCTCGCTTGCTCACGATGGATTTGCATGCCGATCAAATTCAAGGCTTCTTTGATATCCCGGTCGATAATATTTATGCCTCACCGGTATTGCTCAACGATTTGCGCAGCAAAAATTATGAAGATTTGATCGTGGTGTCGCCCGATGTGGGCGGCGTGGTGCGTGCCCGTGCCCTGGCCAAGCAGCTCGGCTGCGATTTGGCCATCATTGACAAGCGTCGCCCAAAAGCCAATGTGTCTGAGGTGATGCATGTGATCGGCGAGATCGATGGCCGCAATTGCGTCATCATGGACGACATGATTGACACCGCCGGCACCTTGGTGAAAGCGGCTGAAGTGCTGAAAGAACGCGGCGCGAAAAAGGTTTATGCCTATTGCACCCATCCTGTTTTCAGCGGCCCAGCGATTGATCGCATAGCCAAAGGTACAGCGCTGGATGAAGTGGTGATCACCAACACCATTCCGCTGGCAGAAGCCGCTCGCGCTTGTGGCCGCATCCGCCAAGTGACGGTAGCGCCTTTGTTTGCAGAGACGATCCAGCGCATCGCGCATGGTGAGTCGGTGATGAGTTTGTTCTCGGATCAAAGTGACTTGTTTTAGCGATTTGCTTTAGCCATTTTGTTCAGGGAAAAGATTTGAGTCGGCGGTCAAACCGTCAGCTCAAGAAGGCCGCAACTGCCTTGAAGTTGCAAGCCTGCTTTGAGCGATTTTGCTCGGAGCAGTTGTTAAATCGAGGTGGGCTGGTCGCGGCACACTTCTTCTGGAGAATACGCATGAAATTTACCGCTTTTGAGCGCGCAAAGCAGGGCACGGGTGCGAGCCGCCGTCTCCGCATCACAGGCAAAGTGCCTGGTATCGTCTATGGCGGCACAACTGCTCCCGCGTTGATCGAGCTCGATCACAACGCGCTGTGGTTTGCCCTGAAAAAAGAGGCCTTCCACGCCACGATTCTTGACATGGAAGTGGCCGGCAAAGAAGCCAAAGTGTTATTGCGCGATGTGCAGTATCACCCGTTCAAGCCACAAGTCACGCATGTTGATTTCCAGCGCGTGGATGCCAACACCAAGCTCACCATGAAAGTGCCATTGCACTTCTCAGGCGAAGCCGAATCACAAGCCGTCAAAACAGATGCTTGCCTTGTCAATCACATCGTCAACGAAATCCAAGTGACCTGCCTCCCAGCAGATTTGCCTGAATTCATCGCGGTGGATTTGTCGGGCCTGAAGAAGGGCACGAGCTTGCACGTGAGCAACATCGTCATGCCAAAAGGCGTGAAAGCTGTCACGCGCGGCAAAATCGATCCCGTGATCGTCTCCGTGGTGGCCTTGGCTGCAGCCGAAGAAGAAGCGCCTGCCGCTGCCGCTGATGCAAAAGCCCCAGCCGGTAAAGACGCGAAAGCCGCTGCACCTGCAAAGGATGCAAAAGCTGCGCCTGCTGGCAAAGCGCCTGCGGCAAAAGCCCCAGCTGCAAAGAAGTAATTTCTTTTGCAACGATAAAGAAACCCGGTTCGCCGGGTTTTTTTACGCCTGTTTTAAGCATTTCAGGCCTGTAGCCGGCGTATTTACTGCGCACAGTGCTATTGAAACAATAGTAAGGTGAGATTTATTCTTTTAGGCGAAAGGGCACGTTGCGCCAGCACAGTGGTCATGCTGCACAGAATAATTGGGGTCAGAGCCAATGCTGTTCGGCTAGAGCAATTTCCGTTCAGGCTGAGGTGAATTAATTTTGAAAGACCGATTTGTATTGCTCACGCAACACATTCTTTTGCACTTTGCCCATGGTGTTGCGCGGCAGCTCGATCACAATTTCGCAGCGCTTGGGGATTTTGAAATTGGCGAGTTGTGATCTCAAAGCGGCCAGTATTGAATCTGGCTTTAAAGTTGCGCCCGGTTTAGCAATCACCACCGCAATGCCTACTTCACCAAAATCTGGATGTGGCACGCCAATGAGCGCACTCTCTGCCACGCCGTCCATTTCATTGATGACGCCTTCAATCTCGGCGGGATAGACGTTGTAGCCGCCAGAGATGATCAAGTCTTTACTGCGGCCGACGATGTGGATGTAGCCGCGTTCGTCACGCTTGCCGACGTCACCGGTTTTGAAATAGCCGTCTTGCGTGAATTCTTCCGCTGTCTTTTCGGGCATGCGCCAGTAGCCAGCGAAGACGTTTGCGCCTTTGACTTGAATGCCGCCAATCTCGCCTGTAGGCACAACGCTGTCATCATCGCCACAAATGCGCAAGCTAACACCCGGCAGCGGAAAGCCAACAGTGCCTGCACGACGATCACTCTGGTTTTGATAGCGTTTGTCCGCGGCATACGGGTTGCTTGTGAGCATTACCGTCTCGCTCATACCGTAGCGCTCTAAGATTTTGTGGCTCGTGCGCTGCTCCCATTCTTCGTGGGTTTCCCTGAGCAAAGGCGCAGAGCCTGCAATGAAGAGGCGCATATTTTTTGCAGCCTCTTTCGTGAGCGAAGGCTCGCTGAGCATGCGCGTGTACAGCGTGGGCACGCCCATGAACACTGTGGCTCGCGGCATCGCAGCAATCACGGCTTTCGGATCAAACTTATTGAGCCAAATCATTTTGCTGCCATTGATCAGCGCCGCATGGATTGCAACGAACAAGCCGTGCACATGAAAAATTGGCAGCGCATGGATCAACACATCGCTAGTTTGAAAACCCCAATAACTTTTCAGCATCGCCGCATTGGAGAGCATGTTGCCATGCGAAAGCATCGCGCCTTTGCTGCGGCCAGTGGTGCCGCTTGTGTACAAAATCGCGGCTAAGTCGGCGTCGGTATGATGCGAACAGCTATGAATATCAGAGCAATGCACCGCGCGATCAAGTAAGCTGCCGGTGCGATCATCATCAAGCGTGAAGACGGATTGTGCGCCGCAGGTGAATGCGATTTTAGAGACCCAGCCGAAATTCTTGGAAGAACACACGACCACTGCAGGTTCAGCATTTTGAATAAAGTATTCAATTTCTGCGCTTTGATAAGCCGTATTAAGTGGCAAAAACACCAAGCCCGCTCGCAGCGTAGCCAAGTAAAGCATCATCGCTTCCACAGACTTTTCAACTTGCACTGCGACTCGGCTGCCTGCGGGAATCTTTAAGCCTTGCAGCAAATTCGCCATCATAGAGCTGCCGCGCTCGATGTCGCGCCACGAATAGTACAAGCCGCTGTCAGTTTCAATGGCTATACCATCCAAGTCTGCGGGAAAAAACTTGCACAGGTTGGTGTAAATATTGGAGTTATGCATAAAACGATTGAGAAAAGATGGTGCGCTAGATACGATAAGGGTGCAACAAACATCACAGGAGACATTGATGCAACGCAGAAAGATTTTTCAGACCACAGCCACAATGAGCTTGGGCGCGATAGCCGGCTGTGCGCTGCCGGGAAACGCAAGCAAACAAGTGCGCACGCCTTTTGACGTAACACCGACTTACCTGCCAATTGCGGGCAGCGACATGCAGTTTCCGGTGCGCCGCATCTATTGCATTGGCCGCAACTACCGGGCGCACGCCATTGAGATGGGCTCCAACCCGGATCGCGAGCCACCCTTTTTCTTCCAAAAACCCACTGACGCGCTGCAGCTCGTGCCACCCGGCAAAACCGTGGATCACCCATACCCCACACTCACCAAGAATTACCATTACGAGGTGGAGCTGGTCGCTGCGCTGCACAAAGGCGGCATGAATATTTCGATGGCCAGCGCGCTCGATCACGTCTATGCCTATGCACTGGGCTTGGACATGACGCGTCGCGATTTGCAGCGCGCGATGGGCGATGAGAAAAAGCCTTGGGAAATTGGCAAAAGCTTTGATCGCTCCGCACCCATTGGGCCTTTGCATCTGGTGTCGAAAATCGGGCACGTCGGCAAGGCGGGCATCTGGCTGAAAGTCAATGGCACGATCAAACAAAACGCAAATTTGAATCAAATGATCTGGAGTGTGGCCGAGCAGATCAGCAAACTCTCGGAGGCCAACGAGCTGTTTCCCGGCGACATCATCTACTCCGGCACGCCAGAGAACGTGGGCCCGGTGGTGCGCGGTGATGTGATTGATTGCCATATTGATGGTCTGCCGGATTTGAGCGTCAGAATAGTTTGATCAAGTCTCATCG
The DNA here is from genome assembly GCA_043755865.1 of Variovorax sp. Lineage (GTDB taxonomy): Bacteria > Pseudomonadota > Gammaproteobacteria > Burkholderiales > Burkholderiaceae_C > JANMDU01. The sequence goes on along the minus strand of JAYUSD010000061.1, from coordinate 3,144 downwards.
CCAAATCGAGGCGAGCGCTTGTGCAAAAAGGCGCTCACGCCTTCTACATGCTCTGCGCTAGCAGCATAGGCGTACTCATCGGTTACTATTAATTTAGTAGCACTCTGCGCTTTATCCATGCCGGCTAGGGAGCTATTTTGATCAAAATATTCTCTTAACACCTGTTTATTCAAGCGGGCAGCTTGCGCAGAGAGCGTGGCGATGCGTTGCGCTGTATCAAGCGCCTCTTGCTGCAATTGCGCATCCGGCATGACGCGCTGGATAAAGCCGCGCGCTTTCATTTCTTGTGCACTCAGTGTCTTAGCTTCAAGCAGCATCTCCCGCACCGTGGCCTCGCCTGCTGTACGCAACACAATCGCTAATTCGCGCCGAGCCATGGGCATGCCCAGCTTGGCAATCGGTGCGCCGAATGTTGCGCTCTCACTTGCAATGCGGATGTCTGCGCAGCAGGCGATCTCCAGCCCGCCGCCCATGCAATGGCCGGCGATCATGGCGACGACGGGAACATCTAATGCGAGCAAGGCCTCAAGAGCGGGAGCTACATCATTTTCGTGAAACGCTCGCAAACTGCTCGCTTCAAAACGAAAGCTCGGGTATTGCGAAATATCGCCGCCTGCGCAGAAATTGTCCCCCTCGCCGCGAATGATCAGGCACCGCGTGGCAGGCTCAAGCTGAGCAAGGAGCGTGGGCAAAGCTCGCCACATCTCGCGCGTCATCGCATTGCGCCGAGCAGCATGGCTGATCACTAGCGTGGCGATGCTCCCAGCAGATTGCAGTTTCAGCATATTCATCAGGCAAAGGGAAGGCGCGAGCGTGAAGACGCTAAAACGTTATCCATCTATGTGGCCAAACCATCAATCGAGCTTCGCGCCTGAGAGCTTGACGACCTGCTCCCAACGCTTAATCTCCGTGCTCACGAAGCCGCCAAATTGCGCACCCGTCAAGCCAGTGAAATCGGCGCCTTGCCGTGCCCAAGCAGCCTTGGCTTCATCGGTGTTGTAGGCCTTGCGGATTTCCTCAATCGCTTTTGCTTGTACATCCGCTGGCGTGCCGCGCGGTGTCCAAATGCCATACCAAGTCGTCACCGTGTAATCCGGCAAGCCCAGCTCTGCTGCGCAAGGCACATCAGGAAACGCTGCATTGCGCTGCTTGCCCGAGACCATGAGCGCCTTGATGCGTCCGCCTGTGATGTGCGCAGCGCTTGAGCCGAGGCCATCAAACATCATCTCTACATCGCCAGCAATCAAGCCTTGCAGCGAAGGGCCTGCGCCGCGATACGGGATGTGGGTGATGAAGGTTTTGGTTTGCTGCTTGAAGAGCTCGCCTGCCAGATGATGCGAAGTGCCGCTGCCGGCCGAGCCGTAATTGAGCTTGCCGGGATTCTTTTTGAGAAACTCTAGAAATTCTTTGAAGTTGGCCACCGGTACTTTGCGCGGATTGATCACCACCACTTGCGGCACATTGGCCACCAAGATCAGCGGCACGAAATCTTTTTCAATGTCGTAATCAAGCTTGGCATACATGCTCGGTGCAATGGAATGATGCACTGCGCCCATGAAAAGGTTGTAGCCATCAGCCGGCGCTTTGGCTGCAAGAGAGGCGCCCAGCGTGCCACCTGCGCCACCTTTGTTGTCGATGATCATCGTACGTCCGGTGTTTTTAGCAAACGCCGCAGACAAGGGGCGTGCAAATGCATCGGTGCCGCCACCCGCTGGGAAGGGCACGATCAAATTGACGGGCTTTGCCGGCCAAGCCGACGTCGATTGTGCGCGAGATGCTATTGAAAATGTAGCAAGGCTCGTGGCCGCAGCCGCCAAGGCAGCGCGGCGATTTATGAATTCATTCATGGTTTGTCTCCAGTTTTAAAAGGTATTTTTTGTTAACTCAAAAGCGTCTTGATATCTGAGCTGCAAGCTATTTTGCCTGTAGCCAAAGATTGGCGGTGTTTGTCGATCTGGCGAAGGTCATATAGATAATTCACCATCAGCCCGAAAGACTGCTTGATGCCTTTGGCGCTGGGGTCTGCCGCGCAGTTGATGCGCTCCACCCTTGCGCCATTGCCAAGGTGAAACCGAGCCACCGCATCTAAGGGTTGCCCATCTTTGAACTCACGCGCCAAGTATTGCGCCGCGCGCCGCAACAAGGCCTGCCCAGCCGCCGCCGCGTCTGCATCTGCATGCGCCACCAACGCAGGATCGATTTTGTTGAGCCATGCGCGAAACCCAGGAATGGGTGAGAGTGTGGCAAACACTTTGAGCTTGGGCAATTCTGTCTTCAAAGTCTCGACCACACGCTTGATCAGCGAATCACCAAAGCCCACGCCGCGCAAACCCGCTTGGGTGTTGCTGATCGAATAGAAAATAGCTGTGGTCACTGCTTTCAATGCGTGCACGCTGGCTTGCTCATCGAGCAGCGGCGTGATGCTGGCAGACATATCATCGCCCAACGCGACTTCCACAAAAATCAAAGGCTCATCAAGGAGCTTGGGATGAAAAAAGCCATAGCAGCGGCGGTCTGAATCGAGCCGATTTTTTAAATCCATCCAACTCTTGATGTCGTGAACTGCCTCATAGCGAATGAGTTTTTCCAAAAGCGAAGCCGGGCTGTCCCAGTTGATGCGGCGCAGCTCTAAAAAGGCCACATCAAACCATGTGGAAAGCAGCGCCTCCATCTCAGAATCTAAAGCAAGCAAGCGACGGTCTTTTTTTAGCTCCGGCAGCCACTGCGTGCGCATGTCGATCAAAAAGCGCAACCCTTGCGGAAATGCAGCAAAGCGCTGCAGCAAGCGTCTGCGAGGCGATGCGAATGACCGATGCAAAGCCACTTCGGCCTCCCCCAGTTCGCCCGTGCCGTAAGCCAGCGCTGATTCATAGCGCTCGCGTGCGCTGCGAAGCTGCTGCGCATCGGGTGCAAATTGCTCGCACATCAGCAACCACATGTCGCGCTGCTCATGCAAGCTGGCTTTGGCATACCACTGGGCCACGCCCAGCGCACGCCGCCCGCCCTCCACCTCACTGACCGCCACATCCGCCACAGCGCGCAGCTCAGTTAAGGTACGCCGCAGCACACGCGGCGAAAGCGCTTCATGCTTTTGCTTAAGGGATGCGGCCAAGCGCTCATGCGTGGAGCGCATCGCGTGATCAG
>JAYUSD010000060.1:0-11123 GCA_043755865.1 Variovorax sp. | reverse complement strand
AAAACTTTTTTACTCATGATAGATTAATTACTATTAATTTAATAGCACACTACGCAACAAACACGCCGGCTAAACGCCCAAATGGGTCAAAAAATGCTTAGAAAAGACGGGGCAATCGCTTGAAAACTAAGCCGCAATGCAGCCACAGAAATATGTCAGCGCTGAGGCTGCTGCTCACGCTGCTGACGACCGACTTGCTCAAAGCTGGGCAGCTGATTAAATGGCGTTTTGCCATCGTCTTGTCTTTTGTTATCCGCATCTGAGGCGAAGCTGAAATTCGTTGCGGGCGTGTTGGTTTTTATTTTTTGCTTGGCTTCAAGCTCATTCAAAATCCATACCTCTTGAATTTCGCCCAAAGGATTGCGCGTGAAATTCACCACAAATTCCAAATTTGTGATGCTCGCCGACATCACCAGCCGCTGCTGCGTATCGCGAATGCGCGAGCCCGGCGAAAGCCGCTCTTGCTTGCCATCAATCAATATTTCAGGCGCTTGCACGACCCTCAATTTGCCTCGCAAAGCATGGGCAGGAAATTTGCGCAAACCGGGCACACCCGTTTGCACAGGTGTTTCATTGACCGGCAAAGGCGCAGACAATTGGCCTTGAGCCAACACAGACGAGCTCAGTATCACACTGAGAAAAGCAAAAAAACAGCGGTTCATGGTAAACATCCAGAGGCTGTGGAACATGCGGGGATTTTACGCCAGCCGCTTCAAGCGTCGGTTTCGCTGACGCGCTGCAGCAACTCAATCAGTTGCTCACGTTCGAGCGCAGTCAAATTTGCAAGCAAGCGCTGCTGCACGCGCCTGGCTGGTTTCTTCATGTCCATGGCCATTTTTTCGCCGCTTGCTGTAAGCCACAGCAGCTTGCGGCGCTTGTCGGTAGGCGAGGCTTCTCGGCGCAACCAACCACGCTCTTCAAGGCGCATGATCACCGAGCCCGAAGTGGCAGCATCCAGCGCCACGCGCTGCGCCACAGTGATTTGATCGGAGCCGGGCTCGTCGATCAAGGCTTGCAAAATGGCAAATTGCAAAGACGTGACTTCATAAGAGCCCAATTCCTCAGCAAAAATCGCCATAGACGTTTGATGCGCACGGCGGATCAAGTAGCCGGGCGCTTGGGTGAAGTCAAAAGAAGTTGTCATAACAGTTTTTGTAGCACGTTTGATTGTAAGCATGCATATGATCAGGGTAAATACTAGGCTTACATATAATATGCACACATACAATAAGTAAGCATATTGGTTTGAAGATTGACCTGAAGACACTTTGAGAAAGCTCCCACATGACAACAGCGAAGCCAAGACGCCCGATCTTGATCGCCGGCGGCGGCATCGGCGGCATGGCTGCGGCCTTTGTGCTCGCTCGCAGCGGCCATGCGGTCAATGTGCTGGAGCAAGCAGCTGAGTTTGGCGAGATTGGCGCGGGCATTCAGCTCGGGCCTAACATCTTTCGTATGCTTGATTTCCTCGGCTTGACTGAAGAGATTAATAAAATGGCTTACTTTCCGCCCGCTATGGGGATGCGCGATGTGCGCACGGGCGAACTTGTGGTGCGCGTGCAGATGGGGGATGCAGCGCGTGCGGCGTATGGCGGCTTTGCGTATGGCGTGATTTACCGCAAAGATTTGCATGATGCGCTGCTCAATGCTTGCCGTGCGCAACCCGGTGTCACGCTGCGCACAAATGCTAGCGTTGCATCGTTTACGCAAGACGAGACACAAGTGACCGCTACTTTAAAAAACGGCGAGCAGCTTCAAGGCGCAGCATTGATCGGCGCAGATGGTTTGTGGAGCAGCATTCGCCAAACAATCGTCGGCGATGGCAAGCCGCGCGTCAGTGGGCATATTGCGTATCGCGCCGTGCTCAGACGAGAAGACGTGCCGCGCGAGCTGTGGAGCGATGAAGTGCAGCTTTGGGGCGGCGAGAAAACCCATTTGGTGACTTATCCGCTGCGCCGTGGAGAGTTGTTTAATTTGGTCGCGGTGTTTCATTCCAACAAATACGACGAGGGCTGGGACACATTTGGCGACAACAATGAACTGACCGAGCGCTTCGCTGATGCACACCCAACGGTGCGCGCTCTGATCGCCAAAATCAACACGTGGAAAATGTGGGTGCTGTGCGACCGTGAGCCCGTGAAAAACTGGAGCCAAGGTCGGGCGACCTTGCTGGGCGATGCGGCGCATCCGATGCTGCAATACCTTGCGCAAGGCGCAGGGCAGGCGATTGAAGATGCGGTGGTGCTGGGCAAAGCGATTGAGCACACACAAGGCGATTTCGAGAAAGCTTTTTTGGCGTATCAAGCCAAGCGCTATCTACGCACCGCCCGCGTGCAACTCACAGCGCGGTTTTACGGCGATATTTATCACGCGAGTGGCGTGACTCGCGAGTTGAGAAACAGCATCTTTCAAGACGGCAAAGATGCTGCGGGCTTTGCGGGATTGAAGTGGATGTATGAAGGTATTGATCCGAACAATCTCTTCTGATTTTTGTTGTACCGTTCGCCCTGAGGTATCGAAGGGCAGGCTTGGGCTTCGATACCTCAGCCCGAACGGAGAAAAGAAACTTCAACGCAAAGACCGATATGCCTTCCAAAACCATCCATCCTGACCGCGCACAGCTCTATGCGGATATGTCGCCAGCCCATCTCACGCCGCTGTGGGAAGTGCTGCATGCGCTCGTGCCCCCGCAGCCGAAATCGCCCTGCGTACCAGCGCTGTGGAGATACGATGATGTGCGCCCCTTCCTCATGCGCGCAGGCTCTGCAATCACAGCAGAAGAAGCGATTCGCCGCGTGTTGATTTTGGAAAATCCTGCACTGCGCGGCCAATCGTGCATCACGCAATCACTTTATGCAGGCTTGCAGCTGATCTTGCCCGGCGAAGTTGCGCCCAGCCATCGCCATACGCAAAGCGCACTTCGCTTCATCGTGGAAGGCTCAGGCGCGTACACAGCTGTGGATGGTGAGCGAACCATGATGACACCCGGCGATTTCATCATCACGCCGAAGTGGACTTGGCACGATCACGGCTACGAAGTAAGCCGGGATCAAAAGCGCAATGCACCCGGCCATGAAGGAAGCGATCCGATGGTGTGGCTCGACGGCCTAGACATTCCAACGATCCGATTTTTCGACGCAGGCTTTGCAGAAAACGATGCACGCGCCAGTCAAGAAGTCACCAAACACGAGGGAGCAAGTTTTGCCAGTTACGGGTACAACATGGCGCCCGTGCGTGGCGATTCTCCATTTGGCAACACCAGCCCGATCTTCAGCTACCCGTACGCTCGCACGCGCGAGGCTTTGTACACACTGGAGCGCACAGAAAAGCTCGACGCATGGGACGGCTTTAAGCTGCGCTACACCAATCCTTTGACAGGTGGCTCGCCCATGCCCACGATGCAAACTTTCATGCAATTGCTGCCTAAGGGCTTCAAAGGCGCGCCGTATCGCCAAACCGATGGCGCAGTGTTCAGCGTCGTTGAAGGCTCGGGCACAGCGCATATCGAATCTCATCATGGCAGCACTGCGTTTGAGTTCAACGCGCGTGATCATTTCGTCGTCCCCTCGTGGCACACTCTGCGCTTGAATTCAAACGACGCTTGTGTGCTGTTCAGTTACTCAGACAAGCCCATCCAACAGGCGCTGGGCATTCACAAAGAAGAAAGGTTAGTCCAATGAGCTATGTGTTCAATCCTCCCGCAGTGGTCAGCGTCCCAGTCGTTGGCCGCGCTGAGCGCTTTCCCGTCAACCGCGTGTATTGCGTGGGCCGCAATTATGAGGAGCATGCCAAAGAGATGGGTTTTACTGGCCGCGAGCCGCCGTTTTTCTTTTTGAAGCCCGCCAACACGATAGTTGCTGTTAACGTTGGCGAGACGGGCAGCATCCCATACCCCAGCCTCACAAAGAATTTCCATCACGAGATCGAGCTCGTTGTGGCGATTGGCACCGGTGGCAAAAATATCAAAGCGGCTGATGCTGCCAAACACATCTTCGGCTACGCCGTCGGCCTCGACATGACGCGCCGCGACCTGCAAGGCGAGATGAAAAAAGCGGGCCGCCCATGGTGTATCGGTAAAGCATTTGACCATTCTTCTCCCATTGGCCCGATCGTGCCGGCAGCACTTGCCGGCGATATCAACAACGCCGAATTGGCCGTCACGGTCAATGAAGCGCATCGCCAAAAGAGCAATACGGCTAAGCTGATCTGGAATGTGGCCGAAACGATTGAATACCTGTCAGCTGCTTGGCAATTGCAACCCGGCGATTTGATCTACACCGGCACGCCTGAAGGTGTGGGTGCTGTGGTGAGCGGTGATGTGATGGTCGGCACCGTCGCTGGCCTGCCCGATCTGCGCATCTTAGTTTCGTAAGGATATTTAGAGCAAAAATGGCACTTTGCCGGCATAGAATATGCGCGGAGTGCTATAAAATAGATAGTGAAGAAGCAATACGTTAAAGCGGAACTAGACACATGAAAATACTTGGAGCATTGGCGAAATTTTGCGCTATCGCAGCCGGCTTGTTGATGGTCTTCATCACACTGATGACGGTGACGAGTGTGATCGGTCGCGATTTTTTCGGCAAGGCGATCACCGGTGATTTTGAATTGTCGGGCGCTGCTTGCGGCGCAGCAGTTGGCCTCTTCATGCCGTGGTGCCAATACAAACGCGGCAATATCATCGTGGATTTTTTCACTGCAAAGACAAGTGCATCAACGCAAGGCTGGTTGGATCGCGCAGGCGCCTTGGTGCTCGGCCTCGTGATGGCTGTGCTTACTTGGCGCACCACGCTGGGCGGCATCAGTGCTTTCAATTCCAACTCTGGCACCATGATGCTTGGCTTTCCTGAGTGGATTGTTTATTCGGCCATCGTGCCCGGCTTGGCTCTCACCGCTGTGATAGCTTTTACGCAAGCTTTACAAGGCTTTTCGGGCGACCTGCCAGAGACCAACCCGGAGCTAAGCGTATGAGCGGCCTTCAATTAGCACTGTTGATCTTCGGCGTGATGCTTGGCCTGATGGCATTGCGTGTGCCGATTGCGATCACGATGTTTACGGCTGGCGTTGCCGGTTATTTGATTCAGCGCGGCTGGTCTCCGCTGGCCAGTTTTCTTAACAACCAAGCCTATGCGCGCTTTGCCAGCTACGATCTATCAGTCATCCCGCTCTTCATTTTGATGGGCCATTTCGCCACGCAAGGCGGCATCAGCAAAGCGCTGTTTGCATTTGCGGCTGGCGTGATGGGGCGCTTCAAAGGCGGCTTGGCGATGGCGGCAGTATTCGCCTGTGCGGCCTTCGGTGCAATCTGCGGCTCCTCAGTGGCTACAGCCGCCACGATCACCAATGTGGCTTACGACGAAATGCGCAAGCATGGGTACTCCGGCCGCCTGACGACTGGGACGCTTGCAGCGGGGGGCACACTCGGCATTTTGATCCCACCTTCTGTTCCGCTGGTTATTTACGCAATTCTCACTGAGCAAAACATTGCCAAGCTTTTCATGGCGGCGATGGTGCCCGGCATACTGGCGATGCTGTCCTACATGATTGCCATTGCGCTGTATGTGCGCTTTGTGCCTGGCCATGCGCCAGAGAAAAATGACATCGCTAAACAAAAAATGGGTGAGGCGCTGTCTGGCATTTTGCCGATTGCTGTGATCTTCGTGATCGTGTTTGGCGGCATTTACGGCGGCTTATTTACGCCCACTGAAGGCGCAGCAGTCGGCGCGTTCTGCACATTTACTGCAGCCCTACTTAAACGCGAAATGACGTGGAACAAATTCAAAACTTGCTTTTACGCCACCGCAGAAAGTTCGGCCATGATCTTCTTGATTTTCTTGGGCGCTGACATCATGAATGCCGCGCTCGCGCTCACGCAAGTGCCGGGGCAGTTGGCGCAAGTGGTGGGCAGCTGGGGCTTATCTCCAGTGATGGTGGTCGCTTGCATCATGCTGTTTTATGTGGTGCTCGGCTCGGTGATGGATGAGTTGTCAATGATTTTGCTCACCATTCCGATTTTCTTCCCGATGATCATGGGCTTAGATTTCGGCATGAGCAAGGAATACACCGCGATTTGGTTTGGCATTATGGTGCTCATGACGGTGGGTTTTGGCATGCTCGCGCCGCCAGTGGGCTTGAACGTATATGTGGTCAACAGCATGACAAAAACCAAAGGCGATGCTGTGCCGATTGCGGAGAGCTATCGCGGTGTGATGCCCTTCCTTGTGGCCGACACCATGCGTGCGTTGCTCGTGCTATTTTTCCCGATGATTTCGCTGTGGGCGTTACGATTTGTACAAACCTAAATTGCCTTGTTAACATCTTTTGTCAGGGTAAGTCCGCTTGGGTTGAATTCGTAAGATGACTTACTATAGCCATCATCGTTTTCTAGGAGTTTTTTATGATTCAACGTCGTAGCCTTATCAAAACTGGCGTCGCAGCCGCTATTGGTGGTGCAGGCTTTTCTAGCTTTGCGCAAGCGCAAGTGACGCTCAAATTTCACACCTTCATGTCGCCGCAATCGAATGTCTGGCTGTCCATGCATAAAGGGTGGATGGACAAGGTCGAAAAAGACTCTGGCGGTCGCATCAAATTCGAAGGCTATCCTGCCATGCAATTGGGCGGCACGCCCGTACAACTCTATGATCAAGCACGCGATGGCGTCGCTGATATCACTTGGACGCTGCCCGGCAACACCGCTGGCCGCTTCCCGCGCGTGGAAGTGTTCGAGCTCCCCTTTATGATGAGCAATGCTGAGGCAACATCGAAAGCGTATTGGGAGTATGTTCAAACGGTCGCGATTGATGAATTCAAAGAAATCGTGCCGCTGGCATTGCAAGTGCATGGCCCGGGCGTGATCCACACGGTGGACAAGCAAGTTAAAACGGTGGCCGATCTCAAAGGCCTCAAAATGCGCGCACCCACGCGTCAAGTCAATAAATTGATGGGGTTCTTGGGCGCAACCCCTGTGGGTATGCCACTGCCCGGCATTCCAGATGCGCTTTCCAAGGGCACGATCAATGGTGCGGTGATTCCATGGGAAGTCGTGCCTTCAGTGAAAGTGCACGAGCTCACCAAATTCCATGCTGAGTTTGACCCGAAAGGCGGCGCACTCTACACCACCACTTTTGTGATGGGCATGAACCGCGCCAAATACAACAGCTTGCCGCCGGAGCTCAAGCGCATCATTGACGACAATTCAGGCTTGGCTACGTCCGCGTGGCTGGGTAAAACGCAATCGGGCAATGACCCGATTGGCCGCAAATCGGCCAGTGATCGCCCGGGCAATGTGATCACCACGCTCGATATCGCCGAGGCTCAGCAATTCCGTCGTTTGTCTCGTTTGGTCGAGGTTGAGTGGGTGGAGGATATGAACAAGCGCGGCTTTAATGGCTACAAGTTGCTTGATTCGGCGCGTGCCTTGATCGAAAAGCATACCAATATGGCTGCTGCCGTGCCTGCCGTGCCGGGCAAAGCGCCAAGCAAAACACCCGTGAAAGCGCCCGCAAAAGCTGCCTGATCGTTTTTTGCTGATTGCCCAAGCCCTGAATGCATCTCGCTTCAGGGCTTTTTCAATGCGGCTAAACTGCCTTTATGCACACACGCGCACCCGTCAAACACTGCCGCAACTGCGGCACAGCCACTGAACTGCGCACGCCAGATGACGGCGACACCAAGCAACGCGCCGTCTGCCCAGCCTGCCACACGATTCACTATGAGAATCCACTCAACGTGGTGGGCACAATTCCATGGATCATTGAAGATGGTGTACTCAAAGTGTTGCTCTGCCAGCGCAACATCGAGCCCCGTAAACGCTTTTGGACGCTGCCCGCCGGCTTCATGGAGTTGCACGAGACAACCGCGCAAGGCGCGCTTCGCGAGACAATCGAGGAAGCTGGCGCAGTTATCAAAATGGGCTCTCTCTTCACGTTAATCAACGTCGAGCGGGTTGGGCAAGTACATTTCTTCTACACCGCCCACTTGCAATCAACAAGTTTTAATCCCGGCCACGAAACCATGGCCACCCAAGTCGTCTCAGAAGCCAACATCCCGTGGGATGATCTGGCTTTTCGCACTGTCAAAGAAACCCTGCAACGTTTTTTTGCTTCGCCGCCGACGGGCGCACCAGCTTTTCATCACTTCGACATTTGATCAATGTTTGCGATTTTTTAAAAGCGTTTAAAACAAGCCACCTTGATTTTAAGATTCAGCCGCAACGCCCTTGAGCGCCTGCTCCATCGTTGCCAGCAAAGCATGAGGCGGCTGCGCACCTGAGATGCCAAACTTGCGGTTGATGATGAAGAAGGGCACGCCGTTGATGCCCATGCGGCGCAGCTCGGCATCTTGTGCGGCGACGGCTTGGTGAGCAGTTGTGTCTTGCAAAATGGCGTGGACCGCCTTTTGTGGCATGCCCGCTTCGATGGCAATGCTTTGAAGCGTAGCGTCTTGCGTGAGGTCTGCGCCGCCGCAGAAATAGGCTTTCATCAGCGCTTCTTTGAGGACGCCTTGTAGGGCAGCCGATTCATCGCTTAGCAAAGCGGCCGCAAGCAGCGCGTGTGATTTAAGCGTGTTGGGTTGGCGGGTGATGGCTTTGAATTTGAAAGCCAAGCCTTCTTTAAGCCCCTCTGCGCTCACGCGCTCGTAGATACCGCCGCCATCAGACGAGCCGAATTTTTGCTGCAAATAATCTGCGCGACTCATGCCGGTCTCAGGCAGGTCAGGGTTGAGTTGGAACGGCAACCAGCTAGCGTGCGGCGTAGGTTGCTCTGGGTGCGCATGCGAGAATAATTTCAATGCGGCCTCCCATCGGCGCTTGCCGATGTAGCACCATGGGCAGACGATGTCGCTGATGATTTGTACTTGCAGAGCGGTTGTAGTCATAGTTTGATAAGCTATTAAAAATATAGCACCCAGCGCATATTCTATAACGGCGATAAGCCTATTTCTATTAAAAACTGTCATCCATCAAGGTTGGATTCGCCCGGCCACGCGAAATGTCTTGCCATCTCGCGCCAACACGACGCCTTCGCCCGACTGCGGGAAGATTTGGCTGAGTTGCGTGATGTTGACTTGATGCGTGACGACGACCAAAGCGCCCGAACCCCGCCAACTGAGCAGCGCAGAGCGGGCGGCTGTGGTTTGCATGGGCTCGGCGCTTCGGTCATTGAAAAACGAATTAAAAGCAGGTTCGACTTTCAACGCATCGCCTTGCAGCTCGGGGAATGCAAGCTGCGCTGTATCACGCGTGCGGCACCATTCGGAATGCCACACCGCTTGCACGCGCACGCCGCGCTCACGCAGCGTTTGCCCGATGCGCTTAGCCTGCAACCGGCCCTCATCGCTCAAGTTGCGCTGCGTGTTGCAGTCGCCGAGCTGAAAGCCGGGCGGATCGCCACCGCCGGGCGCGAGTGCATGGCGAAAGAGCACGATTGCACCTGGCTTTTTTAGCGCTGCCCACGCCGCTTCATCAGCAAAGCCAAAAATGGGTTGCATTGCAATGGCAACACTGAGTAAAAGGTGTCTACGTTTCATCGCGGGATTGTGTTCTTGCGGCATTAACCCTGCATCAGAGTCGGTCTACGCGGTGTGGTGACAATAATCAATATTTACTGGGAATGGGTTTCCGAGGAGAGTCCGATGCGATGGTTTGTACAACTGGCTACACAAGTGGCTTTTAGCAGCGCATCTCCTGCGCCGCGCAGCTATGGTGCTTTGATGACACAACTGACCGCAAGCACTCAACTTTTTTGGCGTGGCGCGACGCGCACGCTAAGCCGTGGCTTAACGCTCTTGCTGCTCCTCACGGCGCTGGTAAGCATCGGCATGGTCGCTTGCGGTGGCGGGGCAGATTCTTTGCCGATCGCGCAAAGCCAAACCGGGCAACCGGCAGTGCCAGACGGCTCCGGTTCGCCCCATGGAGCTGCCGTCATGTTGACCACGACATTCGCCTTAAGAGTCACTGAGCTCAGCACCAACCTGTCCAGTCCGTGGGGCTTGGCTTTCTTGCCCGATGGCCGCATGCTGGTCACAGAAAAAGGGGGGGCGTTAAAACTGCTCAGCGTTGATGGCAGCGCTGTGGGTGTAGTCAGCGGCGTACCCGCAGTCAACAGCGCCGGGCAGGGCGGTTTGCTTGACGTGGTGATTGATCCAGCGTTCACAAATAATCAGCGCATTTACATGACGTTTTCAGAAAACGACAGCGCCAATGCCAGCTTCAACAGCACAGCCGTGGTTCGTGCAAAGCTCGACACGACAGCGCGCGCGCTGAGCGAGGTGACCGTGATCTTCCGGCAAGCGCCCAAAGTGGTCTCTAGTGGGCACTTTGGCTCGCGTTTGGTGTTTGATAGAAACGGTTATCTTTTTGTCACACTAGGCGACAGGCAAAGTAATGATCAGCGCGGATTCGCGCAAGACCTCGCGCGCGGCCACGGAAAAGTGATGCGCATCAGCACAGAAGGTTTGCCCGCACCCAGCAACCCAAGCTTTGCCAATGCCAATGCGCAAAGCGCTATTTGGAGCTATGGTCACCGCAACCCGCAGGGCGCGGCGTTGCATCCTACAACGGGCGAGCTTTGGGTCAGCGAGCACGGCCCGCAAGGCGGCGACGAGATCAACCGCATAGAAGCTGGCAAAAACTACGGCTGGCCGGTGATTAGCTACGGCCAAGAATATGGCAGCACCACGCAAGTAGGCGAGGGCACGGCAAAGGCCGGCATGGAGCAGCCGGTGAGCTACTGGCTCACGCGCGACGGCCGTGCGTATACCGGCGGCGCGAAATCATCGATGGCGCCCAGCGGTTTGGCTTTTTACAGCGGCGATAAATTCCCTGAATTCAAAGGCAACTTATTCAGCGGCGCGTTGGCCGGCACAGCGCTGTGGCGCGTCGTTTTAAGCACAAATGGCACAAGCGAAATTTTCCGAGAACGCCTACTTGCAAACCGCGCCGAGCGCATCCGAGATGTGCGCCAAGGCCCTGACGGTTGGATTTACCTGCTCACCGACAACGGCAAGCTGCTACAAGTTTCGCGCTAATGGGTGTGACACGCGCATGCGTTTTGCGGTGAATAAATCATGCGTATGTCTTGCTTAGAAACGGACAAGTTACTAACTCCTCACAGACGCTCCTG
>JAYUSD010000059.1:0-11194 GCA_043755865.1 Variovorax sp. | reverse complement strand
AAGGGCTTGCTGGGGCTTCGATGCCGCATCCCGAGCCATTATGGCGTTAACCGAACAGTATTGGTACTCCACCATGAGGGCGCCCGAATTCTGCTCATCTCAGACCTTGTAGTGCCAGCATAGCAAGAAAATAGAACTCTAGAAGCTTCCAAATCCCGCAATTTAAACAGTTCAGCCCCAAAGTTCTGGTTTGGGCGATTGCACAACACCTTTGATGTATTGCATGGGCGAGGATCGGTCTTTAAGTTGAAGCAAAGGCCCATCTAAATCAACATAACTGCAATGTTGTGCAATCAAAAAAGCGGGCGCCATGGCCAGCGAAGTGCCGCACATATTGCCTACCATCAAACCGAGGCCAAGATTGTTAGCCGCTTGCGCCATCTCAAACGCTTCGGTTAAACCGCCACATTTATCAAGCTTGATGTTGATGTATTGATAGCGTCCTACCAAAGCCTTCAGCGAGGAGCGATCCGTGCATGACTCGTCTGCAGCCAGTGGGACGGGCGAATGCAAGCCGTCTAGCAAAGCGTCGTCGCCACGAGGCAGGGGTTGTTCAACCAACTCCACGCCGGCAGCATGAAGCAATGGCAGAAGTTCGCGCAGCAGTGGTAAAGACCAAGCTTGATTGGCATCAAGCAGCAAACGCGCCGTTGGATGCTCTTCACGTGCCCAACGAACGACTTGCATGTGGCGCTGCGCATCAACTTTGAGCTTGATGAGCGTGAAATGCTTGGCGTCACGCAGTTTACGCCGTGTGCTTATCTCATTACCTAAGCCGATGGTATAAGCAGTTTGGACGGGCTTTAGCTCAGCAAATCCTGCGGTCCTCCATGCTGAGATGCCGCTTTGTTTGGCGCGTAAATCCCACAGCGCGCAGTCTAGTGCGTTGCGCGCGCCTCCTGCGGGCAGCCATTGCATCAATTCTTTCGCGCTTAAAGCGTCGTGCAAGCGAGGTGTTAAAGACGCAATTTGGGCCGCCATACGTTGTGGCGTTTCACCATCGTAGTCCACGCCCGCAGCTTCGCCCACACCAACAAAGCCTGCGCCGTCACTGAGAGAGACCCAAAGCACGCTCTGATTGGTAATGGTCTCGCGAGCTATCTCGAAGGGCTCTTTCATCGCCCAACTCTCGATCACAGTTTTGCAATGAATCATGAACTCACAAGTGCGTATGCAATCGCATCTACACCGCCGCGCATTGGGTCGCACACAGGAAGGCCGAGCTCGGCATGGACTTTCTTCGCGTATGCATCCCATTCAATATCCGTCAAGCTCGATGAGTTGATGCTGATGCCCACGCATTTGACGACGCGGTTGGTCAGTTGGGCTGCTTGAACATAGCGATTGATGGCCACTTGCAGATCAGGAATGGGGAAATCGTCATAGCCTTCGATGCAGGTGCGAGAAGGATCGTGGCATAGAACCAATGCGTCGGGTTGCGAGCCATGGAGCAAACCGAGTGTTACGCCGGCATAGGCAGGGTGAAACAGCGCGCCTTGACCCTCGATCACGTCCCAGTGCAGTGGCGAATTGTCTGGCGACAAAGCCTCTGCTGCGCCGGCTACAAAGTCGGAGATCACGGCATCAATCGCCACGCCTTCGCCAGCGATCATGACGCCAGTTTGCCCAGTGGCGCGAAAGGTGGCTTGAGCGCCGGCTCGCTGCAGCGCTTTAGTGAGTGCAAGAGCGGTGTATTTTTTACCTAAGGCGCAATCTGTGCCAACGGTGAGCACGCGCATGCCTGTGCGTTTGCGGCCCGTGCCTGCTGGGAAAACTTTGTTGGAATGGCGCACATCAATCAGCTGCGCACAGCCGACCTTGGCAGCGGCCACGAGCCTTGGGAAATCACTCAAATGCGAATGAAGCCCGCTGACGATATCCAGCCCAGACAGCAGTGCTGCTTCAATCTCGGGCAGCCAGTGAGGCGGCAACACGCCGCCAACGGCGGCTACACCCAGCACCATCGAGCCTGCGCCGCGTTTGGCCGCTTGCGCAGGGCTCAGACGCGGCAAACCTAAGCTCACCGTTGCTTGAGGAAGGCTCCATTCACCCAACACATCGTCTGCACACCAGTCGCGCAAGCCGAAAGCTGTTTTGGCATCGGTTTTGATGGTGACATCGCCGACAAACAGCAGGTAAGGTTTGCGTAACTGGTGCATAAATTAAGCATTCTCTAAACAACGGCTAACATAATTTATTAGCCCGCCAGAAAATTCTGGCATGGAAGAGAATAGAACAAACCCTGCCACCCGCGATGAGCTATCCAGCGAATCTACTTCCCAAGGGATAGTTCTTCATCAAGCCAAGGCAATGGCATGCTTTGCTCTATCCCTTTGGGGGTATGCGGTGATGTGAGTCATGAAAATCGCCGTATTCTTCAGCACACATGACAAGTTCATGACGAGCTCGCCATTGGTTGGTGGGTAATTTGGAGAAATGCAATGAAGTGTTTAAGTCGTTCGCTCAATATGGTGGCAATTGCCGCAATGGGTTTCGCAACTTTGGGTATCGCGCCAACCGTTGTGGCGCAAGACGTGACGTTTGTGCTGAACGCGCGTGACAATGGTTTTCCTACTTACAACCCGATCAAAGGCACAAAGCTCAACATCGCGACAAATCTGATTCATGATCGACTCGTGATTCAAGATGCGGATCAGAGCTTTCATGGCCAACTAGCCACTTCTTGGGAGTCGTCTGCTGACGGCATGCAGTGGACATTCAAGCTGCGCCGTGGCGTGAAATTTCATGATGGCGAGCCCTTCAATGCCAAGACGATTGAATGGTGGATTCCCAAATTCAAAGGCACTGAAAACGCCTTCATGACGGACGCCATCGACAAGGTAGTGATCGTGGACGATTTCACGGTTCGCTTCATGATGAAGAATCCTGACCCGAGCTTGCTCCTGAACATGCAGACCAGCTTCATGGGCATTCCATCGCCTAAGGCTTACGATGCGCTGGGTGATAAATACGGCGTGACCTCGGCTGTGGGCACTGGCCCATTCAAGTTGGAGAGCTTTACCGTTGGCCAGCAAACCAAGCTGGTGCGCAACGATGACTACAAATGGTCTTCGGCTTTGTCGAAGAACCAAGGCCCTGCAAAAATTAAGACGCTGACATTGCGTGAGATCAAAGAAGACTCAACCGCGTTTTTAGAGATGAAAACCGGCGGTGTGGATATGTTGCTCGGCGTTCCTGCCGATTTCTTGCCACGCATCCAAGCCGAGAAAGCCATGAAGGTTGGCATGTTGCCGGGTACTGAAGTGTTTTACATGCCGATCAACACAACGGTCGCTCCTTTTGATGACATCAAGGTGCGCGAGGCCGTGGCGCTGGCAGTGAACCAACGAGAAATCATGAGCAGCTTGTTTGGCGGCTTAGGTGCCGTGGCAAATAACTTCCTTATCAGCTCGCTGCAAGAATCCAAGGTCAACCCTCGCTTCAATATCAGCTATGACGCAGTGAAAGCGCGTAAGCTCTTGGACGATGCAGGTTGGGTTGCTGGTGCAGGTGGCGCGCGTTCTAAAGCTGGCGTGCCTTTGACGGTGAAACTATGGACGCAGAATGCAACGCAATTTCGCCGAGTGACAGAAGTGATTCAGGCGCAACTAAAAGCTGTGGGAGTCAATGCTGAGATCACCGTGCAAGATGCCGCATCCATCAATGCGATGTACCGCAAGAAGACCGATCATCAATTGGCAGTGCGCAGCTATGACTACACCAATGCGGATATCCTAGATTGGTTCTTCAGCGGTACACGCTTGGGCTATCCAAACGTCTCGATGTGGAATGACCCGAAAGCTGAAGAGCTGAATGCGAAAGCCATGAAAGGCTCACGCACTTGGGAAGAGCGCGTCACTAATTTCAAGGCATATCACGAGTATGTACTCTCGCAGTTTGTCTTTGCGCCGATCTATCAACCCACACAAATTTTTGCCTACAACGACACGCGTTTGAAGTTTCCAGATACCGTGCGGGGCATCCGATTCGCTGCCCAATCGATCATGGACATTGAGGTGAAGTGATCTTCTACTCGCCGACCACCACTAGCACGCAGCACCGAGTATCGCTT
This sequence comes from Variovorax sp., assembly GCA_043755865.1. GTDB lineage: Bacteria > Pseudomonadota > Gammaproteobacteria > Burkholderiales > Burkholderiaceae_C > JANMDU01. The sequence continues at coordinate 7,122 of JAYUSD010000059.1, read as the reverse complement.
TGCTCAACTTTCTGATTAAACGGCTGCTCTTGCTCGTGCCCGTGTTTTTGGCGGTGTCGATGGTTATTTTCATGATCGTCCAGCTTGTTCCTGGCGATCCCATCGACAACATGATTCAGATTGGCTCCACACCGGAGCAAAAAGCGGTGCTGGTTGCAAAATTTGGTTTGGATAAGCCATTACTTGTGCAATATGGCGTGTGGCTGGTAAACCTGTTTAAAGGTGACTTGGGCGAGGCAATTATTTTGCAGCGCCCAGTGTCTGCTTTGATTGCTGAGAGTCTGCCCTACAGCCTTGCGTTGGGTGGCCTCGCATTTGCATTTTCAACCCTTGTCGGGGTGGCCACTGGTGCACTGGCCGCAGTGTACAAAGACAGTTGGTTGGATCGCGGCGTTACTGCCCTCATTTTGATTGGCTCTACATTGCCAAGCTTCTGGCTGGGGCTGCTACTTATCTTGCTGTTTGCCGTGCAGCTCGAATGGTTTCCTGTGTCGGGTGCACGCACGTGGACGGCCATCGTGCTGCCGGTGCTCACGATTGGGCTCAGCGGCGTGGCGCTGGTCTCCCGCGTCACACGCGCCGCCATGCTCGACATTACGCGCAAAGATTTTGTGATGCTTTTGCATGCCAAGGGGCTTTCGCATCGGCGCATTCAGCTCCAGCATGTGCTGCGTCATGCGCTGCTGCCCGTGATTACTATTTTGAGTCTGCGCATTGGTTGGATTGTGGGAGGCGCAGTGACGGTGGAGTTTGTCTTTGCGCGGCCTGGCCTCGGATCACTATTGATCAATTCCTTGAACCAGCGGGACTATCCCGTCGTGCAAGGTTGCCTTTTAATGCTCGCAATCGCGGTGATGCTAGGCACGCTGCTGGGCGACATCGTGCAAGCAGCAATGGATCCGCGTGTGAGGGACAGCTTGAAATGAGTACGACAACTGCGCCGAGCGCCACGCCCGCATCAGCCATGCGCCACAACACGGCGCTGATGCAGTTGCTGGGCAGTTGGCGCGGCGCATTGCCTTTGGCGGTGTTGCTCATCATTGTGCTGTCAGCCGTTTTTGCGCCTTGGGTGGCTCCGTATGCGTATGACCTGCAAAACCTCTCGGCAACGAACCAAGGCCCAACTGCCGCGCATTGGTTGGGCACGGATGAGTTTGGCCGTGACGTGTTGTCACGCATCATCTACGGCGCGCGCACCTCGCTCACGGTGGCTTTGACCGCGATCAGTGCATCTGTGGTGTTTGGAATGTGCTTGGGCGCGGCCGCCGGCTACTTCGGTGGTGCATTTGATCGTTTTGTTACGGCCGTGGTTGATTTGACGTGGTCATTCCCAGAAATTCTGATTGCCCTGATCTTCGTAGCGATCATTGGCGCCGGCCTGTACAGCACCATGGTGGCCATCAGCATTGCCTATCTCGCGCAGTTTGCCCGCCTCACGCGTGCTCAGGTGATGAGCATCAAGAATGAAACTTATATCGAAGCGGCTACAAATTTGGGTGCAGGGCATTTTCATATTGTGTTTCGTCACTTACTGCCCAATGCAGTGACCCCGGTTATCGTAGCCGGCATGTTAGCTACCGGGGATGCTATTATTTTGGAAGCAACACTGGGTTTCTTTGGGTTAGGCGTGCAGCCCCCCAAGCCAAGTTGGGGCGCGATGATGAGCAGCGGCACCGCGCAAATTTTCTTAGCACCTTGGACGATTCTCGGGCCCGGTTTGGCGATAGCGCTCACTGTGATTTCTATCAATCTGTTTGGTGATGCACTGATCGAATCTTTAGACATCCGCAATCGGCTGCGAGATAAATAAGATGAGCTTTTTAAGCGTGCGTGATGTGTCGGTGACGATTGGTCGTGTGCAGCCGCTTGATGGCATCAGCCTGAGCGTTGATAAGGGGCAGATATTGGGCGTGGTGGGGGAGTCAGGTTCCGGCAAGTCGCTCACTGCCATGGCGATCATGGGGCTTTTGCCCTTGATCGGTGGCAAGGTGAGTGCAGGCTCAATCACGCTGGACGGTACTGAGTTAGTTGGTCTGGCGGAAGCGTCGTATCGCGCTCTGCGCGGTCGACGCATGGCGCTCATCACGCAAAACCCGATGACCTCCCTTGATCCATTGCTCCGCGTAGGCGTGCAGATTGATCAAGTGGGGCGATTGCACTTGGGCCTTACACCCGCGCAAGCCAAGGCCAAAAGCATTGATTTGTTGCAACAACTGCGCATCCCCGATGCAGCAACGGTGTACGACCAATTTCCGCATCAAATGTCGGGCGGCATGAAGCAACGCATCGTGATTGCGATGGCCTTGGCTGGCGATCCAGATTTGATCGTGGCAGATGAGCCGACCACCGCCTTGGATGTGACGATTCAAGCGCAGATCATTCAAATCCTTGTGGAGCTGGTGCGTGAGCGCGGCTTGGCGCTGGTGTTAATCACACATGACATGGGCGTGGTGGCTCAAGCCTGCGATCGCGTGACTGTTTTGTATGCGGGGCGAGTGGCTGAGAGTGGCGCGGTGGCGCAAATATTTGCCCATCCCGCGCATCCTTACACCCGTGCATTGATCGGATGTATTGCACGCGAGGGGCAACTGCCGGGCAGCTTGCAAGGGATTGCAGGCATTGTGCCCAGCGTGACGGATTACGCCAGTGGCTGCCGATTCCATCCGCGCTGTAGCTTGGCGCAGGCATCCTGCCAAACTGAAGTGCCGCTGTTGCGCGCTCACAGCAGTGGCACAGTCGCCTGTCATTTCGCCGTGGAGGTCAGTGATGTCTGATGCAAGCACCGCAGGTGAGATGAATTTGGTCGAGATACGCGGTTTAACGCGTACCTTCACCACGCGCAATGGTCTGTTTGGCAAGCCACGCAGCATGACGGCAGTCAGTGACGTGAATTTAGATGTGCCACGAGCGCGAGTGACCGGCGTGGTGGGCGAATCAGGTTGTGGCAAATCTACCTTGGCTCGCCTTGTGCTCAGATTGCTTGATGCCAGCAGTGGCGAAGTGCGTTTTGACGGGGTTGATCTGGCGCAGCTAGCGCCCAAAGATTTGCGCCTGCTGAGGCGGCGCATGCAGTTCGTCTTCCAAGATCCCTATTCCTCGATTGATCCGCGTTACAGCGTGCGCGATGCATTGCTTGAGCCGTTTGTGGTCCAAGGCATTGCACCCGAAGGCGCAACCGGCGCACAAACTGTGGATGCGCTGATGACGATGGTGGGGCTCAACCCTGCGCTAGCAGCGAGCTACCCCCATCAGCTCTCCGGAGGGCAAAAGCAGCGCGTGGGTATTGCTCGGGCGCTCGCCTTAAAGCCATCGTTCTTGGTGCTCGATGAGCCCACGGCTTCGCTTGATGTGTCGATTCAGGCGCAAATCATTGGATTGCTTGAGAAGCTGCGCCAAGAGATGGGGCTGACGTACCTATTCATCTCACACGATTTAAGTTTGATCAAGTACTTTTGTGATCGAATCGTCGTGATGTACTTAGGGCGTGTGGTGGAGGTGTTACCCACGGCTGCCACGCCGGCTCGCCATCCTTATACCCGTGCGCTGATGGAAAGCACTTTTGAGCCCGATCCTGCCAAGCGGCGTGTGGTGACGCGCTTGAGTGGTGAGATTCCTGACGCTTTTAATCTGCCTGTGGGCTGCGCTTACGCTGCGCGTTGCCCCAATGCGTCGGAACTCTGCCGCAGGGAGCGCCCAAGCTTAGTAGCTGCCAGTAGCCATCAACTGGCTTGTCACCATCCGGTGCAGTAAACCGCACCGCATTGCGTTATGCGTCCTTTCCACGTCCTCACTGCTGAGCTTCAACACGAGACCAACACCTTTTGCATCTTGCCCACAGGCTACGCGCAATTTGTCGAACGCAGTGTGTTGTTGGGTGATGCGGCAATAGCAGCGCGAGGCGAACACAACACGGCGTTGGCCGGTTTTCTAGATACCTCCCGCGTTCAAGGCTGGCGTGTGACGCATGTCCTCAGCGCCGATGCACCGCCGGGCGGGCGTGTGACGCGCGACGCGTTTGAAAAACTTACTACATTGATCATTGATGCCGCCATTGCAAACAAAGATCACTTGGACGGCATCTTATTGGGCTTGCACGGCGCGATGGTGACGGATTTTTGCGAAGATGGAGAAGGCGAGCTGCTGCGGCGCTTGCGCTCGCAAGTGGGCAATGCGCTGCCGATCGCCATCACGCTCGATCCGCACGCCAATGTGAGCCGCGCGATGTGTGATTTAGCGCAGATCATGGTGGCTTTTAAAACTTATCCGCATGTGGATATGCGTATTGCTGGTCGCCAAGCGGCAGATATTTTGCATCGTACGATGGCCGGCGAGATTGCGCCTTGCACATTGCGTGTCTCGCGCCCCATGCTGGAAGAGGCCAATGGTGGGCGCACGGATGCCGGGCCGATGATTGAGCGCATCGCGCGTGCGCGCGCCTATGAGCAGCGCTCCGATGTGTTTGCTGTGAGCGTCAATGGCGGGTTTGCTAATGCAGACATTGCTGAGATGGGCCCTACAGTCGTTGTCACAGCGCAGGGCGATATGGCGCAGCATGCGCGCTTTGCCAGTGAATTGGCTGATGACATTTGGTCGCGTCGTAGCGAGCGCTTGGAAAATTTCTACACCGTACAAGAGGCCGCTGCCATTTGCAAATCGTATGCTCTAGACCCGTCCAACCAGCGGCCTATTGTGGTGGCCGACTACGCCGATAACCCCGGTGGTGGTGCGTATGGTGACTCCACAGCTTTGTTGAAAGCGCTGATAGATGTGGCTGTACCCAACGCCTGCTTGGGCCCGCTGGTAGATCCCGAAGTCGCACATCAATTGCATGGTCACCTATGTGGTGACACAGTTGCGATCCGCCTTGGCGGCAAAACTGATCCGCGCTTTGGCGGCGACCCGCTGGTTTTGCAATGCACTGTCATTAGCTTAAGTGATGGTAACTATGTAGGCAGTGGTGCAATGATCGGTGGATTGCAGCGCAGCTGGGGAATGACGGCTGTCGTTCGTGTCGCTGGCATCGAGATACTGATCGTCAGTCAACGATCACAGATACTTGATCTGGAGCAGTTCAGAGCCTTTGGCATTCACCCTGAGAACAAAAGTGTAGTGGCGCTTAAGTCGATGCAGCACTTTAGAGCGGCGTTTGAGCCGATAGCAGGCCAAGTGATTGTGTGCGACAGCGGTGCGCTGTGCACGATGGACTACAAACGGCTGCCGTTTTCTAAAGTGCAACGTCCTATATTTCCGCTTGACAGCGACATCCCTATCGAAGATTGGCTGCGCGATCACAAGCGCGGCATCTACATCCCACACGCTCGTTAGAGCAGTGAGACTCTTGCAGCGCTCTTGGGTGCGCTTTGGTAAGACTCCAGCGGATCAACAGCCCCATCGGGCGAAGCAAACTGAATGCAGTTGATGAACAAAGAAAACAGCTCGGCCTGAGAGCCAATATCGAGCTTGCGGTGAATGTTTTTCCGGTGAATTTTGATTGTGCCCTCGCTTGTGCTCAGGCGTTGCGCGGTGAGCGCTGAAGAATAGCCGCTCAGCATATAAAACAGCACTTCTCGCTCGCGCTTTGTCAAAAGCGAGCTGGCAAAGTTTTCAATCGTGCTTTGCACCTTGCGATGCGTGAGGCTGTCGCTGTCGCGCTGTGCTGCCGTGGCAGTCAATTCATGGTGCTTCGCCGCTGCGGCAAAAATAATCGGTAATACGGCGTTGATCGCGATCAAATCAGTGGTCTGAAATTTTGCATTTCTAATGCTGCGTTCAATAAAAATATTCAGTGCGCTGTCTGCATCAATTCGCCAAAGCAGCTCAATCGAATCCGATAGGCCGATCTGCGAATAAAACACCCGGTAATACTCACTTTGGAAAAAATCATCGGGCGCAATGTCTTGAAGCCAATGCATGCCGCTTGGGCATCCTTCGGCAAACAAACGGTAATGGGGATCGAGCGCATAAGGGCCGAGCAGATAAGCGTCTTCGGGCAATGCTCGCTCGATTGGGTTGTAGCGATGCAAGATGCGGCGAGGGCGTTGCTCTTTGAGATAGACCATCACACCACCTGAGTCCACCATGCAAACTGTCGCCAGCAGATTCAAGACGGCTTCAAACCAGTGTGCGGAGCCAATGGCTTGCGTCATCTTTGCGATAGCAGTTGAGAGCTCGGTACTGAGTGGAAGATACAGCTGAGCGGGTGTGGCGGGGTTCATAGCGTGATAGCGTAACAGGCCAGTCAGGGCGCAGAAATAGCTGAATGCAAGCGATCCAATCACTGCAATTGTGCGTCTGCCTTTACAAGCGCTCTGCGCGCGCTTGTAAAGGGCTAGCAGGCAAGCGGAAGATGTTAGGTTTGATTGCGCAAGCCTGCCGTCTCAACTGTTTATTTGACGTGTCATGCGTGCGCAATGCACAATAATGCAAATGAAAATGTACATCTGAGAACCAACCCATGTCACGCAATATATTGCATATTAGTCCGTCCGGGAATGAGGCTCAAGCTGAAACCGCTGCTGATAAAAACCCATTTCTCGTGGCTTTGGGCGAGCGTGTGCGCAGCCAGCGAGCGCGCCGGGGTTTGACGCGCAAGGCGCTGGCTGCCTCCGCAGAGGTGTCTGAGCGTCATCTGGCTAACCTTGAATACGGTGTGGGCAATGCGTCGATTCTGGTGCTACAGCAGGTGGCCGATGCGCTCGAATGCCCGCTGGCCGCGCTGCATGGCGACTTGACGACAACAAATCCTGAATGGCTCATGCTGCGCAAGCTGCTGGAGCATGCAGATGAGGTGCAACTGAAAAACCTGCGGCTGAATGTTGCTACATATTTAGGAGCGCCTAGCGTAGATTCTATGCCGGCTAGTGGCCCCAAACGCTCTCAAAAGATCGCATTGATTGGGCTGCGTGGTGCTGGTAAATCTACGTTGGGTAAGCTGCTTGCTCAAGCGTTGGATTACCCGTTTTTCGAAATAAGTGCCGAGATTGAGAAGTTGGCAGGCACTTCCCTGGCAGAGATTCAAGCACTTTATGGCATGAATGCGTATCGCCGATACGAGCGGCGCGCGTTGGAGTTTTTGATTGAATCGCAAGATAAAGCCGTGATTGCCACGCCGGGCGGGCTGGT
>JAYUSD010000058.1:0-4639 GCA_043755865.1 Variovorax sp. | reverse complement strand
GGGAGTGTTAAGGGAGAGGTCATAGCCACCCACTTCAATCGTGCCGGCCACGCGCAGCGTGTTGCCCAAGCGGGTCATCGCGATTTTCTTTTCATCGTCAATCGTGGAGACTTGCGGCGCGAGCTCGGGCTTCAAGAGTGGCAGAGTGACGCTGTAACCTTTGCCGGGATAGACCGGCAAATTCACGCCCACTGTGCGCAGGAGTGGCGCCGAATAACTGCCGCAAGCCACCACCACAGCGTCGGCATGGATGCTGCGTTCAACGCCCGTTGCTCTTGCGCGCAGTGCCACTGAATCAATCGCATTGCCGATTTTACTCAGGCTCACAATATCGTGGCCAAACAGCAATTGCGCGCCCAACTGGCCGCACCGCGCGCTGAGCTGCTGCGTAAATTCTCGCGCATCGCCCGACTCATCGCTGGGCGTGTAAGTGCCGCCCACGATGCGAGATGCAAAGCTTTTGAACGCGGGCTCAATGCGCAGCAACTCTTGTGTGCTGACGATTTGGCGCTGCACGCCGTGGCGACGCATCAGCTCGGCTGCAACGGCGGCTGCCGCAAACGCGCGCTCATCGGTAAAAATATGAGCGATGCCTTTCTCAAGGCGGTTGTATTCAATGCCGGTTTGATCGACGATATCGTTTAAGGCCGCTTGGCTGTAGCGCCCCAGCGCCACGATTTGCGCCACGTTTCGCTCAAATGCTGCGTCATTGCAATTGGCTAAAAACTGCATGCCCCAGCGGTATTGATGCCAACCCGCGCCCACTGGAAATTGGGGGCGGAAAAGCAGCGGCGCTTCATCTGAGAACATCCATTTCAAAGCTTTGAGCGGCGCATCTTTGTTGGCCCACGGTTCGCAATAGCTCACTGAGATTTGCGCGGCATTGGCAAAGCTCGTCTCGCTCGCGGCCTCGCTTTGCCGATCCACAAGTGTCACTTCATGGCCGGCTTGCAGCAGATGCCAAGCGGTGCTCACACCAATAATGCCTGCGCCGAGTACGAGTATTTTCATAACTTTCAATGATGCCCGAGCTTGACATCGAATAACAGCAAAATTAAACTCTTCGGATTAACATTAGAGACGCTAATAATGAGCTCGTTCGATCCAGATGCTTTGGAATGCTTGGCCGCCATCGTAGAAGAAGGCGGATTCGAGAGAGCGGCGGTGAGGCTCTCGATCACCCAATCGGCCGTATCTCAGCGCCTTCGTTCGCTGGAAGCGCAGATAGGCACTGTGTTGATCGTGCGCAGCCGGCCCTTGAAGGCGACATCCGCCGGGCAACTGCTGATCAAGCACACCAAGCAAATGCGCTTGCTTCGGGCAGATCTTGAGCGCGATATGAAAGAGCTTGCGCCGTCTGGCTCCGGCGCACGCGAAGAGGAACGCGTGGCCATTGCGATCAATGCCGACAGCATTGCCACTTGGGCACTCGATGCGCTGGGCGACTTGGTGCGCGAGGGGCTGCCGCTGGAGATCATTACCGACGATCAAGATTTCACGCAAGAATGGCTGCGCGGCGGCCAAGTGCTCGGCTGCGTGACCACGCTCAAAGCAGCCTTGCGGGGCTGCAAGGTGGTGCCACTTGGCGCTATGCATTATGTAGCAGTCTGCGCAGCATCTATGCCGGCCAACACCCGTTTTGACTTAAAAAATGGCCTCACAGCACATAATTTTCGAGACATTCCCTTCATCGCTTTTAACCGTAAAGACGATCTGCAAAGCGAGTTTGTGGCCAAGGCTTTTGGGCTGAAACGGGTGAACTTGCAGCAGCTTTTTGTGCCCAGCTCGCAGGCGCAGTTGCGCGCGGTGCGCGAGAGTTGGGGTGTGAGTGTGTTGCCGCAGTTGCTGGTGCAGCCTTTTCTCGATAGCAGCGAGCTGGTTAATTTAACGCCTGGCTTTTCGCTGCCGGTGCAACTGTTTTGGCATTGCTGGAATTTGGAGTCGGTGGTGCTGGATAACTTGAGCGCTGCGCTGGCCAGCAGCGCAAAAAAACTTCTCAAATAAAAAGCCGCTTGGCCTCTTGCGAAGCGAAGCGGCTGTTAGATCAAGCCCTTTTACTTTGGCATCAGCACGGTGTCAATCGCATGAATGACGCCATTGCTGGCGGCTACGTCGGCTGCCACCACTTTGGCTTTGTTGACTGTTACGCCCCCTTTGGTGGCCAGCGTCATGGTAGAGCCTTGCACGGTCTTGACCTTGCCAGCCTTCACATCAGCAGCCATCACTTTTCCTGCGACCACGTGATAGGTCAGGATTTTGGTGAGCGCGGCCTTGTCTTTGAGCAAAGCATCTAGCTTGGCTTTGGGGATCTTGGCAAATGCCTCGTCAGTGGGCGCAAACACGGTGAATGGGCCGGGGCCTTTCAGCGTGTCGACCAAACCAGCAGCTTGCACAGCAGCGACGAGCGTTTTGAAATTGCCTGCCTTGACAGCAACGTCCACAATATCTTGCGCCATGGCGCTCATCGACATACCGAAGCCCAACACGAGGGCGAGGAGAGATTTTTTCATCATGATTACTTTCAAAATTTAAGCGTTTTGCTTTAGAGGACATGCTCTTTTAGCAGCGCGAACAGTAGGGAACCGAGATGGCCTTGTTGGCCTTGTTGGTGTTTGTGGATCGGCAAGATCGTGATGTCACACGAACAAGGCAAAGCCGCTGGGCTTTCGGCGCAGCGGCTTGATCGTTTGCTCAATTACTTGGGCATGATCACTGTATCAATCGCATGAATCACGCCATTGCTGGCGGCCACATCAGCGGCTACGACTTTCGCACCATTGACCGTCACGCCGCCTGCGGTGGCGAGTGTGATGTCTTGACCTTGCACGGTTTTCACCATGCCGGGCTTCACATCAGCGGCCATCACTTTGCCTGAGACCACGTGATAGGTCAGAATTTTGGACAGGGCTGCTTTGTCTTTCAACAATGCATCGAGCGTGGCCTTGGGGATTTTTGCGAAGGCTTCGTCTGTCGGTGCAAACACGGTGAATGGGCCGGGGCCCTTCAAGGTGTCGACCAAGCCAGCGGCTTGCACTGCGGCGACCAAGGTTTTGAAGCTGCCGGCTTTCACGGCGACATCCACAATGTCTTGCGCCATCGCGCTCATCGACAGACCGAGACCCAATGCGATGGCAAGGAGAGATTTTTTCATGGTGCTTTCTTTCTAAGGTTAAAGCGGGTTTAAAAAACTAACGAGAAAAACATGCGCCTAGGCGACGCTGGGCAAGATCACCTTGTCAACAACGTGAATCACGCCGTTGCTGGTGAAGATGTCTGTTGCTGTGATGTTTGAGCTGCGGCCTTTTTTGTCTGTAATGACAAAACCTGCGCTGATGCTGATCGTCTCTGTGGCGCCGGCAAATGTAGGCACCGCAGCGCCGACGGGCACGTCTGCTTTCATCACGCGGCTGGTCAACACGTGGTATTTCAAAATATCCGCAAGCTTTGTATTGGCAAGCAATGCGGCCACAGTGATCGGTGTCGTGCCGCCGCCGAGCTCCAAGCGCAGCGCATCAAAAGCTGCATTGGTAGGCGCAAATACGGTGAACGGGCCAGCGCCTTGCAAAGCTGTGACGAGACTGGCTTGTTGCAGCGCAGCGACTAGTGTCGTGAATTCAGGATTCTTTGCCAACGCCGTTGCGACGATGTCTTTGTCAGCGGGCAAGATCACTTTATCGATGATGTGCACCACGCCGTTGGTGGCGAGAATGTCAGTGGCCGTGATATTAGACGAGCGGTTGCGACCATCGGTGATCACCACATTTGCGCCGACCACATCAATCTTGAAGACGTCTTGCGCGCCGGGCACGATGGGGTCAATCGCTTTACCTAACGGGATGCCGGCTTTCTTCACCGTTGCACCAAGCACATGGTATTGCAACACCTTGGTGAGCAATGGCTTGTTGGCAAAGAGCGCGGCTTTGGTCAGGCCGAGCTCGGTAAGCACATTAACGAAGGCATCATTGGTGGGCGCGAAGACCGTGAGCGTGCCGGGCGCGGAAAGCGCGCCCACCAAGCCCGCCTCAATCACAGCTTCTACCAAAATGCTGAGCGATGGCGTGGCTTGCGCCAGTTCGACAATGTTTTTGGTCGGTGCTGCGGGCGTGACGACATCATCGCCGCCGCCGCATGCTGCAAGCAAGCCCGCACTGGCGGCCACTGCGGTGAGTGATGCGCCAGTTTTCAAAAAGTGCCTTCTAGGATTGTGATTCATACGATGCTTTCATAGGTTGCCAAGTGCCGTGAGGCTTGTTTTGGCGGTTGTTTAAACACCCTCCGGCACTGATTATATACCGAACATTCTCTATTGATACCGATTGGTAATTTAATTGACTCATGAGTTACACCTTGATGCATGCAACATCGTCTTTCAAATCATTCGAAGGATTAAAAGGCCTGATTGCCTGCGTATTTATTGACTCATTTGCTATATTTTTAGGAGCATGCATGAGTTGCAAAACGATACAAGCTTGCGGACGATCACCACTGTGTACACCCGCAGGCCATAGGGCTTTTAAAATCAGCCACTTATGACATCACCTCTCCAAGCACCCTCCGCCTCGCAACTCAGCCCGATCAATGCTCTCTCGCCGCTGGATGGCCGTTATGGCGGCAAGCTCGCCGCGTTGCGCCCGCTCAT
>JAYUSD010000057.1:0-11251 GCA_043755865.1 Variovorax sp. | reverse complement strand
CACTCTGCGCATATTCTATGCCGGCAAATGGCCACAAATGCTTTAAAAAAGGCATGAAAAAACCCGCAGAGCTTGCGCGCTGCGGGTTGTAAAAGCTGCTCAGAAAAGAGACTTAGCCTTCACCACCGCCGCAGCCTTCAATGCGGATGCCGCGCGGACCTTCAAGGCCGCTAAGCTCCACCATACTGCGGCGGCCACCTGTGGCATAAAACATATTTCCGTAGGCTGTGGCAGAGAGCTCGAAGCCTTTATCGAAAGCTTCATTGCGATAACCCAAACAAATAGTTTTGGCTTCTTTGTAGTTGAAAAACGAATCGCCTCGGCTGAAAGATTCGCCATACACGCCGTTGATGGAACCATTTGCAGATGTTGGCAGCGCCAAGCTGATGGGGCTAAAAGTGCCTGTGGCAGAAGCACTGCTGGAGAGCTCGCCCGTGCTCAGGTTAAAGCGAAGGTTCGAATATTCTGTCGATACATATGAATTGAACCAGAATGCATTGCCGCCTCCAATTCGGCCTTCGGCATCGTAGCTGTCAAACATCGTCACGCCGGCTGCTGTGCCCAGATTTTTGGCCGCGCGGACTTGATCTGGGCCGATTTGCAAGGCCAAGCGAACTGTCATGTCACATCCAATACTGAAATAAATACGGGGGCTGACGCTGCCGTCATAGCGACTAACGTTTAATCCAGCATCACCATCTTCATCGCCTTCATCGTAAATATTTAAATCTGTATTGCCGCTGCGTAGGCTCTGGTTCATGTTCAAAGCATATGTAGGCGTTTGAGTCGTGCCGCTGGCAGACCAACTGCTGCTTCTCGCATCGGCAAATGCAATGCTAAATATCGGGCTGACGGTAGTCGGTCAAGGTCATAGCAGCTGAAATACTCATGTCGCCATTCGATGCAATGTTCAAAGTGGCGTTGTACAGATCTTGTCTGCTATCGGAATCGTAGTCATACTTGCTGCAGTTTGCCAAAGCAAAGGATGTGCTCGCTGCGCCTGGCGTAACAAATGCGGCTGGGCTCGCCCAAGCCACTGACGGCGCATCAGGCGCTGCACCTCCACCTCCACCTCCACATCCACCTCCACCATCGCCACCACCACATGCGGCCAGCAAGCCAGCGAATGAGACCGCAGTGGCGGCTTGGGATAAAGATAAGAATTTCATGGCAGCGTCCTTTGTGACTATGTGAACCTTCGTGCCACGCACCCATAACAGAATGTGGATAAAGACGTGTCTGAATCAGACTTTTGCATCCTATTCCACACGTTTTTTCACAAGTAGTCACAAAGCATGATTTTTAATAATTTGATGCAGTGGAAAGACTGCAAGTGCTGAAAATTTATTTTTTCTCACGCTGTACCAAAAGCAAAGTTACTATAAATTTAATAGCAATTGACGCATATTCCATATCGGCTAGAGGCTCAAAAAGCCTAAATACCTATACCTATATGACGGTATCGCTCGCCTCGTGCCATAATTGCGTCAACATAAATCATGCGCATAAACGTAATGCATATATTTTGTGCATGTTTGAATTTCACAGGAGCTGCCGATGACTTCTCTTCCTTCGCTCACGCCCTCATCCACGATCACCCCTGCCAGCAAATCTGGCAAGCGCGCTGTGAATCTCACGTTGTCTGCCGAGTCAATTGACTTGGCTAAAAAGCTTGGCATAAATATGTCAAAAACGGTGGATGCTTGGTTTTCTCAAGAGATGAAGCGCCAATACTGGGAGCAATGGCGCGAGGAGAATCGCGAAGCTTTTGCGGCCTACAACGCGCGCATCGAGAAAGAAGGCTTGCCGTTGGCGAAATATCGCACGTTTTAAGGAATTGCCATGGCTCGCTACGATGTCTATGCGCATCCTGACCCGGTGTTGGCTCGCAAAACACCTTTTCTGGTGGATGTGCAAAACACATTTTTAGACACTTTGGGCACACGCGTCGTGCTACCGCTTCGCGTGGCAGATTATTTGCCTTATCCTGTGCGCGATATCAACCCGAGCTTCACGCTCAAAGGCAAAAAACTCATTCTCGACACTGCTGCGATTGCAGCCTTTCCTGCGCAAGGGCTTATTCGCCCTGTCGATCATTGGCAAAAGAATGCAGATCTGATTACGCAGGCCATGGACACGCTTTTCGGCGGTTATTAATTTTTTTTCATCATCATGCCAAGCAACCAATACGAAACCTTCATGCGCCATGTGTTTGAGCACGGCATCGCCAAAACGGACCGCACCGGCACAGGCACGCGCTCCGTCTTCGGCCATCAAATGCGCTTCAATCTTGCCGAGGGATTTCCTCTGGTGACGACGAAGAAAGTGCATCTTAAATCTATCGTGCTAGAGCTCTTGTGGTTTCTGCGCGGCGATGGGAACGCCAATTGGCTGCGTGAGCGCGGCGTGACGATTTGGAATGAATGGGCTGATAAGGAAACGGGCGATCTCGGGCCAGTGTATGGCGTGCAATGGCGTAGCTGGCCTACACCTGATGGAGGCCATATTGATCAAATCGCGCAAGTCGTTGATCAGCTCAAAACCAATCCCGATTCGCGCCGAATCATTGTGAGCGCGTGGAATGTGGCCGATCTGCCCAAAATGGCGCTCATGCCATGCCACGCGTTCTTCCAGTTCTATGTTGCGCCCGGCGAAGATGGCACGAATGACAAGTCGCCTCCAGCTCGGGGCAAGCTCTCCTGCCAGCTCTACCAACGCAGCGCCGACATCTTTCTCGGCGTGCCGTTTAACATCGCCAGCTACGCCCTGCTCACCCACATGCTCGCTCAGCAATGCGATTTGGATGTGGGCGATTTTGTGTGGACGGGTGGCGATTGCCACATTTATAGCAATCACCACGATCAAGTCACCACCCAACTCGCCCGCGAACCCTTCGCCTATCCCCAGCTCGTGCTCAAACGCAAGCCTGCTTCGATCTTTGATTACGAGTACGAGGATTTTGACATCGTTAACTATCAGCACCATGCGGCGATCAAAGCGCCAGTGGCAATTTGATCCGTCATGCAAATCAACCTCATCTGGGCGCAGGCTCACAACCGCGTCATTGGCAAAAATGGCAAGATGCCTTGGCATCTGCCAGAAGACCTTGCGCATTTCAAGCGCACGACGCTGGGGCATCCTGTGATCATGGGGCGCAAAACGTGGGACAGCTTGCCACCTAAATTCAGACCACTACCGGGGCGGATGAATGTGGTCATATCCTCAGATGCTGCCACACGAGAAAATTTAAAGAAAAATGGCGCTTCGCCGGCACACCAATTGAGCGAGGCGCTATTGATTTGTGAGCAATTAGGCAGCACGGAAGTGTGGGTGATCGGCGGCGCGCAGATTTATGCGCAAACACTGCCGCTGGCTAACAGATTAGTGATCACAGATCTTGATGCAGAGTACGCAGGCGATGCGTTTGCGCCAATTGTCGATGCCAGTTGGAAGGCAGTCGAGCATCATGCACATATCGCAGCCGCTGGCCTGCACTATAGTTTCACGACGTATCTCAAAAATTAATTTATAACAGGAGTTTCCTATGTCAGGACAAGGATTTCACGTTCACGGGCCACACGATCATGCGCTTGAGCATGCTCAGCAACGCGGCGGCGGTGGCCACGGCGCATCGCATGACGAAGACCACGAAGGTGTAGGCGGGCGCAGTATCATCAATCAAATCGCCCTGTTCACCGCCATGATCGCTACTGTGGGTGCGATTTTTGGCTACATGAGCGGTGCGACGCAGGCCAATGCGGGGCTTTATAAAAACAATGCAGCCATTAAGAAAACTGAAGCCTCCAACCAATGGAATTATTTTCAATCGAAAAGCACCAAGCAATCGCTGGCTGAAGTCTCGCGTGATCTAACTTTGGTGGAGGCTGATAAATCCAAATACCAAGCCAAGATTGAGCGCTACGAAAAAGAGAAAGTGGAGATCAAAGCTGCGGCTGACAAACTAGAAGCAGAGGCCACAGATTGGGATAAAAAATCCGATGCGCAAATGCACGAGCATCACCGCTGGGCACAATCGACCACCTTGCTGCAAGTGGCCATTGCCATGGCTGCCATTGCATTGCTCACCAAGCGCAGATGGCTCGAATGGGGCATGCTTGGCGCGGGTGCAGCGGGCTTGATCGTTGGAATTTTGGCATTTCTGCATATTTGAATCACTCCTGATTCAATAGCACTCCGCGTATATTTGATGCCGGCTATACAGTGAAAACACTTAAAAATGAGCTTTAAAATTGCGACGTGGAACGTCAACTCCCTCAATATCCGCGCCAACCAAGTGTTGGAGTGGCTGGCCGCGCAGCCCGAAGGTGAAAAAATCGATGCACTTGGCTTGCAAGAACTCAAGATAACTGACGAAAAATTTCCGTTTGCTGATTTTGAAGCTGCGGGCTACAGCGCGCAGGCGTTTGGCCAGAAGACGTATAACGGCGTGGCTTGGCTGACGCGAAATGAAACCGTTAGCGCAGTCTCAGATGTACAGAAAAACATTCCCGGCTTCGAAGATGAGCAAAGCCGCATCATCGCCGCCACGCTGCAAACGCCTTTAGGCAGCGTGCGCGTGGTCAACGGGTATTTTGTCAACGGCGAAGCGCCAACCAGTGATAAATTCAAATACAAAATGAAATGGCTTAAAGCCTTGCGCGAATGGCTCAACACAGAGCTCGCAGCGCATCCGCAGCTCGTGCTCGTGGGCGATTTCAACATCACCTTTGATGACCGCGACACCTACGACCCAGTCGGCTTGAAGGGCACAATCCACCACACAGATGCCGAACGCGAGCAGCTCAAACACATCCTTGGCCTTGGCTTGCACGATACCTTCCGAATGTTTGAGCAAGCGCCCAAGCTGTACAGCTGGTGGGATTATCGCGAGCTCGCTTTCCGCCGCAACAAAGGCATGCGGATTGACTACACATTGGTGAGCGATGCCTTGAAGCCGCGTGTGCAAAGCTGCATCATTGATAAGTTGCCCCGCAAGAATGAGCGGCCCTCAGACCATACACCAGTGGTCTGTTCGTTGCACTGACCACACGTCTACACTTTGCACTTTGCACTTTGCACTTTGCACTTTAGTTTGACTGCAGATTTCAGCACATTAACTACGCGATGAATTTACTTCACTTCAAGCAGCCAACAGAGTTACGCACTGCGCGGCTAAATATGCGCAATTGGCGCGAAAGTGATCGTGCGCCATTCGCTGCGATGGGCATCGATCCAGAGGTTATGAAGTATTTTCCGTCGCCGATATCACGTGCAGAAAGTGACAGGCTGATTGATCATTGGTTTTCGCAATTTGCAGAGCGAGGCTGGGGCATTTGGGCGGTAGAGACTCGGGACTCGCATCAATTCATAGGATTCGTTGGCCTGTATGCGACGCAAACCAATTACTTTCCGTTTAGCCCTTGCGTAGAAATCGCGTGGCGGCTTCGCGCACAAGCATGGGGAAAGGGGTATGCAACTGAGGCTGCGCATGAAATTCTACGATTTAGTTTTGAGGTGCTGCACCTGCCCGAAATCGTCTCTTTTACGGCATTGAATAACAAAAAGTCTAGCGCTGTTATGGAGCGGATCGGTATGCAAAATGCAAGAGCAGATTTTGATCACCCTAAAATTTCGGATGGTCATGCGCTCCAGCAACACTGTTTGTATCGCATCACCGAGCACGACTGGAAAGCCGCACAATTTAGCGCCTAATCGTCATCCTGAACAGAACCTAAGTCAGGAAAAAGAACTTCCGTGAATCCGAATCGCGTGAAATCTTTCACTCGCATGGGATAGAGGATGCCGTGCAAATGATCACACTCATGCTGCACCACTCTGGCATGGAAGCCATCAACCGTGCGGTTAATCACTTGCCCCGTCTCATCAAAACCTTGGTAGCGAATGGTGCGAAAGCGCGGCACCTCACCGCGCAGGCCGGGCACGGAGAGGCAACCTTCCCAGCCATCTTCTAGATCATGAGCATCTGCTTGGTAGCTCAGATCAAACGCTATAGATTCAGTAGCACTGTGCGCATATTCTGTGCCGGCTACTGGCTGTTTTCCTTTAAAAAATGGGGTAACGACTGGGTTGATCAGCACCGTGCGTGGCACAGGCGGTGCATCGGGGTAGCGCGGATTAATCTGACCGCTGCCGAAGATCACAAGCTGCAAATCCACGCCGATTTGCGGAGCAGCCAAGCCCGCGCCGTTGGCAGCAATCATCGTGTCTTGCATATCTTGCAGCAGCGCGTCTAGATCTGGTGTGTTGAACTCGCGCACCGGTTGCGCAATGCGCAGCAAGCGCGCATCCCCCATCTTCAATATTTCACGGATGGCCATGATGAAGCCTTACGACGGGACGCCTTGATTGCGCATCCAATCAGCCGTCTGAAAAAAGCTCGTCCGCAGGCGAAAGCGCAAATCCTCGGGTACACCCGTCTCACCCATCGCGCGATCCATGCAGGCCAGCCACTCATCACGCTCTTGAATGCCAATCGGCACATGCATGTGCCGCGCGCGCAAACGCGGATGACCAAACTTTTCGGTGTAGTACTGCGGGCCGCCGAGCCACCCACAGATGAACAAAAAAGTGCGTTCGCGGGAATTTTCAAGCGATGGCGGATGCACTTGCCGCAGCCGCGCAAAGTCTGGCTCTAAATCCATCAAATCGTAGAATCGCTCGATCAGCGCCTTGACTTGGCTTTCGCCACCGATCCATTCAAAGGGCGTTGCAAACCTTGGCTTTTCTTCAATTTGCATGGCTTGTTTGCACCCGTGATTCGCATCAATTACTTGCGCCGCTTGCCCGGGCCCATGCCTAAAGCTTCACGGTTTTTATCCAAACGGTCTGCTTTGCGCTTGTCCATCTTGTCCATGGCTTTTTTCTTCGTGAAACCCGAGGCATCCGCCCAAGCCCACCAGACCACTGCCAAGATAAAGGGCGCCGCAAACAAATACCAACTGCCCGCCCAATCCCACTGCCCAACAGGGCCAATCTCAAGAAACTTGAGTAGCAATAAAATCACGCCTGCGCCTAGAAAATACATGATTCGTCCTTTTTTCAAGAGAATTTGCACTCATTTGGTGCAAACCAAAGATTTCAGCGCAGCGTGCGGCGCGATGTCAACCCAATTGCCTAAAATCTCGTTATCACCAGTGTATTGCAATAAAGCCTGAACTCCGGGCCCTTGCGCTTTAAAGGACGACAATGAAAATTCGCTTGATCACCCTCCTGTCTGCTGCCGCTTTGCTCTCCAGCGTGCAGGCGCCTGCCTTTGCTGATGCCGCCTTGGCGCAAGCTAAAAATTGCATGGCTTGCCACGCGGTTGACAAAAAAATGGTCGGCCCGTCTTACAAATCCGTGTCTGAAAAATACGCTGCTGACGCAGGCGCTGCAAAAATGCTGGCCGAGAAAATCCAAAAAGGCAGCACGCCCGGCAAAGGCAATTGGGGCCCTGTGCCAATGCCAGCAAACCCACAAGTCACAGAAGCTGAAGCCACGAAGCTTGCTGCTTGGGTGATGACAGTTAAATAAGGACGGTGAAGTCATCCGATTCAAGCAAACCCTTTGCTTGCCAAACAAAAAGCCACCGCGAGGTGGCTTTTTGCATTTCTGAGCGCGAGAAGATCAAGCCGCGGGCTGATCCAAATCAAACGCCTTGTGCAGCGCGCGCACAGCCAGTTCCATGTATTTCTCATCAATCACCACTGACGTCTTGATCTCGCTGGTCGAGATCATCTGAATATTGATGCCCTCTTCTGCGAGGCAGCGGAACATTTTGCTCGCAATGCCCACATGGCTGCGCATGCCGATGCCCACGATGGAAACCTTGCAGATCTTCGCATCGCCCACCACTTCTGCCGCACCCAGCTTGGGGCTCACTTTCGCTTTGAGCAAATCAATCGTCTTCGCAAAATCATTGCGATGCACGGTGAAGGAAAAATCAGTTTTCCCGTCTTTAGAAATATTCTGAATGATCACATCCACTTCAATATTCGCATCGGCTACCGCGCCCAAAATGTTGTAAGCAATGCCCGGTGTGTCTGGCACGCCGAGGATCGAGATTTTCGCTTCATCGCGGTTAAAAGCAATGCCAGAGACGATGGCTTGTTCCATGTTTTCATCTTCCTCAAAAGTGATCAAAGTGCCCGATTTGGCCTCGATGTTGATATCAATATCCCAATCCGTAAAGCTGGAGAGCACGCGCAGCGGCACTTTGTATTTGCCCGCGAATTCCACCGAGCGGATCTGCAAAACTTTGCTGCCCATGCTCGCCATCTCCAGCATCTCTTCAAAGCTCACGGTGTGCAAGCGCCGCGCCTCAGGCACCACGCGCGGATCAGTCGTATACACGCCATCCACATCGGTGTAAATCAAGCATTCAGCGGCCTTCAGCGCTGCCGCGACTGCGACCGCAGAAGTATCCGAGCCACCACGCCCCAGCGTCGTCACATTGCCACCCGCATCCACGCCTTGAAAACCCGTCACGATCACCACGCGGCCTGCACTCAGATCCGCACGAATCTTTTGATCGTCAATGCTCTCAATGCGAGCTTTGGTATGCGAGCTGTCCGTCTTAATCGGCACTTGCCAGCCGCTGTAGCTCACCGATTCCATGCCCTCGGCTTGCAAAGCAATCGCCAACAATGCAGATGAAGCTTGCTCGCCAGTCGCAGCCAATTGATCGAGCTCACGTGAATAGGCCGCAGTCGGCTTCGCAGGAGAAAGCTCCTTCGCCAGCGCCAGCAAACGATTCGTCTCGCCACTCATCGCAGAAGGCACCACCACCATCTGATGCCCCGCCCGCGCCCATTTGGCCACGCGCTTAGCCACATTACGAATCCGCTCAGGCGAGCCCATCGAGGTGCCGCCATATTTATGGACGATCAAAGCCATACTGTTGTTAATTTCAAAAGCTAGGGTATTGCGCTGTTCGCAATCGCGAGCAGCAAAGCCTTTAATTATAAATCGAGCTAAACTCCCGTTCGCCCTGAGCTTGTCGAAGTGCTCTCCTAGCTTCGACAAAGTCAGCCCGAACGGACGAACTGTATTTCAGCTATGCAGTTTTATTCGCCAGCAAATAACTCGCCACGTCAGCCAACCTAGGCTGCTTGCTGTCGCCCAGCAATTTATTAGCTTTGCTCACCATTTTGCGATCCATCGTCACGAACTGCTCTGCATTAGCACTCAATCGCCAATGCAAGGCATCTGCAAAATCCAAGCCTTGGCCGTAGAGCCAGAGCACTTCTCGTAACTCAGACTCGTGGGCAGGCTTGAAATTCGGCAAGGCCAAGAGCTTGTTAAAAGCGTCGCAAATGTCAGAGCTGGTCAGCTCATAGGTCTCCAGCACCCACACCAACTCCAGCATCACCGTGATCGGCGCAGTAAAGTCACGTTTCAAGGAAAGCAATTCACGCGCTTGCGCGTACTGCCGCGCGTCGTCGGCCAACAGTAGACGAGCCAAGATATTGGTATCGAACGCAATCATCAGCAATCTCGGTGGATCAAACGTTCAGCCGTGCTTTGAGCCGCTCACCGATACGCTGCTTGATCTCAGCCTCAGACAGTTTCCCGCCGCCCAAGCGCCGCGCTGCCGCCTTCAAACAACCCGCCACATCCTCCAGCACCCCGCTTTTAGAAGCCGGCTGCACACGCCTCAGCCGAATCTCCTCATCCATCAACACAACCTGCAACTGATCCCCCGCAACCCAATTCATCCGCTCGCGGAACGCTTTAGGGATGACCAACTGCCCTTTGCTGGAGAGGGTGGTGTTGTCGTAGATGGTGGATAAGACTGCATTCATGGAGCTATTGTAAGACGATCAGTAAGACGCGTCAAACGTACCCATCCCTGACTGACCCGCTCGCCCAAACCTGCGCGTGACGCTTTGGTGTTAATGAGTATGATTGGCATGTGGTCACGATTTTTTAGAGGAAATTTAAGGCAGAAGAGCTAGATTGCCGGGCATAGATTCTGCGTATATTGCTATTGAAATCGTAGTGATCCAAGGGTCAAATGCTATTTGAAAGATGCAACCCTCATAAGTATTTCTAAACTCTTGGGCATCCATCACGAGGGGGCATGGGAATATTTATTCGGCATTGGCAAGGTTTGAAATGAACAATTGAAATTTCAGCCGCTTCAGTTTTCTTCAGAAATATTTTGAACGCCGCCGCTTCAGAACGCTTAGCTGTAATTTCTGGATTACGAACATGAATATGGACTTTGAGTGGTGTGCCAAGTCGCACAAAAAGCTGCTGTAGATAGTCAACGCGTGCTTGGAATTTTTCATCTTCTAGTTTTTTAAAAGCGTTATCTACGGGCTTTGTATTTCGCCACACTGTCAACTCCACCCAATCAACACTAGCACCGGGCTGGGTGACCCGAGCTAGACTTTTGGCGATACGTGACCTGTTGTTTTCATCCAAAGCTACTGCAGAAACATCATATGTAAATTCAGTCAATTCGTGACTGGGCGAGCATGCAAATACCTCACTCGCACCTACGAAAGCAAGCCATGACATAACGAAAAGACTCAACAGTTTCATTCCACAAGCTCCTATAGAGACTATACGAAAATGATTTTAGACAACCAAGAATCGCAGATTCAAAAGCAACAAGTCATAATCGGTCAATCATTAAATTTTAGGGAAATTTAAAAGAAAAAGAGACAGATCGCCGGCGTATTTATTGCGCAAGCAGCTATGAATTTAATAGTAAGTGACGACGCGCCAACCAACCATACCCGCAGCGTGATGGGTCTGAAAAAACGAAGCCTTTCTTTGGTTGAGCGCGGCCAATCACGTTATCAAAACCACAGAGGTACGTAGCTCGCAGCTTGCGAGCAAGAGAGCTACACGAAAGAAAGGCCTCGGCTTTTTCGGGCACGGCACGCGGCAGGCGAGAGGTTCGCATGAAGGCGAAGCGGCAACAACCCAGCCAAAGAGATCAGACAGCAATCCGCCCCGCCTCAATCACCACGCGCTGATTGCATTGCGCGGCGATAGCGCGATCATGCGTGACCATCACGAGCGTCGTGCCGCGCTCGGTATTGAGCTCAAACATCAGCTGGATCACGCGCTCGCCGGTGGCGAAATCTAGGCTGCCAGTGGGCTCATCGGCGAGCAAGACGGCGGGCTCGACGACGAAGGCGCGGGCGAGCGCCACGCGCTGCTGCTCGCCACCGCTCATCACTTTCGGATAATGATTCAAGCGCTCGGAGAGGCCGACGCGCTTGAGCATGTCTGTGGC
>JAYUSD010000056.1:0-11277 GCA_043755865.1 Variovorax sp. | reverse complement strand
GCATGAGGAATATGCAAATCAGCATGCAGCGCGGCATCATGCGTGCCTTGGATGCAATGATCCGGCCAGAGCACTTGATCGCCATAAGGCAGCTTGATCACGTCGTAAGGATTTTTCTCCGCGTGGCTGGAGGCAAACGACGCATGCCCCCTTGGATGCCAATCTTGCGTGAGCACGACATTGGTAAATTTCGCTGCCAACGCATTGATGATGGGAACAAGCTCATCCCCACGCGGCACAGGCAAGCCGCCACCAAGCATGAAGCCGTTTTGCACGTCAACAACGATTAAGACAGCATTGGAATTCATGCTGCAGCCACCGCCCTGCGCCCTGAAAGATAAGTCACGCCTTGCTGCAAAGCACTTTCTTTGTGAGGTGTTTCTGCTGGCAATTGGAATGTGCTGCCAGCGGGATAACTGGTTTGTACGCCAGCGACTTCTAGCGTGATTTCACCTGCTGTGATCAATGCATACGCATCAAACGGATGCTGGTGCACATCCATCGTGTAGCCCACGGGCTTTTCCATCAACACGGCAGGCGCATAGCCTTGGCTTATTAAAGCAGCTTCAAATTCGATTTTGTTCATGATAAAAATTCGTTTAAATAAACTCAATGATCTGCTGATCCACACTCAGCGATTCGCCTTTAGCAGCCAGCACCTTGCCCACCACGCCATCAGCCGCAGCAAACAACACATTCTCCATCTTCATCGCTTCAATCACCGCGACGCGCTCGCCCGCTTGCACTTTCTGGCCAACGCTGACGGCAACGTCCACCAGCAGCCCCGGCATCGGCGAGAGCACATATTTGCTCATATCGGGCTCTCTCTTATGCGGCATGAGCTTGTGCAGCTCAGCAGCGCGAGGCGAGAGCACGAGTGCGTCGATCTGAGTGCCGTTGTGCAACACGCGATAGGCCAGCGGCTCTTTAGCCGTGCCGCGCTCCACCTGCGCAGTGAATGGCAAGCCGTTGATGCTGCCATGAATCGCAATATCATTCAAACGCGAATTGCTATGAACTTCATAGCTAGACTCGCTTATTCTTAGCCGGGCAAAGCCCACTTTACCTTGAATTTCTTGTATGTGTACGGGCGTGTATGTGTGCTGGCCATCTGCATCCAAGGTGATCACTACGTAGTCACTTTCCAACTTCACCTCGTAGCCCGCCAGCTGCCCGCTGATGCCCGCTGCGCGCTCATGCGTCTTGCGGCGCACGAAAGCCGCAATCGCTTGCAGAATTTTCGGATCATCATGCGGCACATCTTCGCTGCTGAAGCCTTGCGCATAGTTCTCTGCAATAAAACCGGTATTGAAATCGCCGCTCACAAATTTTGGATGCGCCAGCAGCGCCGCTTGGAATGGAATATTGCTCTGCACGCCACGAATCACAAACGCATTTAGCGCTTCGCGCATCTTCGCAATCGCCTCCGTGCGGCTTTGGCCATGCACGATCAGCTTGGCGATCATCGAGTCGTAATACATCGGAATCTCGCCACCGTCTTGCACGCCGGTGTCAACCCGCACGCCCTGCAAATCTTGCGTGTTACCTTGAAACATGGTTTGCTGCGGCGGCGAGAAGCGCACAAGCCGCCCCGTTGACGGCAAGAAATTGCGAAACGGATCTTCCGCATTGATCCGGCATTCCATCGCCCAGCCGTTGCGCTGCACATCTTTCTGCTCAAGCGGCAGCTTCTCCCCCGCAGCCACGCGAATCATCAGCTCCACCAAATCCAGCCCCGTGATGCATTCGGTGACGGGATGCTCTACCTGCAAGCGCGTGTTCATCTCCAAAAAATAAAAATCCTGATCTTTGCCCACCACGAATTCCACCGTGCCCGCGCTCTGATATTTCACAGCCTTCGCCAGCGCCACAGCCTGCTCGCC
Source organism: Variovorax sp. (assembly GCA_043755865.1). Lineage (GTDB taxonomy): Bacteria > Pseudomonadota > Gammaproteobacteria > Burkholderiales > Burkholderiaceae_C > JANMDU01. The sequence continues at coordinate 9,394 of JAYUSD010000056.1, read as the reverse complement.
CATCGCCTTGCGCGTGGCCTCCGTGATAAAAGGCGATGGCGCCTCTTCAATCACCTTCTGATGCCGCCGCTGAATCGAGCATTCGCGCTCGTTCAAATAAATCACATTCCCGTGTGAGTCGCCCAGCACCTGAATCTCAATGTGCCGAGGCTCTTGCACAAACTTTTCAATAAACACGCGATCATCACCAAAGCTGTTGCGCGCCTCATTGCGGCAGCTCGTAAAGCCCTCCAACGCTTCCTTGTCGTTATGCGCCACACGCAGCCCCTTGCCGCCCCCGCCCGCGCTCGCCTTGATCATCACCGGATAGCCAATGCCTTTGGCGATCTCTACCGCCTGCTCGGCCGTTTCAATCGCATCGTTGTAACCCGGAATGCAATTAACATTCGCTGCACTCGCGAGCTTCTTCGATGCAATTTTGTCACCCATCGCAGCAATCGAATAGTGCTTCGGGCCAATAAACACAATGCCCTCTTCCTCGCAGCGCTTGGCAAAGCTTTCGTTTTCCGAAAGAAAACCATACCCCGGATGAATCGCCTGCGCCCCAGTTTGCTTTGCAGCCGCAATGATCTTGTCGGCAAGTAAATAGCTCTCCCGCGAGGGCGCAGCGCCGATGTGCACTGCTTCATCAGCCAGTTGCACATGCCGCGCATCTTTATCCGCGTCTGAGTAAACAGCCACAGTAGCAATGCCCATTTTCTTTGCGGTCGCCATCACACGGCAGGCAATTTCACCACGGTTGGCGATGAGGATTTTTGTAAACATAATCTGTTTTCTCTATTCAGGTTGAATCAATGTGATGCGCTGGCGTAGGCCTTGCTCCAGCTCTGTGAGGGTGGTTTTTCGGATCGTGAGCGCAGCGGAATGGCGTTTGATGCCGCTCGCTGCAAGGCACCAATGCAACATCCTTTGCAAAGCTATTTTTTCTGAAATGCCGGCAGCCTTCGCCACGCGCAGCAAATGCTCACGCTTGATGTTTTTTCCATGCCCTGCCACGCTGGTCGAATGCTCGCCACTAGGGCCGAAGCTATAAGTCAAGTCAAAAGCTGGTGAGAGCTTCCAAAAGCCTTGGCTATCCATGCGGAAGGCGAAATTCTTCGCGTGATCATCGCGGTTGTGCATCAAAACATTGAAGAGGCAGCGATCAAACGCTTTGAGCACTTCGCGTTGATCACCGGTGATTTTTAATGTAGCCAACAAAATAGTCTCATAGTCCAGCGAGGGCAAGCGGTGATCAGCTTGCAGATAAGCGGCCATGCTCATGATCGGCACGCGAATCACGCTTCGCTCCTTGCCTTGCACCATCACCACGCGATCAAACCGCTCCACGCCAAAAGCGCTGTGTTTTGCGCCCAGCTCAAATGCACGGCTCTTGGGCATATCTATGCCGCCAGCTCTTGCCACTCGTGCGTAAAGCTCTTCAACAGCACACACCTCGCGGTGCTCGTTGTCTGCAGGAAATTTCATCAACCAAGGCGTGGCGCTGCCAGCCAGTGGCATGCCACTGCTGATTCGTTCTGTGCGCGAATTGAAATCCACCAACACTTTAGGCCGCGCGCCTTGCGGCGATCCACCAAGCTGCATGAGATGGCGCAACTGCGCATCCGCTTGATCTGTGCCCGCGCTTTGAGCTGATTGCAAAGCCATCACTTGCTGCGCCAAAGCCTTCAGCTCCAAACGCTCAGCTGGCAACACATCAACATCTGCAGGCTCAAACGATAACGCGCCCATCGCCCGTTCGCCCACAATGGCTAGCCGCTCTAATACTGAGACACTGCGCGGATCGCGCCCGAGCTTGCGAAGCGCACGATCCATGAGCAGCATGCCCCAGCCATCAGGCAATGCATCAGCAATAAAGCCCGGCAGCCCGTATGCATGAGATGCGCCTTGAAATGATCTTGATGCGCCAGAGCTGGGCAGGGGGTGATGCATCGGTGAAAGCGCTAAGCCTCGCAGAGTAGCTTGGGCAGAGTATTCAAACAATATACCTTGTCCACTGCCCACATTGCTTTCAGCCAACGTGCCAAGCGGCCATCTCTCGCCCCAGCCGTCATAGATCACTTGAATCTTCTTGATAGGCATCAAGTCACCGTTACACTTTTCGCAGCACGCGGTGCACGCGCACGTTGACGCTGCCCAGCGGCCTGTGCTCGCTCCATATCAGCAATACTCATAGTAGGCTGCACAAACCAATCATTGAGTTGATCCACCACTTGCAGCGATTGAGCGATACGCACGACAAACTCTAAGCTGCCTTGGCCGACTGCCTCCAACCTACGCACAGAAGACAATGAGCTTTGCGTCATCTCGGCAAGCTGCTGCTGGCTCAAATTGCGTGCAAGCCGCAATAGCTTCATGCGAGCACCCAATTGAGCGCAAATACTTTGTGCAGACAATAAATTAAATGTTCTCATAAGAGCATTAATTATCGCAAAATGGATTTAACATGTCAAATTTGAACGACTAGTATTCTCGTTCAAAGCGGAATGTTTCCATGCTTCCGCCACGGATTCTCTAGCTTTTTGTCTTTCAGCATCGTGAGGCTGCGGCAAATACGTTTGCGGGTTTCATGCGGCAAGATCACATCATCAATGAAGCCCCGTGCGCCGGCGACAAACGGATTGGCAAAGCGAGCCTTATATTCAGCCTCTCGCTCAGCGAGCTTTACGGGATCTTTCTTTTCTTCGCGAAAGATGATCTCCACCGCACCTTTCGCGCCCATCACGGCAATCTCTGCATTCGGCCAAGCCAGATTCACGTCGCCGCGCAAATGCTTGGAGGCCATCACGTCATACGCGCCGCCATAGGCTTTGCGCGTGATCACGGTGATCTTTGGCACGGTGGCTTCTGCGTAAGCGTAAAGCAGCTTCGCGCCGTGCTTGATGATGCCGCCGTATTCCTGCGATGTGCCGGGCATGAAGCCGGGGACATCGACGAAGGTGATGATGGGAATGTTGAACGCATCGCAGAAGCGCACAAAGCGTGCGGCTTTGATGGAGCTTTTGATATCCAAGCAACCTGCGAGCACGAGCGGTTGATTGGCCACGATACCTACGCTTTGGCCATTCATGCGCGCAAAGCCGATCACGATGTTTTTCGCATAGTCGGTTTGCAGTTCAAAGAAATCGCCGTCGTCCACCGTTTTGAGAATCAGCTCTTTGATGTCATACGGCTTGTTCGCGTTATCAGGCACGAGCGTATCCAAACTCATATCGATGCGATCTGCCTTATCGCCGCTCGGGCGAATGGGCGCTTTTTCGCGATTGTTGAGTGGCAAGTAATTGAAGAATCGGCGCAACATGATGAGCGCTTGCACGTCATTGTCAAAAGCCAAATCGGCCACGCCGCTCTTGGTCGTGTGCGTGATCGCGCCGCCGAGCTCTTCGGCTGTCACTTCTTCATGCGTCACGGTCTTCACCACCTCCGGCCCGGTGACAAACATGTAGGAGCTGTCTTTCACCATAAAGATGAAATCCGTCATCGAAGGCGAATACACCGCGCCGCCTGCGCATGGCCCCATGATCATGCTGATCTGCGGCACCACGCCGCTCGCCAGCACGTTTTTCTGAAACACATCCGCATAGCCGCCCAGCGACGCCACGCCTTCTTGAATGCGCGCACCACCCGAATCATTGAGCCCGATCACCGGCGCACCCACCTTCATCGCCTGATCCATCACCTTGCAAATCTTCTCGGCATGCGCTTCCGATAGCGCCCCGCCAAACACCGTGAAATCTTGGCTGAATGCAAAGGCCAAGCGCCCATTGATCATGCCGTAACCCGTCACCACGCCATCGCCGGGAATTTTGTTTTGATCCATCCCAAAGTCTGCGCAGCGATGCTCGACGAACATATCCCATTCTTCAAACGAGCCTTCGTCAAACAGCACTTCGAGCCGCTCCCGCGCAGTAAGCTTGCCTTTGGCATGCTGCGCATCAATGCGCTTTTGGCCACCGCCGAGTTTTGCAGCGGCGCGTTTGGATTCGAGTTGTTCAAGAATGGTTTGCATGATGATTGAGTAGGAATAGTATGATTTTGATAGCAGCTTACGAAGTATTCTTGCCGGCTAGGAGCAGTTTTCTTGCTGCAGTTGATGCGGCGATCTCGCCTAAGAGCACTTGTTGCGTGAGCAGCGGCAATTGCGCGCGCACTTGCGCAGATGATCGAAACTGATCTTTCAGCCCCGTCTCAATCCGCTCCCACATCCAGTTTACTGATTGCTGTTGGCGGCGCATTTGCATTTGGCCGCTCACCTTCTGCGCAGTTTGAAACGCCGTCACAGCTTGCCAAAACTCTTGCAACCCCGTGCCTTTGAGCGCAGACATTTGCAACACGCGTTGCATCGCATCAATGGTCGGGTGATCATGCCCATGCATATCAAAAATCCGCATGCTGCTCACGATCTGCGCTTGCGCTCGCATGGCAGCATCCGGGTCAAGATCAGCCTTGTTGATCACCACCAAATCCGCCAGCTCCATCACGCCCTTTTTGATCGCCTGCAAATCATCGCCCGCATTGGGCAGCTGCATCAACACAAACATATCCGTCATACCCGCCACGGCAATCTCGCTCTGCCCCACGCCCACGGTTTCCACAATCACGATGTCATAACCCGCCGCTTCACACACCAGCATCGCCTCGCGCGTATGCGATGCCACGCCGCCGAGATTACCGCTTGCAGGGCTAGGGCGGATAAATGCTTTTTCGTGGACTGAGAGCCGCTCCATCCGCGTCTTGTCGCCAAGAATCGAGCCACCTGAAACACTGGAAGATGGATCAATTGCGAGCACCGCTACTCGATGGCCAAGGCTAATCAAATGCAAGCCTAGCGTCTCGATAAACGTGCTCTTGCCCACGCCGGGTACGCCGCTGATGCCAAGGCGAAAACTCTTTCCAGAATGTGGCAGAAGGCTTGTGAGCAATTCGTCTGCATGCAAACGATGGTCTGCTCGCCTGGATTCGAGCAGCGTAATAGCTTTAGCCACACCTCTTCTCTGAGTTGAGCCTTGACTCACGATAACTTGGTTAGCGAAATCCATTGAAATGAGTTGTCTTATGGCGTTGAATGTCGCATCACTTAGCGGCTGCGTGAATAAAAAACTTGGCCGATACGCTCTATGTGATCGAGTAGCCCTGGATGCTTCAGTTCATGAAGCACAGATAGATCTACGAGATAAGGAATATTTGATTCAGAAATCGCGGTGTTCAAATTCAGTTTTTCTAAAAAGCTTATGTCCGGCGCATCCAGCACGAGATCAATATCCGAGCCCTCTCGATAATTGCCCTTCGCGCGTGAGCCATAAATTACGACACGCTGCACTTTCTGTTGCGTTGAAAATATATGGACAAGCTTTTGCATGGTCGCCTGCGACAAGCCAAATGGCTGCGCATGAAGCAAATTAGAGTGGCCAAGCTCAGCCATTGCGTCTTGCATCCATTGCGACCGAAAAAGCTTCAAATGATGCGGTGTATTGTTGTGTGACGCGCTCCGTAACTTTGTGCGCTGTGGCTTCATCGTAAGTATGGGAAGACAAATTTCGACTTTCAATCATCTCCATCCAAATCTCACCATCCGCAATGAGCCCGCGCGAAAACGCAAGGCGGACGGCATCCCTTGAGCCCGCTATGCTCACTGCGCCATCTTGATCGCTCAGAAAATCCTTCATCACTTTCCAAGCCAACTCATGCGTGAATTCAAAGGCTTGAATCAAACCTTGCTGCTCCAGTTCGCTCAAAGCTCGCCTTTTACTCAGCTGCACTGCAGCGCTCAAGCGCTTTAGTGCGGTTTGATAGTTGCTTAAGCGTTGCTGCCAACGAATGTCTGATTTACTCATCACATTTTCCTTAACTGTGGCACGACCACAATCTATTTGATCGCCTTGCGAATCTGCTCCAGCACGTCCTTCGCACTTGCCACAATCGGTGTGCCAGGGCCATAGACGCCTTTCACTCCAGCTTCGTATAAAAACTCGTAATCTTGCCGAGGAATCACGCCGCCGACAAAGACGATGATGTCGTCTGCGCCTTGCATCTTCAATTCTTCGATTATGGCGGGCACGAGAGTTTTATGGCCTGCTGCGAGCGTGGATACGCCGACTGCATGCACGTCGTTTTCAATCGCCTGTCTTGCGCATTCTTCGGGCGTTTGAAACAGCGGGCCTATGTCCACATCAAAGCCTAAATCGGCATACGCCGTGGCCACCACTTTTGCGCCGCGATCATGGCCGTCTTGGCCGAGCTTTGAGATCATCACGCGCGGGCGGCGGCCCTGCGCTTCGCCGAACTCAGCGATCTCAGTTTTGAGTTTGTCCCAGCCCTCGGCTGAGTCATAAGCTGCTGCATACACACCGGTCACCTTTTGCGTATCGGCTCTGTGCCGGCCAAAGACTTTTTCCATTGCATCGCTGATTTCGCCAACAGTTGCGCGCGCGCGGATCGCATCGACGCAGACAGCAAGTAGATTTCCTTCATTGCCTTCTGCTATTGAAGTAATAGCGCTTAGCGCAGAATTTACGCCGGCTAAATCGCGTTTTTGCTTAATATTTTGCAGCCTAGCAATCTGCTGATCCCGCACAGCCACGTTATCAATACTGCGCGTCTCAATCGCATCTTCCTCGGCAAGCTTGTATTTATTCACGCCCACGATCACGTCGCGGCCCGAATCAATCCGCGCTTGCTTTTCAGCCGCCGCAGCTTCAATTTTCAACTTCGCCCAGCCAGAATCCACAGCGCGCGTCATCCCGCCCATCGCATCCACTTCTTCGATGATCTTCCAAGCGGCGTCTGCCATTTGCTGAGTCAGTGTCTCCATCATGTAGCTGCCCGCCCACGGGTCTACCACCGCGCCAATATGCGTCTCCTCCTGAATGATGAGCTGCGTGTTGCGCGCGATGCGAGAAGAAAATTCTGTGGGCAGCGCAATCGCTTCATCAAACGAATTCGTATGCAGCGATTGTGTGCCGCCAAACACGGCTGCCATCGCCTCAATCGTAGTGCGCACGATGTTGTTGTATGGGTCTTGCTCGGTCAAGCTCCAGCCAGAAGTTTGCGAATGCGTGCGCAGCATGAGAGATTTCGCATTCTTCGCATCAAAGCCTTTCATGATCCGCGTCCACAGCAATCGGGCAGCGCGCATCTTGGCAATCTCTAAATAGAAATTCATGCCCACGCCCCAGAAGAAGCTTAAGCGCCCGGCAAACTCATCCACATCCATGCCTTTGGCAATCGCCGTCTTCACATACTCTTTGCCATCGGCCAGCGTGAAGGCGAGCTCCAGCGCTTGATTCGCACCGGCTTCTTGCATGTGATAGCCGCTGATCGAGATCGAATTGAATTTCGGCATGTGCTTGGCCGTGTATTCAATGATGTCGCCAATGATGCGCATGCTCGGCTCGGGCGGATAAATATAGGTGTTGCGCACCATGAATTCTTTGAGAATGTCATTTTGAATCGTGCCCGAGAGCTGCGCTTGCGAGACGCCTTGCTCCTCCGCCGCCACGATATAGCCCGCGAGAATGGGAAGCACAGCGCCATTCATCGTCATACTCACGCTCACTTTATCCAGCGGAATCCCGTCAAACAAAATCTTCATATCCTCCACAGAATCAATCGCCACGCCCGCCTTGCCCACATCGCCCGTGACGCGCGGATGATCCGAGTCGTAGCCGCGATGCGTGGCCAAATCAAATGCCACGCTCACACCCTGGCCGCCAGCGGCCAAAGCCTTGCGATAAAACGCATTCGAATCCTCCGCAGTCGAGAAGCCCGCATACTGCCGAATCGTCCACGGGCGCACGGCATACATCGTGGCCTGCGGGCCGCGAAGATAAGGCTCAAAGCCGGGCAACGTGTTCGTATGCGGCAAATCTTTCACATCATCAGCCGTATAAAGCGGCTTGATTGTGATGCCATCGGGTGTGTGCCAATTTAATGCGTCCACATTGCCACCGGGCACAGACTTTACGGCGGCTTTTTGCCAGTCAGCTAACGTGGGCTTCTTCGATTCGTCTTGATTACTCATGACTAACATTTTACGTGATCTTTCATTCGTAATTATAAATTCAGAATTCAGTTTCGAGTAAACTTTAGGCTACGACTATTCAGGCCGAGCACCATTCCGTTCGGGCTGAGCTTGTCGAAGCCTCCTCGCATATCAACCCATCAATGACCGCCCCTCTCTCCAACTCCCGCCTCAAACCTCGCCCCCTCTACGAAGAAGTCGCCGAGCTACTGCGCCAGCGCATCTTCGCGAGCAAGAGTGGCGATCTCGAGCCCGGCGCATGGATCGATGAATTAAAACTAGCCGAGGAATATGGCATCAGCCGCACGCCCCTGCGTGAAGCCATTAAAGTGCTCGCCGCAGAAGGCCTGATCACCATGAAAATGCGGCGCGGCGCCTACGTTACCGAAGTCAACGCCAAAGACCTGCACGACGTATTCCATCTCATGGCCGTATTGGAAGCCGATGCAGCCGCCACAGTCGCAAAAACAGCTACGGTAAGCCAACTCAAAGAGCTAGAAGCCCTGCACGAGAAATTAGAAAAATCTACCAAAGACCGCGTCAAGTTCTTCACTATCAACGAAGCGTTCCACGTCAAGCTGCTTGAGATCGCAGATAACCGCTGGGCCGGCCAAATGGTGGCCGATCTGCGCAAAGTCATGAAACTCAACCGAGCGCAATCCCTCACCCGACCGGGGCGGATCCAAGAATCGCTCGCTGAGCATGCTGCGGTCATGGCCTGTTTGAAAAAGCGAGATGCAAGATCTGCGCAAGCAGCTATGCGATCGCACATTGAAAACGGGCAAGAAGCTGCCGGCTGAATCGAAGGAGTTTTGTACAGAATGACTTTTTAAAAGTCATTCTGTGCAAAATAAGTGCGTATTGCGTCGCCGCAAATCACTTAGATCGCTTAGCGGCTTCTAAAGCAATAGCCTCACCATGCTCTTGCAAGAAATGACCACCTTCGGAAATCAGCATCGGCTCGGGACAATTTTTGATGTTGCTGCGCAGCGCACGCATCGTGGCATCACCCAGCACGGGGTCTTGCATGCCGATGGCCATGAGGCTTTTGCCTTGCCAATCGTTTCGCCAAAACTCTCTAGCTGCGCAGCTAATGGCAGCGCCGTCGCTGTTTTCGAATTCGGGAACCATGGGCGGGAAAGCCCGCGTGGCGGCTCGGTGGCCGGCATCAGGGAATGGAGCCATGTAGGCGGCGCATTCTTCTTGGCTCATGTACGGGTTGCCGCGCGAGAAGAGTTTGGCGATGTCGAAGTCTGGTTTTTTGGCGCACATGTCGCGCCAAGCTTTGAAGCCTTCGGTGAGCGGTTGATCTCCACATGCCAATGTGGTGTTCATGACGAGGAGGCCTTTGTAGCGTTGCGGATTGTCCATGGG
>JAYUSD010000055.1:0-4671 GCA_043755865.1 Variovorax sp. | reverse complement strand
CGCTCGACTGATTTGTCGTATCTCGACCATGAAGGCGAGCGGAATGCCTCAAACTCGCAGCCGCTCTCTGAAAAAATAAATTTTCCAAACGCTAACATCGCAAAGAAAAACAGCAAGGAGAATACTACAAAATTAATAGCACTCTACGCAATAAATACGCCGGCAATATGCCTAAATCATCCTAAAAACTATGCAAACCGCAAGATTACCCATCTACGCGGTTGGCAAATGTATTTTTAGAGTAAATTTAAGGCTTGGAGACAAAGAATGACCGACCCTACCGTCTTGTATGAAGAGCAACATGCTGGCAATGCACAGATCGCACTGATCACACTCAATCGACCCGCCGCGCTCAATAGCTTTATTCCCGAAATGCACGAAGCTTTGCGAGCAGCACTCTCGCAAGCCAGTGCGAACGAGAGCGTGAGAGCTTGCGTGATCACCGGCGCAGGGCGCGGGTTTTGCGCAGGCGCTGATTTGAGCAGCTTTGATTTCACACCCGGCCCAGATCTCAAACAACGAGCCAACCCCGGCCCAGTGATCGAGGCGCAATTCAACCCCACGGCGCGCGCCGTGATGAATTTGCGCATGCCCACGATTTGCGCTGTCAACGGCGTGGCTGCTGGAGCGGGTGCATCGCTGGTGATGTGTTGCGACATGGCGATTGCCGCGCCTACGGCGAGCTTTGTGCAGGCTTTTAGCAAGATTGGATTGATTCCTGATGGGGGCGGCTCGTGGCTGCTGCCCCAGCGCCTTGGTCTCTCACGCGCACTCGGCCTCGCGTTGACTGGAGACAAACTCTCTGCTGCGCAAGCACGTGAATTCGGCATGATTTGGGATGTGCAAGATGATGCGCTCGCTGCGGCTCTCGCATTGGCCGAAAAGCTCGCACAAATGCCCACAAAAGCTTTGGTAGAGACGCGGCATTTGCTTCGCAACGCGCACATGCGCAGCTTCGATCAACAGCTCGATGCGGAGCGCGATGCGCAAACCGCGATGGGCAATACCGATGATTACATCGAAGGTGTCAACGCGTTTTTACAAAAGCGCGCGCCTGTATTTAAGGGGCAATCATGATCTCGTCAGAAGAGCTAGCAGCCCAACAAAAAGCGCTCCGTGCGAATCCCGAAGATTTGGCAAAGATCGTAGGCGAGCATATGTGGGTCAATGATGTGGCCTCTCGCGAGACGATGGGCATTCAATTGCTCGAGTGCAAACCGGGCTATGCGCGCATGAGCATGCAGATCGAAGCTCTGCATTTAAATGGCCACAAAATTTGCCACGGCGGCTTCATCTTCACGCTCGCTGATTCCACCTTCGCCTTTGCCTGCAACTCGCGCAACAAAGTCACCGTGGCAGCGGGTTGCAATATTGAATTTCTCAAACCCGGCCAGTTGGGTGATGTGCTCACTTGCGTAGGCATCGAGCAAACGCTCGTTGGTCGCCATGGAATTTATGACATGAAAGTCAGCAATCAAAATGGTGAAGTGATCGCCATGTTTCGCGGTAAATCTGCGCAAATCCAAGGCGCAGTGTTGCCTGTTGCTTGAATGTCGTTACTATTAAATAGATAGCAGTCCGCGCAGTATCTATGCCGGCGAAAGACCTAAAATGCTTCAAAAATCGTCAATGGGTAGCGCTTTTGCTCTTGAATCTATTGAGAAAGCCTCCATCGCAGAGCTGCGCACCTTGCAACTCAAACGCCTGCAATCTACGCTCGCGCATGCGTATGAAAATTCGCCGGTGTATCGCGCGAAGTTTGATGAGGCATGCGTCAAACCGAGCGATGTCAAAACACTTGCAGACCTCGCCAAATTGCCGTTCACCACAAAAAAGGATTTGCGCGATGCGTATCCATTCGGCATGTTTGCCGTGCCGCGTGAGGCCATCGTTCGTATCCACGCGAGCAGCGGCACCACAGGCAAGCCCACTGTGGTTGGTTATACCCAGCGCGACATTGACGTGTGGTCAAGCCTAGTCGCTCGCTCAATCCGCGTAGCCGGCGCCAAACCCGGTGATATGGTGCATGTGAGCTATGGCTACGGGCTGTTTACAGGCGGCTTAGGTGCCCATTACGGCGCTGAAAAACTCGGCCTCACGGTTGTGCCTTTCGGCGGCGGGCAGACGGAGCGGCAAGTCCAGCTCATCATAGATTTCAAGCCAACGATCATCATGGTCACACCCAGCTACATGCTGGCGATTGCCGATGAAATGCAGCGCCAAGGCATTGATCCACGCTCCACATCGTTGCGCATCGGGATCTTCGGCGCGGAGCCGTGGACCAATGAGATGCGAGCAAGCATTGAAGCTCGCTTAAACATTCAAGCCGTGGATATTTACGGCCTCAGTGAAGTGATGGGCCCCGGCGTGGCCAGCGAATGCGCGGAGACGAAAGACGGCCCGACCATTTGGGAAGACCATTTTTATCCCGAAATTATTGACCCCGACACTGGCGCCGTACTCCCCGACGGACAATTCGGCGAGCTCGTCTTCACCAGCCTCAGCAAAGAAGCCCTGCCCATCATCCGCTACCGCACGCGAGACTTAACGCGATTGCTCCCCGGCACAGCCCGAAGCATGCGCCGCATGGAAAAAATCACCGGCCGCTCAGACGACATGATGATCGTGCGCGGCGTGAATGTTTTTCCTTCGCAGATCGAAGAGCTCATCTTGAAGCAAGCTGCACTCAGCGCGCATTACCAGTGCATCCTCAGCAAAGACGGTCACATGGATACGCTCACTGTGGCGGTAGAAACAAAGCCCGGCGTTGCCACAAATTCAGAAGCAGCCCGCGCAGCATCTGCGGCGCTCGCGCACGATATCAAGACCTATATTGGTTCATCCGCTGTGATTGAATTACGTGCCGAAGGTGGCGTGGAACGCAGTGCGGGCAAAGCCAAGCGGGTGCTGGATTTGCGCAAGTAATTTTCGAAGGTTGCGTTTTGACACAGCGGCCTCGCCTGCGCTTGGGATGTTCCCCTCCACGACTGTCCTCCGCCGGCTACGCCGTCTCCCCCTTTATGTCGCTGCGAGAAACAACCCAATCACAGCCGATGCCTATTGGTGATTCAAAGAATTAGGCTATTGCTTTTATGCCATATATATTGCTAAAATGCAATACATGAATCCTGCTACTTTGATCGCCAAAGCCAAGGAGGTGCGAGACGACGGCTCAATTATCGAAATCGTCGTTTGGCAAGTACCCGAATCGCTTGCACCCTGCACGCACAGCTACAAATATCGGCTGTATTTCGGCACAGACGGCAATTGCCATGTTCGCTATGACAACGAGCGCGGCAAAGGTGATCATCGGCATGTGGCAGGCGTAGAAGAGCGTTATGCATTTGAATCACTCGATCAGCTTTTGACGGATTTTCAGACTGACATAGAGAATTGGAGCACCCCATGAAAGCCATCATCGACATCGCCCCACGCGCATCCATCTTTGCCATCGCCAGATCGCAAATTCAAAAATCGCAATCTCAGCGCAAGCCGGTTGACTACCACCTCAGCTTTGAGTCGGCTCGCACGCTTTTTTCCGAACTCAGCCCCGCACGAATAGACCTGCTTGAAGCCCTACGCCGCACCGGCCCGAGTTCAGTCTATGCGTTAGCCAAAGCCGCGCAACGAAATTACTCCAACGTCCACACCGATATCGCCAAGCTCGAAGAGCATGGATTGGTAGAGCGCACAGCAGATGATGCCGTGTTTGTGCCGTTTGATGCGGTGGAGATTCGACTCGACTTGTTCAAGAAAGCTGCCTGACAGGAATTGCCATGCGAACCAATTACATACTGATTGACTACGAAAATGTTTCGAGCCCCACAGTGCTTGATGTGCTGGCTCAAGGTCACTTTAAAGTGATGGTATTTGTTGGAGCTAGTCAACCCAAAGTGACTTATGAAGTAGCCTCAACTCTTCAAAAACTAGGTGATAGAGCGACATATATCAAGATCAGCTCAAACGGCACAAATGCACTTGATTTTCATGTTGCTTACTACATTGGGCAGTTGACTATAAAGGAGCCAGATGCTTACTTTCATATCATCAGCAAAGACAAAGGCTTCGATCCTTTGATTGCACATCTCAAAGAGCACAAAATCTTTGCATCTCGATCCAGTGATATCACTGAGATAGCAATTATCAAATCCTACACCGCCAATACGGTTCAGGAAAAGATTGCAATTGTGTTGGCCAAGCTAAGTCAGCTCGTTTCCGGTAAGCCTCGCACAGTCCGCACGCTAGGCAGCACAATCAACGCATTGTTTCAAAAGTCGATGTCATCAGAAGATTTAGCAAAGCTCATGCAAGAGCTAGCCAATCAAAAAATCATCGAGATCAACGATACCAAAGTTCGTTATTTACAAGAGTAGTGCCAGCCGACTGTGGTTGGGTTGTTTTACGTAGCGAAATAAAGGGGGAGCGCCAGCCGAAGGCCAGCGCGGAGGACATTCGCGTAGTAGAACAGCCCAAGCGCGGTCGGCCAGCGAAGACCTACGAACGCAGACAGAGAAAGGTTACCGAGCCCGAATCAACGCAAACTGCGCCATCTCACCCCGGCGAAACAGCACATTAATAGCCTTGCTGCGATCGGCTTTAGACAGGGCGGCATCAAATTCAGCCACTGTGCTGACTTCGGTGTTCGCCACCGCCACGATCACATCGCCCTCG
>JAYUSD010000054.1:0-28587 GCA_043755865.1 Variovorax sp. | reverse complement strand
GCCCCAAGATCATTGTTGCTGTAGGCAAATTTGCGATCTCTACCGTCACGGGCAGCAATGAGCCAGTGGGCAAACTGCGTGGCCGCGTCCACGCGCTCAAACACGCCAACTATGCCGCCCCCGTGATCGTGACCTATCACCCCGCGTATTTACTGCGCAACCTGCCCGACAAAGCCAAAGCTTGGGCCGATTTGATGCTGGCGATGCAAACCTACAGCGAGTTGCTTTCAAGCGCATTGACGCACACCGATCAGCAAGCCTGATTGCACGCTTGCGCTAAGCCAAGCTTCGAGATCGAAATCGGGGGTTTGCGCCAATGCGGCATCGACTGCCGCTACCAGCGATTGGCCTTGCAGAGCGGCCTTGATCAAAGCCGCTGATGCAGCGGCAGCTACGCCGAGCATCGGCACGAAGCCTCGGCGCCAAACAAGTGCGTTTTGCGGCCGGCCGCTGGCAATAGACGCGCGTGCAGCTTCGCGAGCAGCCTCGTGCGCTTCGCTTACTCGCGTGTCTTGCACGCCTGCGGCTCTCGCATCGTGCACGAGAGCAGCGCGGGTTTCGTTTAATTGCACCAGCGCCACCACCGGATACGCACTGCGCAACACGGCGCAGCCGGGGCTTAAAACCAAGCACAGCTTGGCGGGATCATGCGATGCGAGCAACTGAAAGCTGGATGCATCAAGCTGCGCATCGGTGGCCGTGGCAGCGCTGTGCAGCGCCCACTCCACGAGTGCCACATCTGGCAAAAAGGCATGCTCGAGCAGCAGCGCCTGCAACTGCGGCACTTGGCTCAAATACTCTGGCAGCTCGCCACCCCATTGCGCCAAATCACCGCGCACAGGCGGCAGCTCCTGCCAAAAATCTTGCGCGAGATTTTGAAAATTCTCTTCGCCCAAAAGCTGCTGCAAGGCGGGATAGCAGGCCTGCAACACATTGCTGCTGAGCACCTGTGCGTTCGCCCGATACGCACGCAAGCCGCGCACAGTCAATGCGGCATTTTTAAAGCAAAAATGGCCACTAGCCGGCATAGAATCTGCGCGGAGTGCTATTAAATCAGGAGTTTTGAGATACAGTAGGTCTAACAACGCGGTTTGCTGTATGGCCAATGCATGCCGTTGAGCAGCGCTCATGCATGCGCCTTACTGGCTGTTGCGCTGGCCACCGCCACTGCCGCAGCAATGGCATCCGCTCTCGACGCATGCGAGAGCAACACATCCAAAGAAGGCACATTCGTATCCCACTCAATCAGCGCCGGCGCATCGCCAAATCGGCACACGGCATGCGCATACAGCTGCCAAACCTCCTCACATACCGCACTGCCGTGATCATCAATCACGATATCTTCCATCTCGCAATGACCGGCCAAATGCATTTCGCCCACGGCGCGCTCAGGCAGTGCATTAAGAAATGCTGTGGCCCCGCGCAAAGCAAGAACGCGATCACGGCTGTGGCCAAAGGGTGTATTCAGATCATTGAGTGCATTGACAAACACATTGTTCACGTCGAGCAAGAGTTGGCAGCCGGTGCGCTGCACAAGCTGGCTTAAAAATTCAACCTCAGAAAAATCAGCGTGCGCATACCGCACATACGCGCTTAAATTTTCCACCAGCAGCACACGCTGCAAGCGCTCTTGCACGTGGCTCACGTTGGCGCAAAGCACATCGAGCGATGCATGCGTAAAAGGAATCGGCAGCAAATCAGCGGCATGCAATATTTGCCCACTCGAGCGACCCGGTGAACGAACACCGCGCGCGAAACTTGCATGATCACTCACGCGCACCGGCTCAATGCGCTGCACAAGGCTGGCCAATTGATCCAGATGCCAAGCGTCAATTCCAAGGGCTGAGCCAAGCGAGAGTCCCACGCCATGCACACTGATGGGGTAATGCTCGCGGGAAGCATGCAAAGTGGCTAAGGCTGCGCCACCGGCGGAGAAACCAGTGGAGAAACCAGTAAGTGAACCAGCCCCGAAAAAATTCTCAGAATGCACTTGCAGAAAGCCCAACTCGGGACGCTGCTCCAGCACCGCAGCATAGTGCGCATGCCGCCAGCCGATGCCTGCCTTGGCTGTTTTGAATGCATCTTTTGCAGGCGATTTTTCAGCGTGCGTGGCAGCAAACATCGAATTTCCCGCAATCTGCGTCGGTGTCATGAGCGCGCACGCGTGAGCCAAGTTGCGGAAAATGTGAGAAAGATCAGGTGCTATAAATCAGCTCTTCTTTTCCATCGCCGATTTTTTGGCTTGGTCAGCTGTCATGCCCTTCATGCCAACGCATGTGCCGGCTGGTACGTATTTCCATTCGCCTTTTTCATTGTCTAGTTTTGCTTGGCCTGCGCATGAATGCGTGCCTGCTAAATTGGCGCAATCGTTGGCGCCCGCTTTAGCAATGCCATAGCATTTCTCGCGTGCCGGCGCTGTTTGTGCCATTACGGCGGTGGCGAGGAAGGATGTGCTGAGCAAAGTGGCTGCAGCGGCTGCGAAGAATGCGCGTTGGTTCATAAGATATCTCCAAGTGAAATAAACAAAAGTGAAACGACACTGATGCATCAACAAAGTTGATCGCTTATCAGCTGCACGTATGTCACTCGGCGAGTGGCTGTTCTTACGCGTAAGGCTTGAATTTGTGTGCAGAAAATCACAACAGTTCAGAAATATCGTCCCACACCTCGGCAGGCATGCGGCCTTGGTAGCGCTTGACTACATCGCCGTTTTTATCAATCACCAGCGTGAGCGGCAAGCTGGTCGCGTTGCGATTTTTGATCAGCTCAGTGGTACCCAAGCTGTCTTTGTAAGACGGGTCGAGTGCCCAGAGCTGCGTGAGGCGTTCTTTCATAGGAATCGATGTGTTGATGATCGCGTTGTAGCTGTCAACATCGGCCATGCGCCGGTCTGCGCTGATCAGCACAGTGGTAAATGGCTTGCCTTCCCAGCCCTTGGCGTTTTCTCGCAGCTCGCGCATTTTGTCGCGGCACACGGCGCAGTCGGTGGCCCAAATCATCACCAGCACCACTTTGCCTTTTTGCTTGGCCAGATCAAACAAAGGGCCATCAATGGTTTTGCCAGCTATTTTTGCATTCTTAGGCAGCGCGGCCTCCGCTGCTGCTGTGGCGCTGGGTACTGTGACCCTTGTTTGTGCCTGCAAGCCTACCGCCAAGCCCATCAAGCTCAAGGCAAGTGCGGCCGTATAGAAACTTTTGCGCATTTGTGTGCTCCTAATGCAACGTGTGAATGGACGTGTGAGTGGACGTCTCAATGTATGCGTCGCCATTGCTTTTGTAAAACTTACACAAAAAGGCGTTATAAACGCACGGGAGCACAGGAGAGCACATGAGTTTTGAACAAGATGTCGCAGAGCAGCGGGTTTATCTCTTGAAATTTGCTCGCTTGCAATTGCGCAACGAAGCTTGGGCCGAGGATGCCGTCTCAGACACGATGCTGGCCGCCATTGCCAAGCCGCAAGCCTTTGGCGGCAAAGCGCAGTTGCGCACTTGGCTGGTGGGCGTTTTAAAGCACAAGGTGGTCGATACACTGCGCGCCAATCTGCGCGAGCCCAATGTGGCCGATATGCGCGGCAATGCAGAAGACGACATGAGCGAAGGCGACATGCTGGATGCGATTGGTTTCAAGCAAGATGGCCATTTTCACGACAAGCCCGCCCACTGGGGCAACCCAGACCAAGATTTGTCTCAGCGCCAATTCATGGCCGTGATGGATGCCTGCATTGCCAAGCTGCCACCGGTGCAAGGCCGGCTTTTCCTCATGCGCGAATGGCTGGAGCTTGATGCCGATGAAGTGTGTAAGACTTTGAATATCACTTCTACTAACCTGTATGTGCAATTGCATCGCGCCCGCCTAAAGTTGCGCGAATGCCTGCAACTCAATTGGTTCGGTCAGCCCAGTGCTGCATGAAGTTTTTTATGGATTACCCTCTTCGCCGCAGTTGCAAAGAAGTCGCCCACATGGTGGTGGCAATGCAAGACCGTCGTCTCTCACTCAAAGAGACGGCTGAGCTGCGCCTGCACATGGCGATTTGCAAAGCTTGCCCCGGCTTTGAAAACCAATTCCTCACGATGAAAAGTGCCATGCACCAATGGCGCAACTATGCAAGCGATGAAGCCACCGAAAGCGCTAGCCCAGAGCTTGCGGATAAGTGATGCTCTGCGGGTGAATGATGCCCTGCGGCTAAACTGCCGCCTGCTTAAGTGAGCGCCTGCTTAAGTGAGCGCCTGCTTAAGCTAAGCTTCAAGCCCCGCGTCTGCGCTCGCTGACTCAGCCAAACCAGCTAAATAAGCCAGCCCTTTCACCGAGCGGCTGCCGTACCAGCTGAGCATCTCGCCATCGATAAGCTGCACCTGGGCCTGCGGCAGCCAAGCTTTCACCTCTGCCGCGTGGCGCGCATTAAAGCGATACGGCTCACTGGAGAGCAACACGCGTTGCACACCGCGCGCCGCATCCCTAAGCCAAGGCTCATCGCCGCGCAGCGCTGGATAGCGCGCCGCACCCGCTTGGGCTATGCCATCGCCGCCCAACACATCTGGCCAAGTCTGCCAGCCAATCAAATCGAGCATGCGGCTGATATACGTGTCGCGCGAGACCGTCATCCACGGATCGCGCCAAATCAAATACAACACGCGCTGATGGCGCTGCGGCATGGCCTCGAGCCGCGCGAGCCCAGCATTTATTTGCTCTTTTAGCTTGGTAGCCGGCGAATTTATTACATCAAGTGCTATTGAATCAGTAGCAAATTCAGCAAGCAATTGATCAATCAGTGCGATGTTATCTTGCGGCAATAGCGGATGCGTCACGATCACGCGCGGCACAAACGCTCGCAACGCCTCTACCGCTGGCAGCGTGTTTTCATCCACATTCACGATCACGTGTGTGGGAAAAAGGCTTTTGATCTTCGCCAGATTCACATCCTTCGTGCCACCCACCTTCGGGATGGGCTTGACGATCTGCGCTGGATGAATGCAAAACCCCGTGCGTCCGACCACATTTGCGCCTAAGCCTAGATCCACCAGAAGCTCGGTAATGCTGGGCACGAGGCTCACGATGCGCAGCGTTGATCGTGGTGCAGATGTCACAAATTCCTCGCAGATAAACCGTTTTTCAAGCCCACGCTGCGCTTTGCCGCCAAAATTTTGACGTTTGATGAAACTCGCTCATAATCCCAAAGGTGTATATGTTTTTTCGCCTGCGGGTGACCGACAAGAAAAAATATTTGCTCAGGTCAGGTGTTCGGACACAAGCACAGCGGTTTTTATATGCAGTTCACACGTCCGTCGCTTTTTATTCGTAAATTAGAAGTCTAGCGCCCCTTTCACTTTAATGAGGGCGCCGGCATTGATAGGTGAAGACAAGATGGGTAATCGACTGTATGTGGGCAACCTGCCCTACACTGTGCGCGACAATGATTTGCAAACATCCTTCGGTGCATTTGGATCTGTGACCAGCGCACGCGTGATGATGGAGCGCGATACTGGCCGCTCCAAAGGCTTTGGCTTTGTAGAAATGGCAGACGATGCCCAAGCCCAAGCAGCTATTGCCGGCATGCATGGCCAAGAGCTCGGTGGCCGCACGGTGGTTGTCAATGAAGCACGTCCTGCCGAGTCGCGCCCTCCCCGTGAAGGCGGCGGTGGCGGTGGCGGTGGCGGTTATGGTGGTGGCGGTGGCGGTGGTGGTGGTTATGGTGGCGGCGGCGGAAGTCGTGGCCCTTACGGCGGTGGCGGTGAGCGCGGCGGTGGCGGTAACGACGGCTCTTTCCGTAGCCCATACGGTGGCGGCGGTGCTGGCGGCGGTGGTGACCGTCGCGGCGGTGGTGGCGGTTACGGCGGCGGCGGTGGCGATCGCCGCGGTGGTGGTGGCGGTGGCGGCTATGGCGACGATCGCGGCGGCAGTGACCGTGGTTGGGGCAACAACTGATGACATAAGACACGCATCGCTAACCTAGCGATGCCTTTAAAACCGGACATAGTTGGCAAAAACAGCCTTAATTGGGTTGTTTCGCCACAGCTTTCCTTGTAATACAAAGCTTTCAAGGTAAAAATTCACACATGGCATGGCTCAACTGGTTTTCTGGCAAAAATAGCAAAGCTCCCGCGAATGCGCGAGCACAGCACTCGGATGTCCTCTCATCCCAGCAAATGGACTACACCCGACCCATGTCGGGCGCACGCACTGCCCATGGCGCAGCGCAGCCCGCTGTAGCCGCTTCTTCCCAACGCTTAGAACAGCGCCGCACGGAGCGCAACGCCAAGCGCGAGTTGCTGTTTCAAGTGGTGCGCGAATCGATGGTGCGCGTAGGCGTATTGTCTTCTGCTTTCAAATTCAAGGTGCTCTCGCTCGACCAGCGTGGGCGCAGTTTTTTGGTGATGATCGAGCTGTCCGCTGAATTCAGCGGCGAAGTCGAGAAACTCGCCGAAATCGAAAACATGATTGCGCAAACGGCCAGGCACCGCTTTGAAATCGTGGTGCAAGCGGTGTATTGGCGTTACTTCAATTCAGCGACAGCACCAGCCAGCGCTCCCGCGCCTCTCTTGGGTGCGATTCACTCTCCTATCTCGCGGCCCGCGCCTTTGTTTGGCATCGATGGCAGCACGCCGATCACAGCAGCCGCCGCGCAGCATGCCGCTGCCGCGCCGAAGGCAGCTTCTGCAGCCATGCAAACGCTTGCAGGCCTGACAGGCTCATTCCCCATCATCGGCGCAACAGCATCGCAACGCGCCGCAGCCACGCAGCCCTTGCCTGTAGCACCGAGCGCGGAAGAGTTGAGTGATGATGAAGTGCTCGCTTTCCGCCGCGCTTTGGCCGCTGGCGCAGCGCAAGGCGCGATGGCCGCGCCTCTGTCCTCGGTGTTGGGTCATGCACCGTCGCAGGCTGCCGCCAAGGCAACGCCCGCCATAGTGACGGGCATTGCAATGAGTACAACCGGCACGGCAACCGTTGCTGCCAAGCCAGTCAAGCCGCCCGAGCCGAGCACGCTGGACAAAGCGCGCAGCAAGCTTTTGCTCACTGGCTACGAAGACACCGAGATGGCCGACGATGACCCGATGCCCGCACTCAGCGGCACGCAATACGGCGAACTGCGCTAATCGCTGCCCCAGTGGCGCCCAGCCGCTGATGCCGCGCCCCTGTGCTTTGAAATATTTCACATGAACGTGCGTCAACTCGTCGATGCGATTGCCGCGCTCGACGCGAAAGACGCGCTGCAATGCCGCCTAGGGCTGGAGGGCTGGAAACTGCTTGCGCCTTATCTGTCTGCCCATTTTCTGCAGCCCGGTACCGTGTTGATCAGCGAAGGCGGCAGTGACCGCGTGCTGTACATCTTGGCCGAGGGCGAGCTCAAAGTGCAAGCGCGCGGCTACGACATTGCCCGATTGAAGCCCGGCACCGTGGTGGGCGAAGGTGCATTTTTCTCGGGCGAGCCGCGCAGCGCCACCATTGTGTCTTCAAGCAATGGCATAGCTTGGAGCCTGAGCTGGGAAAAATTCGAGGCCATGTCGCACCCATATCCCAAGCTCGCGCTGGATCTCACCAAAGGCTTAGCCGCGGTGCTTGCTGTGCGCATGCGCGAGGCGATTTTGGTGGGGCAATTTGTCTGAAGGCCAGCGCGCAGCCGCAAGTTTGTGTGACACTTGGCGTATGGATTCCCTCACGCACACGCTCTCCGATTTTTTGCGCCAACACATCCGCACCGTACCCGATTGGCCCGAGAAGGGCGTGCAGTTTCGAGACATCACGCCGCTCCTGCAAAACCCGCGCGTCTTCCGCATCTTGATCGATGCTTTTGTGCACCGCTACATGGACCATGGCATGCGCCCCGATGTAGTGGCCGGCTTAGATGCACGCGGTTTTATCTTGGGCTCGGTGATCGCTTATGAGCTCGGCTTGGGCTTTGTGCCGATCCGCAAAAAAGGCAAGCTGCCCTTTACTACGGTGGAAGAAACCTATGAGCTCGAATACGGCAGCGCTACGGTGGAGCTGCATACCGACGCTGTACAGAGCGGCCAGCGCGTGCTTTTGATTGATGATTTGATCGCCACCGGCGGCACGATGATGGCGGGCAAGAAGCTGCTCGAAAAACTCGGCGCCACCGTCATGGAAGGCGCAGCAATTGTGGATTTGCCTGAACTCAATGGCTCAGCACGTTTGAAAGCAGCGGGCTTACCGCTGTTTACCTTGGTGGACTTTTCGGGGCATTGAAGCCGAGCGCTAGCATTCGGCTGGCTTGCCAAACAAGTGCTCGGCGATACAAGTTGTCATACGCCAAGCGCTGCGATACACATGCAGCGCTGTGCTGACTTCATTTACACCCGCGACACAATTTTTTGTCCTATCGCGGTAGCCAAGGCTGTGCAGGCAAACGTTCAATAAGGGTCTCCACTTTTAAGAGGTTCACCATGAACGCCGCCCTTGCCTCCCCTGCTGTATTTACCCCCACGATGCCAGCAGCATCCACTAAGCCCCTGTGGGCAGCAGTTGGCGTGCTCAGCATCTGCGTGCTCGCGATGGGCGCAACGCTTGTTCACGTGAACAAACGGCCCGTGCCTCTAGCGCAAGCCGCTTTGCCTTTCGCTTCCGCACTGGCCATGAATCCAGCCGCATCGGGCGGCATGATCACCGAAGAGAAATTAACAGAAAAACCTGCTGTTGCCGGCACAAAATCTGCACAAGGCGCTGTTAAATCAGGAGCGAGCACCAGCGCAGCTACCGCCGCTAAAACATCAACATCAACGCCAGCATCAACAAAATCACCAGCCGCCACAGCGCCAAACACATCGCCCGCACCTGCCCCTGAGGTGGCTACCGGTTACCCAAGTGTGATCTCGCCCAACCCAGCGCCTGCAGTTGTTGTGCAAGCGCCTGCCAAGCCGATTTGCGCGAGCTGCGGCACGGTCGAAGCCGTCACGCCGATCACCAAACAACCCGATGGATCGGGCGTGGGCGTGATCGCAGGCGGCGTCCTGGGCGGTGTGGTGGGCAACCAAATCGGCAAAGGCAATGGCCGCGCCGCAACGACCATTCTCGGCGCGATTGGTGGCGGCTGGGCTGGCAATGCGATTGAGAAAAATATGAAAAAGACCACCGCCTACAGCGTGCGCGTAAAAATGGAAGACGGCACGCGCCGCACGATTGAGCAAAGCAGCGCGCCTACGATCGGCAGCAAGGTGACTCTCGACGGAAATTTAATCCGGCCTGCTTGAGCTGTTTCGCGGTCAAGTTCCAATATTGTTCGATGAGCACCCGGTTGCCCTGATCCTTCGACAGGCTCAGGGCAGGGTGTCGTGCGCGGATCGAAGAGCTCGCGCGGGCTTCGATACCTCAGCCCGAACGGAAAGTGGTGCTCATCGAACAGCATTGGGTCAGATCCAAATATAAACACGAAATACGACGCAGAAAACGCAAAAGAAAGACAAGAGAAAGACAAAAGAGAAAACCAAATTTTGGCTGTTTCTTTTTTGCGTCTTTCCCGTTACCTCTGCGCCTTCTGCGTCCGGTATTTCTCTTCTACCCTTGAGCAAGCATCAAAGCTTGGTCACGGTATTTGCAGCTGAATCAAGCTTGACGCTGTTACCCACAGCCCAAGTCGGTGCGGCCTCAGACTCATAGCTGCGCGTTGTGCCATCTTTGAGTTGGATGCTGGTGATGTGAATGGTTTTGCGGTTCATGCGCTTTTGGATTTCGTTGCCAATGATTGCGCCGCCGACTGCACCGCCCACGGTGCCTAGCGTCTTGCCATCGCCTTTGCCCACTTGGCTGCCAAGCAATCCGCCGCCGACTGCGCCGCCAATGATGCCAAGCGCGCCGCCTTTGCCTCTGCGCTTTTCGCTGCGTACATCAGTGACGATGCCGCAGGTATCGCACAAGGCCGCAACCTGCACAGCCCGCGCTTTTTGATCTTGCAGGGCTTTGACGGCTGCTGCATCTTGCGCCGCTTTGGCATTTACTGCATCTTGCGCCGCCTTGGCTTTGGCTTGTGCGTCAGCCGCGTCTTTGTTGGCTTTATCAGCGGCTGCCTGTGCGGCGGCTAAATCTTGCTGCGCTTTGACTTGTGCGGGGCTGAGAGGTGTGCTCGGCGAAACAGGTGTGGCCTGCGCGGTTTGTACGGTAGGCGCAGCAGGTGCAATCTGTGCGGCCTGCGCAGCAGGTGCAGGGAGTGTCGCAGCAGGTGACAGAGGCACGCCATTGAGCGTTTGCGCTGAGATGCCCGCGCAGGCTACGGCCAAAAGTCCGGTGAGCAAAACAGAAAGTGTGCGGGAATGTTTCATGAAAATCTCCTAGAAATGTTGGGGTGAATCAATGTAACGCTCCAGCTGCCGCTTCGGAAGACGACCAGATGGCAAGTTGTGGCAAGTTGTGGCAAAGTTGGCTGTTGTCCTACAGCTGCGCAACGCTACCGCATTAGGGCAGCACGTGTACCCCCGCCACGCTAGCTCAGCACCACCGAGCTAAGGCGCCTGCGATACGTGGCCACCACCGGATCCTCGGGCGGGATCTGGCCATCGGGCATTTTGGGTTTGGGCAGATCAAGCAGATCTAGCACAGCAATGTAGAGCTTGCGGGCTTTGCCCTCTTGGCCGCCTTCTTTGTCCCAGAGCTTGTCGCGCATGAGGATTTCGAGCAACTCATCCATCGCGGCAGTGTATTGGCCTGCGGCAATTAGCGCTTGGGCGTAGATGTGGCGAGCCGCAAAATCACGCTTGTTGGCGGCTATTTTTGAATCAAATACGGCTTTAGCCGGCGTAATATCTGCGCCGAATGCTACTGAATAAATAGCATTGAAAAGCTGCTGCACACTGTCATAACGGCGCACCACGCTTGTCTTGGCCAACGCTGGCTTGAATGCGATCTTGGCCGCAGCGGCATCGCCTGAAAGCAGCAAGGCTTGAATGAGGTTGAAGCGGGCGTTGTCGTCATCTGGCGCTTTTTCGGCTGCAGCTTCAAGCAGAGCAAGATGATCTTGCGCCGTCGGCTCGGCGGCAGGCTCTTCGTCCAAAGCTTCTTGCAACTCATCTGCGGGCGGCAGATGTTTGTCTAAAAACGCTTTCAGCTGGCTCTCAGGCAAGGCACCCATAAAGCCGTCGACGGGCTGGCCGTTGATCATCAAGATGCAGGTGGGGATGCTTTTGATCCCAAAGGCGGCGGAGAGCTGCTGCTCAGCATCGGAATCGATTTTGACGAGCTTAAAACGACCCGCGTAATCGGCTTCGAGCTTTTCCAGCATGGGGCCAATGGTTTTGCAAGGGCCGCACCACGGCGCCCAAAAATCCAGCAGCACAGGAATACTTTGCGAAGCCTCAACGACTTCAGCTTCAAAGGTAGCAACGGTGACATCAATCATGGATCAGGCTCAAAAAAAGGATGAAAGCACAGGTATACAGTGATCTGAGGTCGCTTGCTTACAATCCAAGAGATGACGCAAGCAAATATTCAAATCGGTGTGGTGATGGGTTCGAGTTCGGACTGGGAATGGATGCAGCACGCAGCGCAGATTCTCACAGATTTTGGCATTGGTCACGAATGCCGCGTCGTATCGGCGCACCGGATGCCGGATGCGATGTTTGATTATGCCGAGAGCGCTTCGCTTCGCGGGCTGCAAGCCATCATTGCTGGAGCCGGCGGCGCGGCGCATTTGCCGGGCATGCTGGCTGCCAAAACCACGGTGCCTGTGTTGGGCGTGCCCATTCCCACAAAACATTTGGCTGGCGTGGATTCGCTGCATTCCATCGTGCAAATGCCAAAAGGGATTCCAGTGGCCACCTTTGCGATTGGCGCGGCAGGGGCGGCGAACGCGGCTTTGTTTGCGATCTCAATACTGGCTTTGCACGATGCAAAAATTTCGAGCAAATTGGCAGATTTTCGTAATGCGCAAACCAAACAAGCCAATGAGATGAAGGTGGATTTATGAGCGTGATTCTCCCCGACGGCACACTCGGTGTTCCTCCTGGAAGCACACTGGGTGTTCTCCCTGGAAGCACGCTGGGCGTGCTGGGCGGCGGCCAACTCGGGCGCATGTTTGTGCACGCAGCTCAGCGCATGGGCTATTTTGTCGCGGTGCTCGATAAAGATCCCATCAGCCCTGCTGGCTCAGCAGCCAACTATCAAATCCAAGGCAGCACGGACGATGAGGCGGCACTGGCGCAACTGATGCAGCGCTGCGCGGCCATCACCACCGAATTTGAGAATGTGTCTGCGCCGGCGATGGTGACGCTGGCTGCGCAGCGCGTCGTCTCGCCAAGCGCGGACTGCGTGGCGATTGCGCAAAACCGCGCGCAAGAAAAGAAGATGCTTGCGCAGGTGGCTAAAAGCTCGGGCAATGCGAATGCGGGGCCAGTGCCATTTATTGCAGTAGAAAAGACTTCAGACATCACCGCTGCGCCCGATGAATGCTTCCCCGGTTTGCTCAAAACGGCTACGCTGGGCTACGACGGCAAAGGCCAAGTCAAGGCGAGCACTCGCGCTCAGGCGAGCATGGCATTTAAGCAGCTTGGCAGCGTGCCTTGCGTGCTGGAGCAGTTGGCGTCCTTGGCAGCCGAATGCTCGGTGGTTCTGGCGCGCAATGCACATGGGCAGATGGTCACGCTACCCGTGGCGCGCAATGTGCATGTGGGCGGCATCCTTGCCAGCAGTGAGATTTACGAAGGAAATCTGCCACTCGCCGGCATAGAGTCTGCGCAGTGTGCTGCGAAATTAATAGCAGAGCATTTGCAATATGTGGGCGTGCTTTGCGTAGAATTTTTTATTCTGAAAGATGCAGCGGGGCTTTTGAGCGATACGAGTGAGCTGCGTGTGAATGAAATCGCACCGCGCCCCCACAACAGCGGGCATTGGAGCATCGAGGGCTCAAGTGTGAGCCAGTTTGAGCTGCAAGTGCGCACGCTGTGTGGCCTGCCGCTGGCGCAGCCTGTGCAATGGGCCAGCAGCGTGATGCTGAATTTGCTGGGCGATTTGTGGCTGTCTGAGGCCGGCAAAGAGACTGCGCCTGATTGGGCGGGCGTATTGGCTTTGCCCGGCGTGTCCCTGCATTTGTATGGCAAAACGGGTGCTAGAAAAGGCCGCAAGATGGGGCACATCACGGTAACGGGCGCAACGCCGGAAATGGCGGGCAGCGTGGCGCTGGAAGTGGCTCAGCTGCTGGGCTTGCCATACCAGCCCACGATGCTTGAGATCGTCTGAGATCATGGCGGGATCAATGGTGGCGGCATCAAGTACAGCGGATTTGAATGCACTTGGTTCAGATCAACTTGGCTTAGATCAACTTGGCTTAGATCAACTTGGTTCAGGCATTGCGACTTCAACCGTCGCTTGTTTAAGCGTCGTTGATGGCGCAAAACGGATTGCCGCTGGGCAGTTGGTGGCTTTCCCCACTGAGACGGTGTATGGCTTGGGGGCGGATGCCTCCAACGATGCGGCCGTGGCAAAAATCTTTGCAGCCAAGGGCAGGCCCGCCGACCACCCGCTGATCGTGCATGTGAGTGATGCGCAGGCAGCGCTGCATTTTGCCTCCAGCATTCAAGATTTTGCACAGTGCTTAATCACCGCTTTTTGGCCCGGGCCCCTCACGATCATTGTGCCGCGCAAAGCGGGCGTGGCAGCAGCATCGGCTGGCGGGCAAGACTCGATTGGCCTGCGCTGCCCGGCTCACCCGATGTCTCGCGAGCTGCTTGCGCAATGCGCCAAGCTGGGCATCCTCGGCATTGCTGCGCCAAGCGCGAATAAATTCGGTCACGTCAGCCCCACCACAGCGGCGCATGTGATCGTTGAGTTCGGCGCTGATGCGCCGGGCGGTGAGGGTGCGAATGAAAATATAGCTGGGGCTGGGGCTCTCGTTGTGGCCGTGCTGGATGGCGGCGCTTGCGAGGTGGGCATTGAATCGACCATCATCGACTGCACACGCGGCGCACCGGTGTTGCTGCGCCCTGGCGTGCTCACCACAGCGCAACTCGAGGCGGCGATGGTGCGAGCTTTGTCGACTGAAGCGCTATTAAATAGTGAGCATTCTACGCAGCAAGTACGCCGGCAAAGTGCCGAAAATGGCTTAAAGAGCGGTTTCGAACTTGATTTGCAGCAACCCGCAGCGCGCGGCTTTAATCCCTCGGCGTCCCGCGACAACTTAGACCCGACGCCCCGCGAGGACCTACGCCCGGCGCCGCGCGACATCCTACGCCCGGCGCCGCGCGCCTCGGGCACACTTGCCTCGCATTACGCACCGCAGGCTCCGTTGCGCTTGATGGATGCTAAGGCATTGCAAACCGCGCTGGATCTGCTCGGCAGCGATGCGAAAAATATTGCTATCTACGCCAGAGCTCCTCTGAAAATCCTCTCCAGCCACATCACGCTGCGCCGCATGCCCTCGGATGCGTTAGCCACCGCGCAGCAGCTCTTTGCCGTGTTGCGCGAATTCGACGCACAAAAGGCTAGCCTGATCTGGGTGGAGACCGTGCCGCCCGATGCGGCATGGGATGGCGTGAGGGATCGCTTGCAGAGGGCAGCGGCGTAAAGCGCAGCGCCTGACCCAACACTGTTCGATGAGCATCACCTCCGTTCGGGCTGAGGCGCCAGATCCATCAGCCTGCCACGGTTAAGATAGAGCCTACGCTCAGCTTCGGAGCACAAATTTTTTGAGATCGCCTGTATGTCTGCCTTATCTCGTTTCATTCCATCGCTGTGCACCGCATTGCTCGCCGCCAGTGCCTTGTTTCTCGCAGCCTGCGGCTCCGGCTCCACCTTTGAGCCGCTCGCGCCCACCCGCGTGATCAGCTTGGGTGATGGTCTGTCTGATCTCGGGCAAACGGGCAGCAAATTCACCGTCAACGATGGCACAGTCAATATTTGGGTCGAGCGCGTTGCAAGCAGTTATGGCAAAACCATCACCGCGAAAGTTTCCGGCGGCTTGGGCTTTGCGCAAGGCGGCGCGAGAGTCAACACAGGCGCAAACGCCATTGCCGATCAAATCACTGCCTTCCTTGCGGCCAACACCATCGGCGCAAGCGATCTGCTCATCGTCGATGCTGGCGTGGCTGAGCTCGCGGCCTTGGCAGCAGCCAATGCCACAGATCCTG
The DNA here is from genome assembly GCA_043755865.1 of Variovorax sp. Classification (GTDB taxonomy): domain Bacteria; phylum Pseudomonadota; class Gammaproteobacteria; order Burkholderiales; family Burkholderiaceae_C; genus JANMDU01. Next base: position 13,524 of record JAYUSD010000054.1, on the reverse strand, counting down.
CATTGGCTACGGCCGCCGATGCGGCGGGCAAAGCCCTTGCCGCACAAGTGCTGCGCCTCACCGCTGCTGGCGGCAAACACATCGTGATTGCCAATGCGCCCAATTTGGGAAGAACGCCCTTCGCCGTCGCGCAAGCGCGAACCGCTGGATTTACAGCCGCCACTCGCGCCTTCAACGACGGCCTAAAAATCGCTTTAGCCAATGTCACCACCGACGTGCTTTTTATCGACAACGAAGCGTATGTAAACACCATCTACAACAGCCCCAGCTTGCTTGGCACAGGCGGCAACGTCGTGTTGGCCGCATGCTCAACGCCCACCGCGCAAACCTGCACCCCCACCACTTTGGCTGCCGGCGTGACCAACTACAACCTCCACCTCTTCGCCGATGACCGCCACCTCGGCCCAAGCGCGCATCGCCTGCTCGGCGACAACGCTTACAACCGCATCAAGGCGCGCTGGTAAATCTTTGGCAAGCCTCAGCTAGCTTCGGTGTGGCAGTTAAATACCGCTCGGCTTGATCAACAAAGCGGCATACAAAGCGGCATACAACGCGGTAAATAACACGGTAAATTGCGCGATGTAACTCCGCAGACTGAGCGCGGCCAATTATGTGGCCTGTAAAGTGACCTGTAAAGCGCGCCATAAAACGCCCGACAAAGCAGCCCACAAAGCGCCGAACAAAGCGCGGCACGAACCGCCCTTCGCAGCGCCCCTCGCAACTCTTATAAAGCGCGCTTTGCCCACAGTGCATGCGCCGCCGGATACGAAATGCGATAACGCTTCAAATGAAACGCCGCCACGTCATCCAGCCCCATCATCACGGCGGATTCAATCAGCTTTTCAATGATGCGTGGCTCCGGCGACCAGTGCACCAATTCGCTCGACAGCTCCAGCACCCTTGCCGCAGATTCTTTTGTCAGTGGCGTGATCTGCAACTCCGCAAACTTTGCGTGGCTTTGAAAAAACACACTCTTCTTCGCAGCCCCCAGCGGATCCGCCGCATACCAACTGCTGCGCTGCTCAGGCGTTAAATAAATCTGGCTCACCCGGTGGTAGTCAAATGCCACAAACGCCGTTGCTGCAAGCAACAACACCGCAAAGCAGCATACTCCTAAATAAATAGCACTCCGCGCATATCCCATGCCGGCTACTGACCATTTATCTCTAAAATTGCGCCATGTGTCTTCGCACAAAACCCCCACACAAATCAATGCCGTCATAAAAAATGGCCCATACCAAAGCGGATACTCCAGCATGCTGTGAATGCCAATCATCAGCAGCACACCCCAAGCCAACTGCCGATCCGGCTGAGTTTCCTTCCACGGCTTGTTTTTCCAGACGAGACAGCCCACGAAGCCGCAAAACGAAAGCGCGATTGGAAGCCCCAATTCGACGGCCAAATGCAGCGGCAAATTGTGCGCGTTATCCAGCATCTCCATAAAACGCGTGCTAGAGAAATCTTGGGAGTAATGCGCATACGCTAACGAGCGCCACCCATGGCCCAGCAGCGGCTCACGCGCAATCAGCTCCAGTACATTGCCCCAAAGCGCTAGCCGAGAAAATGAATTTGCATCATCCACACGCGAGAGCAGCCCCGAATTCGCATGCCCCGCCAGCTGCGCAGCCCAAGGCCCAACAAGCGCACCCAAGCAAAACCCCAGCACCGCCGCACCGAACAGCCACTTCACATTCGCGCGCCAACTGCGTTGCCAACTCAGAGCCAATGCAAGCAGCGCCAGCCACTGCAGCAACCCCGTGCGCGAGCCAGAAAGCGCTGTTGCAAAGGCAAAAAGCGCGATGGCCATTGCGACCCAAATGACTGCGGTGAAGCAAAGGTTTACGTTTCCATTCGGCTGGTCGGATTCATTCTGCTTTAGGCCTTCGCTAAAAAAGAGGCCTCCGTTTCGGTTAACGCCTCCATGCAAGCTGAAACCTTCGTTCGGACTAAAAACGCCGTTCGCTCTGAGGTATCGAAGCCACACAGCCAGCCCACCAATCACCATCAAGGTAGCAAACTGATTACGCTGCCGGAGATTTGCCACCATCTCCCCAGTAGCAGACTCGCTCACCCAAGGCGCAAGCCCTGCTGCTCCGCCTGAAAACTGCAGCAACGCTATAAAAAAACTCACCCCAGCCGCCCAAACAATGCTTACAGGCCAATGCCGAGAAGATTGAAAAAACAGCACCCCCACCAACACGCAGCCAGAGGCCAACCAAGAGCCCATCTGAGCCACCGGCCCCGCCGAAGCACCGATCAGCCAAGGTGCAGCGATCAGGAAACTCATTAAATAGAAACGAAACTTCATGGCCGAAAGCATAAGCGACAGAAAAACGTCACCGGCGCAGTCTCTCGCTTTAAAGATGTCATATGACTCGTCAGCAAACGACAACAATACTCCAACAGTTAGTTAGTTAGTTATTGACAATTAACTAATGATTGCAACATACTATACAGATGAGATCAATCATCTTGTCAAGCCACGATCAGGCAGTGCTCGCGCTAGCACAGCAGCGCCCATTGCTGCGCGCACGCGACCTCGCAACACATTCGCTGCCCACGATGGTTCTCAGTCGCTTGGTGCTGGCCGGTAGGTTAGAAAGAGTCGCACGTGGCATTTATAGCTTGCCTGGCCGCGCCTTGAGCGAACACAGCTCACTTGCCAAGGTGGCAATGCGCGTTCCGCGCGGCGTCGTTTGCCTGCTGTCAGCGCTGCGCGTGCATGGAATCGGTACCCAAGCCCCTTTTGAGGTCTGGATGGCGCTTCCCGCCCACACCCCAACACCCAAGTTGGATCAACCCGTCATTCGCACAGTTCACATGACAGGCGCAGCACTGACCGAGGGCGTCGAACACCTGCAAGCTGAAGGCATCGCCGTACCCGTCTTCAACGCAGCAAAGACAGTTGCAGATTGCTTCAAATTCCGCAACAAGATTGGCATTGATGTCGCCATTGAAGCGCTGCAAGATGGCTGGGTACAGCGCAAATTCACCATGGATGAGCTGTGGCACTACGCCAGCATCAACCGCGTCGCCAACGTCATGCGCCCGTACTTGGAGAGCGTCAGCACATGAGCCGCAATCTAGCCGCCTCCATCCGCGCTCGCTTAAAACAACGTGCCGATGAAAATAAACAAGAGTTCAACCTAACATCTAGACGGCGCACGCATCGCATTGCAAGTGGACATCGGCTTCGGTGGTGCGGTGACGCCAGCGCCCGAAGCCATCAATTACCCAGTGCTTCTGGACGATCTGCCAACGCCACAACTACGCGCTTACCCAAAATACACCGTCGTCGCAGAAAAATTCCATGCCATTTGTTTGCTCGGCATGGCCAACACGCGGATGAAAGACTACTTTGATCTATCGGTGCTGCTGGGCGAAGGCACGCTCGAAAGTGAACAATTGCGCCGCGCCATAGCAGCAACTTTTGCACGTCGTCAAATGCCGATGCCAACATCACTGCCCGGCGGGTTAAGTGATGCTTTTGCGAAAAGTCCACTCAAGCAGACTCAATGGAAAGCGTTCTTGAAGAAAAATCGACTTCCTGCTACACAGCTAGAAGATATCGTTACTCAACTACGCACCTCGTTCACGCATATTTGCTTTTTAAATGAAGGCTACCAAGCGATGGCTCAAGACACAGCTCGCGAAGCCGAGGCTCTGGAGTGGAGCAACGCACTGATCCATGACGGCAGCCATGAAGCGCGGTGAAGTTTTGGTGGGTCGAATTTGACCCAGCTGTCGGCACAGAAATCCGCAAAACGCGCCCTAAAGTCATCATCAGCAATGATGCAGCCAACACCAATTTGGCGCGCGTTGTCGTGATCCCGTTAACCAGCAAAACAGAATGCCTGTACCCCGGCGAAGCGCTAGTCATAGTCAATGGATCGCCCAGCAAAGTTATGTCTGATCAACTCATTTTCACGAGTAAAAAACGTCTCAAGCAGCGCGTAGCAATCCTGACATTGCTAGAAATGAAGAAAATCGAAAAGGCATTAAGTTTGCACTTAGGCATTGGCAGCTAGTTGAGGGGGACGGATCGCGGGTGCGTTTTGTCTTGAACGATGTCGTTGCCACGTTTCATCACCCACATCCAGCCAAAGAAGCCAAGCCTTATCAGGTCAAAGATGCACGTTTATTTTTAAGTCAAGCAGGAATCACGCTATGAACACCATGTTTTTTAAAGGCTATGCCGCCAGAATTGCTTACAGCGACGAAGATGCTTGCCTGATTGGCCACATCGCAGGGATTGCAGACGTGGTGGGGTTTCATGCGGATGACGTCACTGACTTGCGCTTGGCTTTCGAGACGGCCGTCACCGATGACTTAGCAAGCTGCAAAAAGCTAGGGCGTCAGTCGCAAAAGGTAGCCAGCGGCAAGCTGATGCTGCGTGTGCCGCAAGAAGTGCACAGCGCCGCCCTGATGGCAGCGCAAGTCAGCGGCCAGAGCTTGAATCATTGGGCAGCTCATGCTCTACGCGAAGCAGCGCATGCGTGAGCACGCGCAAGCACGCAAACACACTTGCGCCATCGCAGACCTCTTGATTCTTTTAAAAGTGTCCGTTCGGGCTGAGGTATCGAAGCCACACCGCCAGAGCCCCAATCAACATCAAAGTAGCAAACTGATTACGCTGCCGAAGATTAGCCACCATCTCTCCCGAAGCGGAATCAAACCTGTGATTTAAAGCCTCGCCGATTTAGATCATTTTCACGATCCGGCTCACGCTCGTGTAGTGCAAATTGAAGTGTTCAGCCAATTGCGCCATCGTGTAGCCGCCCGTCGCAAAAGCCGCTTGAATGGCTGAGTTGCGATCATTCGGATGCTTGTCTTCATACGCCTGCAACGGCAGTGCAACCGCTCTGCGCTGCGCCTGCGGGATTTCTAGCTTTGAAGCGCCTACGCTCTGCGCTAAGGCCAGCATCTTGATCACAAACTTCTCATCCCCCAAAAACACCTGCCCGCTGAGCGCCTCCCACACCGAAGGCAGCCCCACGCCATCGCGCACATGCTGGATATAGCGCTGCTGCGCTTTTCCGCGGTTCAGAGTGTTTTTGTCAATTGCAAAGTAAGCCAGCAGCTTATCGGTGGCCAGCCATTCGGGCCGCTCTGCGTGAGCTGGCGCAACCATCGCACGATACGAGCTCCATGGCCACTCGCTCGCGTCGCTCACCATCCCCGCCCGCACCGGGTTCAGCACCACATAGCGGGCCAGCTCCAGCAAATAATTGTCTTTATCCACCACGATGGCCTTAAAGCGCCCTTGAAATACATGCCCCACGCGGCCATGAGAGCGGTTGCTCAGCTGCGTATAAACGCCATTGAGCTGCCTCATCCCCGCAGACAAATTCGCATCCGGCGTCTCAACCAATAAATGATAGTGATTGCTCATCAAGCAATAAGCATGCACCGTCCAATTAAACCGTTTGCACACCTGCGCCAGCACGCCCAGCCAAGCAAGGCGATCTGCGTCAGTATGAAAGATATCTTCGCGCCTGTCGCCGCGCGAGGTAACGTGATACAGAGCGTGAGCGAATTCGAGTCGGAGTGGGCGTGCCATGTACTGAGTTTAGCAAGGGATGTGATAGTGAAAGACTTGACCCTCGCGGCTGCTGTGACCCTCGCGGCTGCTGTGGACCCTCGCGGCTGCTGCTGACCCTCGCGGCTGACCCTCCTCGCGGTGCTCGTAAAGCAAATGAGGAAATTTCCCCACGCGATTTATTTGGAATTGTTAACCGACTTTCTCAGCATAAAGGCGGAGGTACAACGGACACTTAAAAAAAGAGTGGCGTAGCCCCTCTTTATATTCTTAATCAAAAAAATAGATCGAAAAATCAGAGTGCGGTCAGCGCCGCTACACGTGCGCATCCGCTTGGGACATATTTTTGATCCGCAGTTGTTTCGCATGTCCAAGCGCCATCTGCAGTACGACGCCATTGGAGTTGTGTGGAGCCTGTTGTCAAAACAGCGGCAGCAGCATTGCCGAAAGTGGCAATCAAGGTGACACGCCCACCAGCAGCTCCAGTTCCAAACGTACCTTGCACATAGCCGTTGTTATTAACAGCAGCCCCAACACCGCCCTGAAGAACACCAGCAACGATTGTGGAAGGATTGGCTTCAAGAATACAATCCCCCACAATTGGGGTCGTATTGCCTACTGGCACATTGGAGAAAACTGTTCCGGTAATATCTCCGCGCATTGCACATTGATCTGCGGAGGTTTTCAGGCTGCCAGCCTCGCCCATGACGCGGGAGATTTGCGTCTTGACAATGTAGGTTTGATACTGAGGCAGGGCGATGGCTGCCAAAATACCGATAATCGCCACCACGATCATCAGCTCGATCAGGGTAAAACCCTTTTGAATATTACGCTTCATAAAAATCTCCTACGAGCGTGTGAAAGTTTTCACGATTGCAACTGGCATGCCAATGAATGTTAGTAGTCTGATTTACAACGCTAAAAAAAAAGAGGGGCAAGGCCCCTCTTTTGAATTTCAATTGAAAATGTTCAAAAATCAGAGCACTGTCAATGTAGCAACTCGGGTACAACCGTTGGGAAGGTATTTAGCTTCAGCGGTAGATTCGCATGACCAAGTGCCATTGCCATCGCGACGCCACTGAACTCGGCTGGTGTTAACGGTCAAAGCAGTAGATGCGCCATTGCCAAAAGTGCCAATCAGGGTTGCACGACCAGCAGCTGCGGCTGTACCTAGCAAGAGCTGTGAGTAGCCATTCACGTTCGCTGTAACAGCAGCTCCACCGCCTTGCACCGCACCAGTTTGGATGGTGGATGGATTTGCTTCAAGAACACATTCTCCTGCACCAGGCTGTGTGCCAACTGGTAGGTTTGAGTGAATCGTTGCAGAAAGATCACCTTTCAGAATACACTGATCAACTGCAGTTTTGAGACTGCCCACCTCACCCATTACACGTGAGACTTGCGTCTTGGCGATGTAAGTTTGATACTGTGGCAATGCAATCGCAGCCAAGATACCGATAATCGCAACCACGATCATCAACTCGATCAGGGTAAAACCCTTTTGAATATTACGTTTCATAAAAATCTCCATAAAAGTGAATAAAAGCGATTAAGTATTGCAACCCGCGTGCCAACTTATTTGCGCTGAGTGTTTTGTGGTAAATATCCGTCTCTATCTGCGGGCAGTGTGAACTTATTGGCTATTTCGCTGCGCGGGATTCTTGACAATTAATCCATTGAGCTGCGACGGCCCAACAAACGATGAACTCAAGTTAACTAAGTGACGTTTTTGTCACGCCATATGTGTCGTTGTGACAATCACTGACAGTTTTTCAAGCCTTTTGCGCATGGAGGTAACGGCTTTGTCTTTACTGATGAGGTGGATTTTCCGGGCTTTGGTTAGATCGGCGCATGGGGATGCCGTATTTGCTTGGGCAGCTAAATGACAAGCCAAGTCGATGAAGGCTTGGTCGTCTGGGTCTTTGCAGGTGTAAGGGGCCTTGGTGGTGGGCGCTTGGGTTAGCTTGGCGGATTCGTCAAAGGCTTGCAGGATGTCGGCGGCGAATTTTTTATACAAGGCAAGTTTGGCTTTAATGTGCGCGTAAGTTAGCACACGCTCTAATTCGTTGCGCATGTGGGGTGTGGCTTGCCAGATGAGCTGGCCGAACTGCAGTTGTTCGAGCAGGAGGGTTGTGCGGGGGTCAGAGAAGAGGAAAAGGTCTAGGACGATGTTAGTGTCTAGGATGACGATAGGCGTGAGTGAGGACATGATGCATTTTTATCAGTTGCCGATGCCACTTAACAGCATCGTAGAATATGAATAAGGAGCTAGTGATGACAACCTTAACCGCTACCAGTAAGTCAAAGAGACGCGTTGCAGAAAAGCCTGCCAAGGCAGAAATGATTGTGTTTGAAAATAAAGCATTCGATCAAAAGCGTGCTGATCAATTACACGCCAAGCGCCATCTACTCTTTCAAACCTTGAGTTTGCCGAAGGGCTATAAATCAACTTCTGACTTGATCAGCAAACTACGTGAATCAGGTTATCGTTGATGCAAGCATAGTTGTAGGCTGGTTTTTCAAGACCAGCACGCAAGCTGATGAACATTGTTTGGCCATCTATGAAAGCGCCTTCAGCCGTGTGATTAGCCTGTATGCGCCTGACGTATTGGCCTATGAAGCCGCATATGTTTTGCTCAAAAGAGGGCGCAGAATCAAAACGCCATCGGTCAAAATCTCTGAAATGGGCGAATACATTGACCTGTATGTCTCGAAAATTGTGCCGCAGCGCACGATGTTCACTGTAGCTGGTATCACTCGCTTTGCTTATCAGTACAATGTGCAAGGCTACGATTCGCAATATTTAGCTGCTGCTCTGGAGACGGGCTACCCCGTTGCGACGCTTGATAAAGGCTTGGCCTCCGCCTGCAAGCGTGCGGGGATCGCACTTTATTCAGCTTGAGACCACAAACGTACTTCAGCCTTCTCACCGGGTAGATGCGATTTGGCGTAATTGCGCCAAAAATGATGGCGTTGAGCTGTGGGCTCTTGGGTTTGAGGCAAGCAGATTTGGACGAGTTTTTCTAACAGCTCGGGCTGTGCCAGTGCATGGCTGCGCAGCTCTTGCCAATCTTGCCAATTGCCACGCACGATCACATCGTCAATCGCGGCAAGCGTATAGCGCTGGTGATTAAGGTGGCGATGGTTCATAGCACTTGATTTTGCCCGGATTGATCGGAGGGATCAACTCGCACCTCAATCGCTACCCGCCGGCCTTGAATATCGAATCGGAAGAGGCGGCATTCGATGGGGCCGTTCCATAGGGGGACTCTGCGGGTTTCTTTGAGGCGCATTTTGCCGGGGAGCTTCATGTCAGGGACGAGGAGGTGGGCTTGCCAGCCGTCGAAATGGGTTTTCCAATGGGTGGAGAGTTGGAGGAAGAAATCGCCTTCGGTGGGGTTGAATTCAGCAGTTTCACGCGGGGCGCGGTCAGCTCGCACGTTGCCGCCTGCATGCACAGCCTGCTCATCGGGATAGATTGGGCGATCAAATTCGTCGCGGGGCGTGTCGCGAGGGCCGCCGCGCGCGCGGTCGACCGGGCTCTCGTACGGATTCTCAGAGGAACTTTCACGCGAATCTTGCCGGCGTTGATCAAGTGGCAGATCGCGGTGTTGATTGCCGTGTTGGTCGCGTTGTTGATCGCGCGGCAGATTACTTGGTATCGGGCGTAGACTACTATTTGAACGAACAGTATGCACGCGCGGCGCGGCGCGTGAATCTTGACCGGTACCGATACCAGCACCCCGCCCTTGATGTGACGCGCCCGCCACGCCCGCCACTTCGATTCGCTCGCCATACGGCGGATTGGTGACGATGAATGCGCCCTGCGGCGGCACATCGCAGGGCGGTTTGCGCTCTAGGGCGTCGCCGCCGCGCAGTTGGATGACATGCCCTACGCCTGCGAGATCGGCGTTGCGCTGGGCGAAATCGACCATTCGGAAGGAGACGTCTGAGCCGTAGATGTCTAGTTTTTGGCTGTTTTTTATATCTTTTGTGCCACTAGCCGGCGTATCTACTGCGCGGAGTGCTTCTGATTTCATAGCATCCCACACATGCGCTTGATACGGCAGGAGGCGCTCGAAGCCGAAGCGGCGTTGGCTGCCAGATGGAATGCCGAGGGCGATTTGTGCGGCTTCGATCAGGATCGTGCCGCTGCCGCAGCAGGGGTCGTACAGCGCGGGGAAAGAGGATGGCGCGGTATGGCCGACCCTTGAATCGCCTGATACTTCGCTACCCATTGCAGCGCCAGCCGACCCTGCGCCTTTGATATCCCACCAGCCGCTGGCAGCGAGCATGGCGGCGGCCAAGGTTTCTTTGAGCGGCGCATCGCCTTTGTCTTGCCGCCAGCCGCGTTTAAACAGCGGCTCGCCGCTGGTATCGACATACAGGCTGACATGCTCAGCACTGAGGTGTACATAAACGCGTGCATCAGGCCGCTGCGTATCGACGCTCGGGCGATCGCCGGTTTTGTGGCGGAAGCGGTCGCAGATGGCGTCTTTGACCCTTAATGCGGCGAAATTAAGGCTCTTGAGGGGGCTGCGTGTGGCGGTGATGTCGATTTTGAAGGTTTGCTTTTGGGTGAACCAAATTTCCCAGGCGACATCGCAGGCGGCTTCGTAAATGTCATCTTCGCTTTTATACGGTCTTTGCATCACGCCTACGAGGACGCGGCTGGCTAAGCGGCTGTGGAGGTTGAGTTGGAGGGCTTGGCGCCAACTGGCTTTGACGGCTACGCCGCCCATTTGCTGTTGAATCGCCTCACTATCGCCGATGATTTTGGCGGCTTCGTCGGCGAGATAAGTTTCAACGCCGCCTGCGCAGGGGAGGAAAAGATGGAGGTTGTTCATTTTGTTTGGCTTCTGCGGGGGAGCGGAATTAAATGGGGTCGGAGCACAATTTCGTCTGAGCTTAGGTTCGCGCCGGATGCATCATTGCCCATGAATTGTGATCCGACCCCATTTAATTCCTCTTGGCGCTCAAAGGGTTTTGCGCAGACTGGTGACGGGAATTCTCAAGGCTTCTCTGTATTTGGCCACAGTGCGGCGGGCGCATTCTATGCCTTGTTCTTTCAGCATGTCGGCAATCGCGTTATCGGAGAGTGGTTTGGCTTTGGCTTCCGCATCGATGAATTGCTTGATGAGCTCGCGCACGGCTGTGCTAGAGGCGATTCCGCCTGTCTCCGTCGTTAGCGCTGAGCCGAAGAAATATTTGAGCTCGAAGGTGCCGTAGGGCGTGCTCATGTATTTGGCAGTCGTCACGCGGCTGATGGTGGATTCGTGCATGCCGATTTCATCAGCGATTTCGCGCAACACGAGGGGGCGCATGGCCACTGCGCCATGCTTGAAAAAGCTGCTTTGCCGCTCGATGATGGCTTGGCTTACGCGCAGGATGGTGTCGAAGCGCTGCTGCACATTTTTGATGAACCAGCGCGCTTCTTGCAGGCGGCCTTGCAAGCCTTGCACGGCCTCGGTTTTTTTGCTGCCTTTAAAACCACCCAGGGCGTTGGCATACAAATCATTCACATGCAGCTTGGGCATGACGGCGGTATTGAGCTGCGCCACAAAGATGGTTTGGCCACGGCGCTTTTCGCTGCGCACGATCACATCCGGGATCACGATATTGCGCTCGACTTGTGCGAATTGCCGCGCCGGCTTGGGCTCGAGTTTTGCTATCACTGCGATAGCAAGCTTGATAGATTCTGCGCCGGCTTGCGTTAGCTGAACGAGTCGCTTGACGTCACGCCGAGCCAAGAGTTCCAGAGGATGCTTCAAAATCTTTGCGGCAGTTTGCAAAATCTCGTTGTGCGCAAACTCGGATTTTGCGCGCAGTTGAAGCGTAATACATTCGGCCAAATCGCGCGCACCCACGCCGATGGGCTCCAAATTTTGCAGCCATTTAAGCGCGATAGAAAAACGCGCAATCAGCTCTTCCACATCTTCGAGCGTCGCCGCACCTAAGCTTTGCGCCAAGCTCTCAAAATCATCTTCTAAATAGCCATCGTCATTGAGCGATTCGATCAGCATATACAGCGCCGCACGGTCTTCATCCGACAAACGAAGCGACAGGGCTTGCCGGTGCAGATGCTCTTGCAGTGTGATACTTGACGCGTTGTTTTCCGTCGGGTCGTAATCGCCCTCGCCTTGTGCGGCGCTCGCGCTCTTCGTGCCAGCATCCATGCCCATCTCCACATCATGGCTGCTGTCATCGGCGCTGGCATTCGCGTTATCGCCTTCCCAATCCGTGGGCTCGGTGGTGGGGGCGGTTTCATCACTGTTGGATGCGTGATTCTCGTTTTCTGCACTGTTTTCATACTCATTTGAGCTGGTAGCCGGCATAGAATCTGCGCGAGATGCTATCAAATTTATAGTATCGTGAGAATCTTCTAAATCTTCTTGGCGCAGTTTTTCGTCATCGCGTTGGTTGCGCTCGGTGGCAATTTGCTCCTCGTAGGCCAACTCTTGCTCCTCTTGCTCCAAAAACGGATTGTCTTGAATCATCTGCTCAATCTCTTGTGAGAGTTCGAGCGTGGACAACTGAAGCAGCCGAATCGATTGCTGCAACTGCGGCGTGAGCGCCAAATGCTGGGAGACGCGAAGACTTAAGCCCGGTTTCATAAGTTGTGCCGTGTGCAGCAAAGCGCAGCCATGAAGTCATGGCGCCGCGCAGCGAGCTACATGCGGAAATGCTCGCCCAAATAAACGCGGCGAACGTCTGGGTTGTCCACAATCTCAGCAGGCGTACCGCGCGCGAGCACGCGGCCTTCGCTGATGATGTAGGCGTGATCACAAATACCCAGTGTCTCGCGCACATTGTGATCAGTGATCAACACGCCGATGCCTCGGCTTTTGAGGAAACCAATAATGCGCTGAATCTCGATCACAGCAATCGGGTCAATGCCGGCGAAGGGCTCATCGAGCAAGATGAATTGCGGATTTGTGGCGAGTGCCCGGGCAATTTCTACGCGACGCCTTTCGCCGCCGGAGAGCGCCAGCGCAGGTGAATCGCGCAGATGATCCACGCGCAAGTCTTTGAGCAGTTGCTCTAGTTGTTCATTGAGTGCGGCCTTGGACAATGGCTTGCCATGCGCGTCGCGCTGCAACTCCAGCACAGCCTGCACGTTTTCCGTGACGTTGAGTTTGCGGAAAATCGATGCCTCTTGCGGCAAATAGGAAAGCCCCATGCGCGAGCGCCGGTGGATCGGCATGTTTTGCGCAGCTTGGCCATTGATCGTGATCTCGCCAGCATCCGCGCGTACGAGGCCCACGATCATGTAAAAAGATGTCGTTTTGCCTGCGCCGTTGGGCCCGAGCAGGCCTACGACCTCGCCTTCTTTAACAGCGAGCGACACATCTTTGACCACCTGCCTGGCGCCATAACTTTTCTGCAAACCACGGGCTTCCAACATGCGCACGCCGGGCGTCTGATTGAGTGCGCGCTGCGGTGCGGCCTGCGCTGCCCCGCTCACTTTTTCTCCCCGCCCAGATTTGTGCTGGGCCGCAGCGGCGCGCCGCCAGAGCTTGGGGTTGCAGGCGATACAGGTGTAGGCGTGGTGACTATTCTGGGGCTGAGAACTGCTCTTACACGGCCACTGGGATTGCCAGCGCTGGCAGCATTGCCGCCTGAGACATTAAATACATCGCTGGTGTTGTCATACGTGATCAAGGCGCCTTGGGTTTCGTCAGAGAGTGTTGCGCCTCGCAAGCGGCGCAGGGTGGCATTGCGGTTAAAACTCACGTTATCGGCCTTGCCGTCATACACAATGGTCTCGCCTTCGCCTTCAATCCATTCATCGCCACCATTCGCGTTACCGTCGCGTTTCTGCCGAAAGAAGGCGCGTTTGCCGCCAGTAGAAGTGGCTGTGCCAAACTGAAAGCCTTCGTTGTCTTGGCGCACTTCCACGCGATCCGCGCGGATCACCATCGTGCCCTTGGTGATCACCACATTGCCGGTAAACACACTGGTTTGGCGCACATCGTCATAGCGCA
>JAYUSD010000053.1:0-11335 GCA_043755865.1 Variovorax sp. | reverse complement strand
GCCTAATGTGCAATCTGTGGTGTTCAACGAGCATGAGGGTAGCTTCCTGGTTGGCATGATGGCCGCTCAGGCCTCAAAAACCGGCAAAGTTGGCTTCGTGGGCGGCATGGATATTCCTTTAATTCGCAAATTCCAATGCGGCTACGAGCAAGGCGCGAAATTCGCTAATGGCAAGGTGGAAACTTTTGCCAACATGACCGGCACGACTGGCGCAGCTTGGAACGATCCTGCGCGCGGTGGCGAGCTGGCCAAAGCGCAAATGGCTAAAGGCGCAGACGTGATCTTTGCAGCCGCCGGCGGCACAGGCATGGGCGTATACCAAGCCGCTAAAGACAGTGGCAAGCTCGCCATTGGCGTAGACAGTAATCAAAACCACATCCAGCCCGGCACAATGCTGACCTCCATGGTCAAGCGCGTCGATACTGCTGTGTACAACGTGATGAAAAAGCACACACCCGGTATCAGCGCATTAGGCTTGAAAGAAGGCGGCGTGGATTACGCCGTAGACGCAAACAATGAGAAATTGGTCTCTGCTGACATGAAGAAAAAAGTGGACGCTGCGAAGGCTGACATCATCTCTGGCAAGATCAAAGTTGTGGATTACATGACCGCCAGCAAGTGCTCTTAATTTTGGTGTTAATGCGGTGGGAAATAGATAAAATTCCTGCGTGAGCGATTTATACATTTCCCCCGAAAGCCGCACAGCGATTGCTGTGCGGCTTTCTCGCATTTGCAAACGCTTCGGCGCAGTCGTGGCCAACGCGGATGTGGATCTCAGCGTCATGCAAGGCACGATCCACGGCATTGTCGGGGAAAACGGCGCAGGCAAATCCACGCTGATGTCGATTCTGTATGGCTTTTACACAGCAGATTCTGGCGAGATTGAAGTTGAAGGTAAGCCGGTCAAGATCAAAAATTCTCACGAAGCGATTGCGCTTGGCATCGGCATGGTGCATCAGCATTTCATGCTGGTGGATAACTTGAGCGCACTGGACAATATTGTGCTCGGCGTAGAAACCTCGCTGCTATTGCAGACCGCTCAAAGCGATGCGCGCACCAAACTAAAAGCGCTAATGCAAGACACGGGTCTTGTAGTCGACCTTAATACGCTGGTGGAAGACTTATCCGTGGGTGATCGGCAGCGCTTAGAAATTCTCAAAGCCCTGCATCGTGGCGCTCGCATTTTGATTTTGGATGAGCCCACAGCGGTGCTCACCGCGCAAGAAACCGAGCAGCTTTTCGCAGTGCTGCGCCGCTTGCGGGAGAGCGGAAAAACGATTTTAATCATCACGCACAAGCTCAAGGAAGTGCTATTCCTGTGTGATCAAGTTACCGTGATGCGCGCTGGTCGCGTAGTGCATGAGTGCGCTACAAAAGACGCGACAGTAACGCAGCTGGCCGAGGCGATGGTGGGGCGCAAGCTCAAAGCCCCGCCTGCGCGCGCTGGGCACGATACGAATGCGCCCGTGCGCCTCGAAGTGTGCGATGTGGCTTACCGCGATGCGCATGGCGTGCAGCGGTTGCAAGGCATTGATTTTGCGTTGCGCTCGGGCGAGATCGTGGGCGTTGCCGGTGTGGCGGGCAATGGGCAAACAGAGTTGCTCGAAATCCTCTCAGGCATGAAGCGGCCCTCCTCTGGCAGCATGACGGTGCTTGGGAAAAACTTTGGCACTTCGACGTGGCTTGATCCGATTTCAGCGCGAGATATGGGGTTGGCACACGTACCCGAAGACCGCCACGAACGCGGCATGGTGCTGCAATTTGGCGCTTGGGAATCTGCTGTGCTGGGCTATGAACGCTTGGCTGCATATTGCAAGGGCTTGTTTCTGCGATCCAGCGCCATGCAAAAAGACACGAGTGATCTGATGCAGCGCTTTGATGTGCGCCCGCCCAATCCGAATTTGCGCTCTTCCAAATTCTCAGGCGGCAATCAGCAAAAGCTGATCTTGGCGCGTGAATTTAACCAGTCGCCAAAAGTGCTACTCGTTGGCCAGCCCACGCGCGGCGTGGACATTGGTGCGATTGAATTCATTCACGAGCAGTTGCGTTCGCTGCGTGATGCGGGCTGCGCGATTTTGCTGGTCTCGACTGAATTGGAAGAGATTTTGGCTTTATCAGATCGCGTGATTGTGATGAACCAAGGCCACATCACGGGCGAGCTGCCAGTCGATGAATGCGATGAGAAAAATTTGGGGCTGCTGATGGTTTCCACACATGAATCCCTTTCGGGAAATAGCGCATGAGCGCCGCGCAAAAAGAACTACCGCGCTGGCTCGATGTGGGCGTGATTCCATTGATCAATTTGGCGATTGCCTTGCTGGTCGCTGGACTTGTGGTGGCACTCGTTGGCCAAAGCCCATCGCAAGTGATGACGGCGCTGATCAAAGGCGCTTTGGGTAACCAGCGGGGCCTCAGCTACACGCTGTATTACGCCACCACTTTTGTCTTTGCAGGCTTGGCTGTGGCTGTAGCATTCCATGCGGGCTTGTTCAACATCGGCGGTGAAGGCCAAGCGATGATGGGTGGCTTGGGCGCTGGCTTGATGGCGCTATGGCTGGGCGCAAAGCTCCCCGTTTGGCTCATGCTGCCGCTGATGATTGTGTTTGCCGCCCTCTTCGCAGGAATTTGGGGCGCGATCCCCGGCTATCTGCAAGCCTATCGTGGCAGCCATGTGGTGATCACGACCATCATGTTTAACTTTCTCGCCAGCTCGCTCATGGTGTATTTGCTGGTGAATGTGCTCAAGCCTGCAGGCGAGATGGCGCCGGAGAGCGCAGAGTTTGCAGCTTCGGCCAAGATGCCGCGTGTGCATGAATTTTTAAAAGCCATGGGCATCGATTGGCCTTCATCGCCGCTGAATATGAGCATCGTGCTGGCCATCCTCGCCTGCGTCTTTGTCTATTTGCTTCTTTGGAAAACGCGCATCGGCTACCAAATTCGCGCCAGTGGCTCTAGCCCCGGCGCGGCGGAATACGCGGGCATATCACCGCAAAAGCAAGTCATGTTGTCGATGGGCATTTCTGGCGCTCTGGCCGGCATGATCGCTATCAACGAAGTGGCAGGCGTGCATCACAAGCTGCTCACAGACTTCGTGGCCGGCGCTGGCTTCACAGGCATCGCCGTGGCGCTCATGGGGCGCAATCATCCCTTTGGCATCGTGCTCTCTGCCCTGCTTTTTGGCATGATCTCGCAAGGCGGTGCGGAGGTGGCGTTTGAAGTGCCGGGTTTTACAAAAGACATGATTGTGATGATGCAAGGTTTGATCGTGCTTTTCTCTGGCGCTCTTGCTTATGTGTTTGCGCCACTCATAGGTGAATTGTACTGGCGCGCGTATTTCGCGTTGACGAAGAAGGAGGCTGCATGATGGACAGCTTGCCCTTCATCATCGACCTGCTGGCGTCGAGCCTGCGCTTGGCCACACCGCTGATTTTCTGCGCCCTCGCTGGCGTGCTCTGCGAGCGCGCTGGCGTGATTGATATTGGCTTGGAAGGCAAGATGCTGTTCGCCGCTTTCGCGGCGGCCACAGTCGGCGTTGTCACCAAATCTTGGCCGCTGGCCATGCTTGCCGCCATTGCGGTGGCCTGCGCCTTGTCTGCCCTGCACGGCTTTGCCTGCGTCACGTATCAAGGCAATCAAGTGATCTCTGGCCTTGCTATTAACATCATAGCGGCTGGATTAACTGTGGTGCTGGGTATTGCATGGTTTAAGCAAGGCGGGCAAACGCCACAAGTGCCAGACGCCGTACGCTTCAAAGAGATGTTTGCGATTCCCCTGCTTGGGCAAAACGCGCTCGTGTACGTGGCGATTGCGCTTGTATTTGTCGTCTGGTGGCTTCTGTTCCGCACCCGCTTTGGCCTGCGCCTGCGCGCTGTGGGCGAGAATCCAGCGATGGTGGATGCGGCCGGTGTCTCCGTGGTCGGCACGCGCTATCTCGCTCTCATGGGCAATGGCGCCTTGTGTGGGCTCGCTGGTTGCTATCTCGTACTCGCACAAAACGCCGCCTTTGCCCCGCACATGACTGCAGGCCGAGGCTTCATGGCACTTGCTGCAATGATCTTCGGCAAATGGCATCCGATTGGCGCACTCTGGGCATGCTTGCTGTTTGGCTTTTTAGATGCATTGGCGATCCGCTTGCAAGGCACAAAGCTGGCGGGCATTGGCGAGATTCCCGTGCAATTTATTCAAGCGCTGCCATATTTAATGACGGTGATTTTGCTCGCTGGCTTTATCGGTAAAGCTGTAGCACCGCGAGCTCTTGGCTCGCCGTATATCAAGTCGCGGTAAGAAAACTAGTTAACGCTAAAAGCGCAAAAAAGACGCGAAAAACGCAAAAAGTGATACCGTAATTTTGAGGATTGTTAACTCATTTAAATTTATCAAATCAAAACCTCGATTTTATTTTTTCGCGTTTTTCGCGTCATTTTTGCGCTTTTCGCGTTACCTAGTTTTTACGTTAGCCAACCATGCAAACCACCCGAAGAAGCCTCATTCTCGCAAGCCTGCTCGCCCCATTCACCTCATTTGCCAAAAGCAAAGGCGTCCTACTCGCGCAAGATTACAAACCCGGCATCGATATCAGCCAATACCTCATCAGCGAAAAGCTCGATGGCGTGCGGGCCTTGTGGGATGGCAAAAGCTTGCGCTTTCGCAGCGGGCAGAGCATCTCAGCGCCTGCTTGGTTCACAACGAAACTCCCATCCACAGCGCTCGATGGCGAGCTTTGGCTCGCGAAAGGTAAGTTTGACGAACTCTCAGGCATCGTGCGCAAGCTCCAAGCCATCGATGACGAATGGAGGCAAGTTAAGTTCATGGTGTTCGAGCTACCAGCAGGCGACGGCACATTTGAAAAGCGCAGTGCGCAGCTTCAAGCGCTCGTCAAGCAAACCAATTGGCCACAACTCCAATGGATTGAGCAATTTCAATTGCCGGATGAGAAAGCATTGCAACTTAAGCTCAAGCAAATCACAGCCGCAGGCGGCGAAGGCTTGATGCTGCATAAAGCCGACGCACTCGTCACCACAGGCCGCAGCCCCGTATTGCTCAAGCTCAAACCCATCTCCGATTCAGAAGGCATCGTGACAGCCCATATCGCAGGCAAAGGCAAATTCGCCGGCATGCTTGGCGCGTTGCAAATCAAAACGGAAGATGGCCAAATGGTAAAAATCGGCACAGGGTTCACCGACGAACAACGCAAGAATCCCCCGCCGATTGGCAGCACCATCACCTACTCATATCGCGACACCACGCCCAGCGGCAAACCCCGCTTCGCTGCTTTTCTGCGCATGCGCCCAGCAAGCGTTTGATGCCTGCAGATGACGTCAGTGCTTATTCAAATTGCTATAAATACAATAGCATCTCGCGCATATTCTATGCCGGCTATCTGCCGATTTTGCTTATAAAATCGCCTTTATGAGTCTCGCCGCATTCGCGCAGCTTATGGCGCTTTCTGCGCTATGGGGTGCTTCGTTTTTATTCATCCGCATTGCCAGCCCGCTGCTGGGGCCGTGGCTGTTGGCGGGTTTGCGCATTGGCTTGGCCACGCTCACGCTGGCGCTGATCATGCGCGTGCTCAAACACCGCTGGCCTTGGCAGCACGCGCGTGAGATGCTTTGGATTGCGCTTTCTGCCGTTGCCATTCCCTTTTTGCTGTTTGCCTGGGCAGCCTTGCATTTGCCTGCAAGTTACAGCGCCCTGATCAACACCACCTATGTGATCTTTGGCTGCCTCTTTGCCGCTTGGCTGAAAGTCGATCTGCTCACAATGAGAAAAATCGCAGGCTGCGTGGTCGGTCTGGTGGCGATATCACTCATTGTGCAACTGGGCCCCATACAGCTCACGCCGATGGTGCTCTTGGCCTGTGGCGCGGCTCTGCTCGCCTCCATGTGCTACGGGCTGGCTGTGCCGCTCACCAAGCGCGCCTTAAGCCATATCGAGCCGCTGCCAGTGGCCGCGATGACGCATCTTTGGTCGATGGCTTTGCTCACGCCACTTGCGCTCTACGGCGCACCACAAGCCCAATGGAGCGTTGGCGCATTGCTGGCCACAGCCGTGATGGGTATTGTTACCTCAGGCATCGCCTTCTGGCTGCATCTGCGCGTGATGCGGCACATCTCCAGCACGGCCGCGATGACACCCGCTTTTATGATCCCTATTTTTGGCGTGCTTTGGGGGCATTTGTTTTTGAATGAGCCCCTGAGCAGTGGCATGCTGGCTGGCGCAGCGCTCGCCTTGGTAGCTATCGCGTTGATCAGTGATTTCAAACCGGCTTCAAAACCGGATGCTGTAGCCGCCAAACTTTGAACGCGCAAAGCATCGACAGCACGGCCACACCGCTGGCAATCCAAAACACACTGCGCAGCCCATAAGCTTCGCTGATCAGCCCGCCCGCCCAGCTGCCCAGCACGCCCGGGATGCCATAGCCCAATACGGTGTACAGCGCTTGGCCTCGGCCGCGCATGCTGCCGGGAAAATGGTGCGAGATCAACGCGGTGCACACCGTGTGATTGGCTGCGAAGCTGATCGCATGCAAGGTTTGCGCGGCAAACAACACCCACAAAATATCGCCAGCGCCAGCAGTCAAGCCAAAGCGCACAGCGCCCGCGGC
Source organism: Variovorax sp. (assembly GCA_043755865.1). Taxonomy (GTDB): domain Bacteria; phylum Pseudomonadota; class Gammaproteobacteria; order Burkholderiales; family Burkholderiaceae_C; genus JANMDU01. The sequence goes on along the minus strand of JAYUSD010000053.1, from coordinate 4,731 downwards.
AGCCGAGATGATGAGCCAGGCGGTGAGAGAGAAGCGCGGCAGCCAGCGGCCTTGCGTGTAAAACCAAGCAATTTCGGTGATCACCGAGCTTGCCCACAAAATGCCAATCATCGTTTTGCTGTAGCCCAGCTCATCGCAATACAGCGAGAAGAAAACATACAGCCCCATGTGCGAGAGCACATTCAGCGCAATCGTGCCAAAAAACCAAGCCACATTGGGCTGGCGCAGTGTGTGCCAAATCGGCTGCGTGGATTTCTCATGCGTGGCATCTTCGCGGATATCGGGAATCGTGAACGCACTCCACATCAAGAGCGCCAATCCCAGCGTCACGGCCAGAGGAAAATATTTCAGGCCAAAGTTTTCAAAAAACACCCCCGCTGCCAACACCGTCACCATAAAAGCCAGCGAGCCCCATAGCCGCACCCGCCCATGCCGGCGCACATCAAACACACCGCCACGCGTGACGATCTGCGCCAGCGCCGATTCGCTCATCGGCATGAGCGCGCTGGAGTTGAGGTACATGAAAAGGAGGCAAGCCATGAGCCACCAAAAGCCACCGCCTTGCCAAAAGAAGCCCAAAGAGCCGATCAGTGCCAGCACCGTGGCAATGCGCAACAGCTTGGCGCGCTGTCCCGTGCGATCTCCAAGCCAAGCCCATGCATAGGGCGCCACCAGCCGAGAAAACGATTGCAGCGAGGCAATCATGCCAATCAAGGCCACGCCATAGCCAATCTCCTTGAGCCACAAGCTCAAAAATGTATTGACCACCCCAATGTGCGAGAAATACGCGGCAGACAAAGCCGCAAAGGGAATCAACTCTCGCGTTGTTGCCGCAGCATCTTGTTGCGGCGTGGGCATGGGGTCAAGCAGCCCTAGCTGCTTGTGTGACTGTCGCCTGATCCGCGCTTGTGGCTGCTGCGCCGGCAATCACCGGTGTGCTGCTCACCACATCGCCACATTGCGCCCTGTGAGCCAGCGCATGCTCCATCACGACAAGCGCGAGCATGGCTTCCAAAATCGGTGTGGCGCGAATGCCCACGCAGGGGTCGTGTCGTCCTTTGGTGATGACTTCTGTGGCCTCGCCTTGCGCCGTGATCGTCTCGCGTGGCACGAGGATCGAGCTGGTGGGCTTGATCGCCACGCTCACTTCCAAGTCCTGCCCAGTGCTGATGCCACCCAGCGTGCCGCCAGCGTTGTTGGTTTTGAAGCCTTCGGGCGACAAAGAATCGCCATGCATTGAGCCGTTGTGCGAAACGCTGGCAAAGCCTGCGCCAATCTCCACGCCCTTCACAGCGTTCACGCCCATCATGGCGTAGGCGATATCGGCATCGAGCTTGTCAAAGAGCGGCTGCCCCAAACCCACCGGCATCTTCGTAGCCACGACGCGCAAACGCGCCCCGCAAGAATCGCCACTTTTGCGCAGCGTGTTCATGTAATCTTCCAGTGCGCTCACATCAGCAAGCGGCGCAAAAAACGGATTGGCGTTGACATGCGCCCAGCTCTCAAATCCCACCGAAAGCTCGCCAATTTGCATGATACAGCCATGAAACGCCGTACCGTATTTCTCCTTCAGCCATTTTTTCGCCACAGCGCCCGCTGCCACCATCGGCGCTGTGAGCCGCGCTGAAGACCGCCCGCCACCGCGCGGATCGCGCAGGCCGTATTTTTGGATATACGCGTAGTCTGCATGACCTGGCCGAAATTTCGCGGCCACATCAGAGTAATCTTTGCTGCGTTGATCGGTGTTTTGAATCATCAAGCAAATCGGCGTGCCCGTCGTCTTGCCTTCGTACACCCCCGAGAGAATTTGCACCGCATCGGCTTCATCGCGCTGCGTGACGAATTTGCTCGTGCCCGGGCGGCGGCGATCCAGATCGGGCTGAATATCCGCCTCAGATAGGCTCATGCCCGGCGGGCAGCCATCAATCACGCATCCAATCGCCGGGCCATGCGATTCACCAAAGTTCGTTACTGCGAACAAATGCCCAAATGTGTTTCCGCTCATGGCTTCATTATCGTGGATTGAGCCGATGCCCCGAGAAGCGCCGTACAAAGCATCAATGAAAATCACGGCTCGTCGTCATCAACGTGCCCAAGAGCGGCGTCACATCGCGCAAATAGCCGGCAATCAAATGGCGCACCTGCCCATTCGTACTGTCATGCTCCCAGCGGCCATGCACAATGAGCAAACGTGCATGCAGCAGGGCTTGGCGTTGCTCTTCGCTGGTCTCGCGCAAGCGTTTCCACACGATCACATTGGTGCTGCCTGTCTCGTCTTCGAGCGTCACAAACATCGTGCCCTTGGCGGTTTGTGGTTGTTGGCGCATGGTGACTAGCCCACAAGTGCGCACGAGGCGGCCGTGGCCTAACTGCTGCATCTGCGCATGTGTGAGCAGCTTCGCATCTAGCTGTGGCCGCAGTAAAGCGAGCGGATGGCTGCGCAGCGAGAGACCCACGGTGTTGTAATCCCAACTAACCTCTTCGCCCTCGCCAGCAGCAGCAAGCTCTAAAAATTCTTCGTGAATCGGCGCATCGCGGAGCAATGATCGCGTGCCGCGCACCACCGCGGGTTGCAGTTTCAATGCACTGGCTTCCCACACTTGCTGACGTCTGTGTCCGGAGAGACTGCGCAGCGCATCTGCTGCAGCCAGCGCTTTCATATCGCCGGCATCCAGCGCGGCTCGGAGCCCCAAATCTTCCGTGCTTTCAAACCAAGCGATCTGCCGCGCTTCAATGAGACGCTGTGCTCCCGCTTGGCTTAAACCCAGCACCATACGCAAGCCCAATCTGACAACAGAGTTTTCAAGCAACTGCGCCTCCCAATCGCTGTGCATCACATCCACCGGCAACACTTTCACATCATGCCGCTGCGCATCCTGCACCAGCTGCGCCGGCGAATAAAAGCCCAACGGCTGCGCATTAAGCAGCGCCGCTAAAAATGCCGCTGGGTAATGGCATTTGAGCCAACAACTCACATAAACCAAAAGCGCAAAGCTGGCTGCATGGCTCTCTGGAAAACCGTATTCTCCAAAGCCTTCGATCTGCTTGAAGATGCCTTGCGCAAATTCGAGCGTATATCCGCGCTCCGTCATGCCGCTTACGATGCGCTCATAAAATTTGCCCACACCGCCTTTCCTTTTCCAAGCCGCCATGCTGCGCCGCAATTGATCCGCCTCATCAGCGCTAAAACCCGCAGCGAGCATCGCAATTTGCATCACCTGCTCCTGAAAAATCGGCACACCCAGCGTGCGCCCCAGTGCTTCTTCCAGTGCTTTGCTGGGAAACGTCACCGGCTCCAGCCCTTGCCTGCGCTTCAAATACGGATGCACCATGCCGCCCTGAATCGGCCCCGGTCGCACGATGGCCACCTCCACCACGAGATCGTAAAAGCACTGCGGCCGCAGGCGCGGTAGCATGCTTTGCTGCGCGCGGCTCTCGATTTGAAATACGCCAATCGTGTCAGCCGCGCAAATCATCTCGTATGTGGCCGGGCATTCGGCGGGAATGTCTTGCATCTGAAAGGTCTGCCCCTTTTGCGCGCCGATCAAATCTAGGCAACGCCGAATCGCGCTCAGCATGCCGAGTGCCAACACATCCACCTTCATCAAGCCCATCGCATCCAAATCGTCTTTATCCCATTGGATGATGCTGCGCTCGGGCATGGCCGCATTTTCTACTGGCACGATGCTCGTCAATGGCCCTTGCGTGAGCACAAAACCGCCCACATGCTGGCTCAGATGCCTTGGAAAACCAATCAATCGTCCCGCCAATTCGAGCCATTGCTCAATGCGCCAATCCATCACCATCCCTTGCTGATCCAGCAAATATTTCACGCGCTCGGATTGCACTAGTCTCCCGTCAAACCAAAAATGCTCGCCCGCAAACGCTTCGATCAGCGCCGCTGGAATGTTCAACGCCTTGCCCACATCACGCAGCGCACTTTTAGGCCGATAGCTCACCACAGTTGCCGCAATCGCCGCTCTGTCGCGCCCATATTTTTTGTAAATATATTGAATCACCTCCTCACGCCTTTGATGCTCAAAATCCACATCAATATCCGGCGGCTCGCCGCGCGAAGCGCTCACGAATCGCTCAAACAAAACGCTCATGCGAGCCGGATCAACCTCCGTGACACCTAAGCAATAACACACCGCCGAATTCGCTGCCGAGCCGCGCCCCTGACACAAAATGCCTTGGCTGCGCGCAAAGCGCACGAGATCGTGCACCGTCAAAAAATACATTTCGTATTTAAGCTGTGCAATCACAGACAGTTCATGCAAAATTTGCGCTTGCACCGAATCAGGCAAGCCCTGCGGATAGCGCCCTTGCGCGCCTTCATACGTGAGCCGCTCCAAGCATTGCGCCGGGCTCTCGCCGTGCCCCACCACTTCCATCGGGTATTGATAGCGAATCTCGTTCAAACTGAAGGTGCAGCGCGCCGCGATTTCCACGGTAGCGGCAAGCCAAGCCGGTGCATAAATCTGCGCCAACCGCTGGCGCGGCCGCAAATGCGCCTCGGCATTGGCTTGCAGCGCATAGCCACAATCAGAGACGGGTTTAGCGCAAGCCACAGCGGTGATCACATCAAGCAGCGGTTTGCGCGAACGCACATGCATCAGCACACCACCGGTGGCCACCAGCGGTACATGCGCAGCTTGAGAAAGCGCTTGCCATTGCTCTATCTTGAGATCATCTTGCACCTGCAAATGCAATGCGATGGCCAACCACAAG
>JAYUSD010000052.1:0-2044 GCA_043755865.1 Variovorax sp. | reverse complement strand
CTTGTATTGAAGTTCCAAGACCAAATATGACATGTACTGCATCGTGCTGCTCGAAGGCGCGTGCCGCCACCAAGTTCATCGCATCCGTGGTCACTGCGTCTGGGTCATCCGTTTTTCGCAAAAGTTGGATGGCCTCACACAATTTGAGCGAAGGTTGCGAGTAGATTGGAATTTTCATAAAGCACTCCTAGTCAGTTGCGGTCGGTGGGTGGTATCTACGCGCAAAGTCTACAGCTAGTCCCAAAGATACGAGTGCTTACATTGCATTAATTATCCCTAAGTCATGAGTCGATCCAGCGGAGACCATTGGGTGTTTGGATCAGAAATTTTTTGGAAGGCGCGCGGGGCGAGGGTTGGATAGAGACGATCTTTATCGCGTGTGTTTTCAAAAAATTGTCTGAGGCAAATCCCGATGGTAGGCCGCAGGTGCGATGATGGAGCGGAACGGTTGCGCGCCAACCCTTCGACAGGCTCAGGGCGAACGGTTATCTTGAAAAAAAAGATGGTTGACATGCGCCGCGAAAATTGCGGTCAGAGCACAAATAACCCGACAGGTTTTTGGCAGATTCGAACTGAGCACGGAATTAATTGTGATCTGACCCCAGTTTTCTGACCCCAGTTTTCGCTAGGGCTCAGTTGCAGCTAACACTCCTGATTTAGTAGCACTCTGCGCAGTAAATACGCCGGCTATATGCTTAAAACGTTTGAGGATTAGCACTCAATGTTATCTATCAGTCGCGTCTTGCCCAAACGCGCTGCGCCTAGCGCGACCAAGCTGCCGGATGCATCTTGCGCAGTAGGCGTTTGCAGATCAGAGCGGCGGCGCAGGGTTAAATAGTCTGGCTGCCAGCCGCGTGCTGTGAGCGCTGCAATGGCTTTGGCTTCTAGCGCGGCAAGATCGGAAAAGTTCGCTGCATGCGCTGCAATCAGAGATTTCAGAGCGAGAGACAGTTGCACGGCTTCTTGCTTTTCAGCCTCGCTCAAATACCCATTGCGCGAGCTGAGAGCGAGGCCGCTTGCAGCGCGCTCCGTCTCATGCCCGATGATCTCAATCGGCATCGCCATCTGCCGCACCATGTTGCGGATCACCATAAGCTGCTGATAATCTTTTTTGCCGAAGATCGCAATCGCGATGCTGGGCTGCATGATTTGGAAGAGCTTCATCACCACCGTGCTCACGCCGACGAAGAAGCCAGGGCGGAAGTGGCCTTCTAGGATGTCTGCCAAGCCCTCCGGCGGATGCACTTTGTAGCCTTGTGCCTCGGGGTACATGTCTTTTTCCAAAGGCGCAAACACCACATCGCAGCCTGCGGCTTGCAGCTGCGCGCAATCGCACTCAAACGTGCGCGGATAGCTGTCAAAGTCTTCATGAGGAAGGAATTGCAGGCGGTTGACGAAAATGCTGGCGACTGTCGTGTCTGCTTTACCAGATCGTTTTTGCGCAGTTGCCAAATTCATGAGCGCAATATGCCCGCTGTGTAGATTACCCATGGTGGGCACGAAGGCGGATTTTTTAGCGCCGAGCGCGTTGCGCAATTCATCAATCGTTTTGCAAATTTTCATATCTCTTCTTTAGGGATTGCGTGGCATCACTGTGCCGAGTTGTTTTTCAAGCGTCTTTCTTTCCACCACTTTGCAGCCGCTGACATCGCTGACGCGATTAACAACAATGCTACAACGCCGCCTACCCAAATGACGATGACAAACACTTGCAGCAAGCTGCCAGCCACATTAAAAAAACCTTGCATGAATGACAAGATGTTGAACGTGTTGGGATCAAGCAGTTTGTTGAAATCTGTGTAGGCGATCCACGCAAACGCGCTCCATGCGCAGAGCGAAATGAGTGTGATGAGCCAAATTGCGATTTGCATTTTTTTGTATTTGAGTAAAAACGCTGACTTACCAAGCGTGTTTCGCGTTATCTGGAAACGTACCGCTTTTTACAGCGCTCACATAATTGACGAATGCTTGGCGCACATCACCTTGCGTCTCAGCCAAAAAATTATGAACAAATTTGGGCATGCGCCCAAGATTGATGCCCAGC
>JAYUSD010000051.1:0-28817 GCA_043755865.1 Variovorax sp. | reverse complement strand
TGTTGGCAATAGCTACCAATCGCGAGCGAAGATGCTCGGAGTTGCAAACAGGCCGCGAGGGTTGGGGTTGCTGCGGCTGCCGATTTTCGCAGCACAGGTTAAATAAACGCGAAGCGTTTTGGTTCTCTTTCTTGCGGCAGGTGCCGCAAATCCCGCGCAGGGTACATGAGGCAGACGCAATAGCCCCAACCCTCGTAGCCGCTCTATGCAAACCGAAACCAACCGATCACTACAAAATCAATAGCGCCTCACGCAGCAAACATGCCGGCTACATGACCAAAACGCTTAAAAACTAACCACCATTCGCTGCAATCCAGTCTTTATAAGCAGGATGCTGACGCATCGTGTTAAAGCAAAAGCCTTGTGCTTTCAGGCCGACAATCAGAGGCTCTAAAACGGCCGGAGCCCATGGATCTTTTCTACTCCAAATGCCCAGATGCGCCATGAGAATGTCGCCGCTCTTGATGTCTTTCAACGCTTTTTTCAAGAGCGCATCGTTGGATGCACGCTCGCTGGGCAGCTCGTCACCTAAGAAGCCCGCTGGCGCCCAGCCCACGTGTTTGTAGCCGCATTTTTCTGCCTCGGCCAAGAGCTTGGGAGACGTCCTGCCACCCGGGGCGCGAAAAATCGGCAGCGCTTTTTTGCCTGTGTAATATTCCAAGCGCTCTTTCGCTAAATCAAGCTGCTCGCAGTATTTCTTGGGCTCCCACGTGAAGCTGCGGCCGGCGAATGCACCTGCTGTGGGCTTGACGATAAATTTAGTTTCTATGCCCGGAGCATCGCCCTGCAAGATCGGATGGTCCCACGTGTGCGAGGCAAACTCATGGCCTTCTTTGCCGCGCGCTGCCCAGAATTTTTCGCCCCAGTTTTTCGCGAGGCTTGTGCTCTCATCTTTCGTCTTTTCATTCGCTGCGAAAAACGTCACTTTCACGTTGTGCTTATTGAGCACATCGGCCATGAATTGCGCCACTTCCATGTGACCAGTATCTAGCGTGAGATAGACCGGTTTGTCACAAACTGCTGGCGGCGGCACCGCCGGCGCTGAAGGCGTTACAACCTCTTTCTTTTTACCAAAAATACCACCTAATTGAGCAGTTGCCGGCAACGAGCCTGCGCAGAGTGCTATAAAAACAGTAGTAATGAGCGTTTTATTCACGAGGTGCATGATCCAGCGTCCATACCCCATGCGGTGAGCGGCCCACGTTGATCTGGCGAGCGATTTTGCCCGTTTGCAAATCGACAACCGTGAGTTTCTTCGCCCATCGCGAGGTCACATAAAGCCATTTTCCATCCGCTGAGATATCCATGCAATCCGGGCCTCCGGACACCACAAATTGGCTCACCACAGATTGCGTTTGCAAATCAATTTTGCTCACTGTGTTGGCGACGCGATTGCTTACAAAAAGATGCCGCTTATCGCCTGCTGCTCGGAAAGCATGCGCGCCCTTGCCGGTCGGAATTTGTTTGACAAGTTTCGCCGCCTCTGCGCCGCCCTTCGACACATCAAAAACTTGCACGCCATCTCCAGCAGTCAAGCCAATGTAGGCAAATTTATCATCCGGCGAGAGGTAAACGTCAGCTGGCATATCTCCGGTAGGCAAGCGCCAACGAATCGTTTGCGTGGCCAAATCAAGCGCGACGAATTCATCGCTGTCTTGCATGGAAATGTAGGCGGTCGTCGATTTGCTATCGATCCACATATGGCTGGGTGTTTTGCCCGTCGCGATACGCTTGACAAGCTTCAATGGCTCGAGCTGCAGCGGCAACCACTGATACACGTCCACATGGTTCAAGCGATTGGCCGCCGTGACAAACCATTTCATATCTGGCGAGAAACGCAGATGATACGGATCCAAAATGCCCTTGATCGTGCGCTGGACAGTGGCCGTACGCGGATCAAGAAACGTGAGCGAATCTCCGCCCGCGTTAGCCACAATCAGCGATTTTTCATCGGGCGTAAGATACAAATGATGCGGCTCTTTGCCAGTGGGGATGCGCTGCGTCTCGGTCCAAGTCGTGGGATCAATCACGCTGATGTTGGCATCTAACGAATTAAGCACAAAGATAGGCGGCTTTGCTCTTGCCACGGCTGCAGTGGCAAGAGCCGGCGAGGGCGCGGCTTGCGCCAACGCGCGGCGTGCCAAGCCAGTACCCAATAAAACAGGGGCCAAAGCCATCAAAAATTGCGAACGCTTCAAAACAAGGACTTTCAACTCAAAAACAACTCACGATTTTACCCGTTAGCTCTTTAAAAGCTGTCTGCTCTATTGCCCTAACACCCCTCAAAATCAGGCCATGAATGCATTTGCTGCGACCAAAAGTGACAAAGTGTCCGTTTTCGGCATAAATCTGGAGGTGCTGCGCATCCCCGCGCCGCCTTGGGTGCCTGGCCCTGAGCCTGCCAAAGACAGCAGGAAGGACGGCGCAACAGTTGGCACGATACCCAGCGCGCAGTCGCGCTTGTCGCCCTTGTCGCCCTTGCCGCCCGCTGCGCCCATCGTCTTTTTGCACGAAGGCCTTGGCTCAGTGGCCATGTGGCGAGATTTTCCGCAGCTGCTTTGCAAAGCGACTGGCCGCGCCGGCCTCGTCTATTCAAGGCGCGGCTACGGTCAGTCAGATGCCGTGCCCGATGTGCGCGGCGCAGGTCGCTTGCGGCCAGACTACATGCACCGCGAGGCTTGGGAAGTGCTCCCAGAGCTGCTGCGCATAGAAGGCATCAAAAAGCCCATCCTGCTAGGCCATTCCGATGGCGGCACGATTGCTCTTTTGCATGCAGCCAAGTTTGAAGTAGAAGCCTGCATCGTCATGGCGCCACATCTCTTTGTGGAAGACATCAGCATCGACGCGATTCAAGCAGCCCGAAAATCTTTTGAGCAGAGCGACCTGCGCAAACGCCTTTCTAAATTCCACGCAGACGTTAACTGCGCCTTCTGGCAATGGAGCGACATCTGGCTCAGCGATGCATTCCGAAGCTTCAACATCGAAGCCGAATGCCAAAAAATCACTTGCCCCATCCTCGCCATCCAAGGCCATGAAGACCCTTACGGCACGATGGCGCAGATCGATGCACTAACGGTCATCAAACAAGATTATTTAAGTCAAACAGGCCAATCGCCGGCAAGAAATATGCGCAGAGTGCTATCAAAACTAGAGCAATGCGGACATTCTCCGCACAGGGATCAAACCCAAAACGTGATCGCATCGATCAGCAATTGGCTAGATGCGTCAAATTGGAGCTGACTGGCGTACTGAGAAAGACGCCCATTTGCGCCTGTTTTTAGACCTTGAACGGCACGATGTTGTCCGTCCCGGTAGCGCCAAACATTTGCTCTCGCAATAAGGCGAGTTGATCGCGCACTCTCGCAGCTTTCTCGAATTCAAGATTCTTCGCGTGCTCTAGCATTTGCTTTTCTAGGCTCTTGATGCGCTTGCCCACATCGCGCTCGCTCATGTCTTCCACATGCGCGCGCTCCAAATCGCGCTTGGCCATTTCTTTGCTGGCTTTGTCGCTGTACACGCCATCGATCAAGTCTTTCACCTTCTTGACGATGCTCATCGGCGTGATGCCGTTGTCTAGGTTGTGTTGCGTTTGTTTGATGCGGCGGCGCTCGGTCTCATCCATGGCTTTTTTCATCGAATCAGTGATTTTGTCGCCATACAAAATCGCACGGCCATTGACGTTTCTTGCGGCTCGGCCAATCGTTTGAATCAAGCTGCGCTCAGCTCGCAAAAAGCCTTCTTTATCGGCATCGAGAATCGCCACCAATGACACTTCAGGAATATCCAAGCCTTCGCGCAGCAAATTAATGCCCACCAACACATCGAATGCGCCGAGCCGCAAATCACGCAAAATCTCCACGCGCTCCACTGTGTCGATATCGCTGTGCAGATAGCGCACTTTCACGCCGTTATCCGCCAAATAATCGGTGAGCTGCTCTGACATACGCTTCGTCAAAGTGGTGATCAACACACGCTCATTTTTATCCACGCGAATGCGAATTTCTTGCAGCACATCGTCCACTTGATTCGTGGCTGGCCGCACTTCGACTTCTGGATCCACCAAGCCGGTGGGCCGCACCACTTGCTCCACCACCTGCCCCGCATGCTCCTTCTCATAAGCCGCAGGCGTGGCGCTCACGAAAATGCATTGGCGCATGCGCGTCTCGAATTCTTCAAATTTGAGTGGCCGGTTATCTAAGGCGCTTGGCAAGCGAAAGCCGTATTCCACCAGCGTGGTCTTGCGCGAGCGATCGCCGTTGTACATCGCGTTGAGTTGGCCAATCATCTGATGGCTCTCATCCAAAAACATCAGCGCATCTTTGGGCATGTAATCGGTGAGCGTACTCGGCGGCGCGCCCACGGGAGCGCCCGATAAATGCCGCGTGTAATTTTCAATGCCTTTGCAATGGCCCACTTCGGAGAGCATTTCCAAATCAAATCGCGTGCGCTGCTCCAGCCGCTGAGCTTCCACCAATTTGCCCATGCCCACCAGCTCTTTCAAGCGATCAGCGAGTTCGAGCTTGATCGTCTCCACCGCCATCAACACCTTGTCGCGCGGCGTCACGTAGTGGCTGCTCGGATACACGGTAAAGCGCGGAATTTTTTGGCGAATACGGCCAGTGAGCGGATCAAACAGCGAGAGCGTCTCAATCTCATCATCAAACAATTCAATCCGAATCGCCAGCTCCGAATGCTCGGCCGGAAACACATCAATCGTATCGCCGCGCACACGAAATTTGCCGCGAGAAAAATCTTGCTCATTGCGCGAATACTGCATGCGAATCAGTTGCCCAATCACATCACGCTGCCCAAGCTTATCGCCCACGCGAAGCGTCATGATCATTTGGTGATAACTCTCAGGCTCGCCGATGCCGTAAATCGCAGAGACAGTCGCCACAATGATCACATCGCGCCGCTCAAGAATAGATTTCGTACACGACAGGCGCATCTGCTCAATATGCTCATTGATCGCTGAATCTTTCTCAATGAACAAATCGCGCTGCGGCACATAAGCCTCAGGCTGGTAATAGTCGTAATAGCTCACGAAATATTCCACAGCGTTCTTCGGAAAGAATTCGCGAAATTCAGAATACAGCTGCGCTGCCAACGTCTTATTCGGCGCAAACACAATCGCTGGCCGCCCCATCTGGGCAATCACATTGGCCATGGTGAACGTCTTGCCCGAGCCGGTGACGCCCAGCAAGGTCTGAAACACCTCACCATCTTTCACGCCCTCCACAAGCTGCGCAATCGCAGACGGCTGATCCCCCGCTGGCGGATAAGGCTGAAACAGCTCAAACGGCGAGCCGGGATAGCTCACAAATTCGCCCACTTTCACTTCAGGAATAACTTCTAAGACTTCTGACATATCAAATTCTTTGCAGATGACAATAACAATTGAGCGAGGCGAAAAATGACAGCTTACTGCACCGCAATCTGCCGCACATTCAAGCCCGGCACGCGCGCAAAACCTGCATCGCCTGTAAGAAAAACGCAATCTGCTCGCAAGCTCAGAGCGCTTGCTGCTTGCAAAGCATCCGGAGTTTTCAAAGCCGTGGTAGCGCGGATGTCTGTGGCTATTGTGACGATGGAAGCCGCAAGCTCCACAATTTGCACTTGCGCAAAGAATGCATCATATTGAGCAAGCAGGGTTGCATCACCTTCGCGCAGCGGCTTCACGCGACATTCCATCACGCCTAAGCGCGATACAGCCACTTGTGCCACCGCATCGGCAGCTTTGATAGCAGTAAGCGCAGCCACCACAGCCTGCCGGTATGCAGGCGCACCTTCAAAATAATAGATCAGTGCGCTGCTGTCTAAAAACACGATCATCGCGTTGGCCAATCACTTGTCAAACCCTTCAGGCGCTGATCCATCGTCTCGCCCAAGAGCGCAGAACGACTGTTTGGAGCGGGCTGCGCAGGCGCAAGCAACCAATCGAGTGCGCTGCTACTCAAGGGCGGCTGTGCAGCGCGCATCAAAAGTGATTCATAGGCGCTTGGCGTGAGCACAATCGCAGCTGGGCGATTGCGCTTCATGATGGTGGCAGCACCTCGATGCAAGGCCACGTCTAGAGCTGCCATTCCACCGCGCTTGATTTCCGCAATTGTCAGAGTATTCATTTCAGAACCTTTATCGGTATTGAAATCGGTATTTTAGTGTTTATCCAAGATTCGTGCTGAGAATATCGAATCAATCATTCAGCGCATTAGCAAGCTGACTTGCGGAGAACATAAGGTCTAAAACTTCTGGCATGACTTTTCCGACGATTGCTGCGGTGCAGCGATAAAATAATGGGTAACCAAGTATTTTGAACGCCTCAGCCAAAAAGAGCTACTGACAAACGCGAAAAGACCCTTCTTTCCCTGTCTTTTTCGCGTCTTTCGCGTAACTTTTACGTCTTTCGCGCTCGGTAACTTTTTCTTCTTTTTTTGGAAAACAAAATGAGCCCAGTAAGTCTATTTTCCGCCGTCGAAATGGCCCCGCGCGACCCGATTTTGGGTTTAAACGAGCAATTCAATGCCGACACCAACCCTTCAAAAGTCAACCTCGGCGTAGGCGTGTATTACGACGACAACGGCAAGCTGCCTCTCTTGAAATGCGTGCAAGAGGCTGAAAAGCAAATGGCTGCTGCGCCCAAAGCTCGCGGCTATCTGCCGATTGACGGCATCGCCGCTTACGACAGCGCGGTGAAAGGCCTCGTATTTGGCGCGGATTCTGAGATGGTGAAATCCGGCCGCGTGGCCACGGTGCAAGGCATCGGCGGCACGGGCGGCCTCAAAATTGGTGCAGACTTTTTGAAGAAGCTCTCGCCCAATGCGAAAGTGTTGATTTCTGACCCAAGCTGGGAAAACCACCGCGCGTTGTTCCAGCAGGCCGGCTTCGTGGTCGAAAGCTATCCGTATTACGACGCAGCCAAGCGCGGCGTGAATTTCGCCGGCATGCTTGCTGCTTTAAACGCCGCCGAGCCTGGCACCATCGTCGTGTTGCATGCCTGCTGCCACAACCCGACTGGCTACGACATCACCGCAGCTGATTGGGATCAAGTGATCGCCGCCGTCAAAGCGCGCAATCTCACGCCGTTCTTAGATATGGCCTATCAAGGCTTTGGCTACGGCATTCAAGAGGACGGCGCAGTGATCGGCAAATTCGTGGCCGCGAATCTCAACTTTTTTGTCTCCACCAGCTTCTCCAAAAGCTTCAGCTTGTATGGCGAGCGCGTCGGCGCATTGAGCGTTGCATGCGCAAGCCAAGAGGAATGCAGCCGCGTGCTCTCCCAGCTCAAGATCATGATCCGCACCAATTATTCCAACCCACCGACGCATGGCGGCACAGTCTGCGCCATGGTGCTCAACACGCCCGAGCTGCGCAAAATGTGGGAAGAGGAATTGGCAGAAATGCGCGTCCGCATCAAAGCCATGCGCAGCGCCTTCGTTGAAAAACTAAAGAGTGCCGGCGTCAAGCAAGACATGAGCTTCATCACCACGCAAATCGGCATGTTCAGCTACAGCGGCCTCAGCAAAGACCAAATGATCCGCCTGCGCAACGAATTCGGCGTCTACGGCACAGACACAGGCCGCATGTGCGTGGCCGCGCTGAACAGCAAAAACATCGATTACGTGTGCGCAAGCATTGCGAAAGTGCTCTGAGCTTTGCTCTGGCTTTCCAGAAACGCCCTTCGGGGCGTTTTTTATGCCAAAAAGGCACATAGCCAGCATAGATACTGCGCAGAGTGCTATTGATTTAGTAGTAGCGAAGAATGAGAAAAATGGGGTCGGATCACAATTCAAGACAACGATCCATCCGGCGCGAATTCAAGCCAAGACGAAATTGTGCTCTGACCCCAATTTCTGAATTCCACTTATCGCGGAGTACACCAACCACTTCATTTCTTGCGAAGACAATTTGCACGCAACCATAAGCACGCCACTCACTCACCTGCGTCGTACCATCGGGCATTTGCCTCAGCAAATTTTTTGAAAACACACGCGATAGAGACTTTTGCTGTCCAACCCTCGCCCCGCGCGCCTTCCAAAAAATTTCTGACTCAAACACCCAATGGTTTCCGCTGCGTAGATTGTTTACGACGTGAAAACAGCTCCTTCTTAAATGCAAACTGCGCTATAAATTGGTTCACAGGCTACGACGTTTGTCGATTGCTCTGCCTGCCGACGAAACTTCAAAAAACGCATCTATGTCTACTGCTCCCACTCTGGTAGAAACCATACTGCAACTCCTCTCAGGAATTGGCGAATTGCGAACGCGCAAGATGTTTGGCGGTGTTTATATCTACTGCAATGATCTGTTCATCGCAACAGTGCATGACAACACGCTCTATTTCAAGGCCAACGAAAACACCGCCAACGAGTTCACTGCGCGCAAACTCAAGCCCTTCTCGTACCCAACACCTTCAGGAACAGTCACTCTCCAGTACTATCAAGCGCCGGAAGAAACCTTGGAAAATAAGGCTCAGATGAAATTTTGGGCATCCAAGGCCTTGCTCGCTTCGCAACAAGATGCAGCTCGAAAACCACCTAAGAAGAACAAGAAGTAATGATGCGCAAACTACTTGAGCGCGCTATTGTCCACAGAAGCAGTTAGAGACACCTTTCGTGACGTTCTTGGTATCGAAATTGCCTATTGCCGGCATACTCATTGCACGGAGTGCTATTAAATTTATAGTGTCAGCGAGCTGACCATTTCACTCTACCCGCCCACCTGCGTCGTACCATCGGGCATTTGCCTCATAAAGCTTTTTGAAAACAATGCTATTCGTGATCGCCAATACGCTAATAGCGTGCACAGCGATTTCGCAACCCGCAAGTGCCCCAGTGCAAATACCTACCAAATTTCAAGGCATGTGGTGCGAACGCAGCAAAGAATCATCTATTTGTATTGCACACCAAGAAATTAGATTTGACGGAACAGTAAAGTCATGTGCAACAGTTGCCGAAAGCCTTAGGCAATCAAAGACGATCTCTAAATTGACAATTTCAGGTCAAAGCATGTGCTTCAAAATCACTGATGCAGACGATCCATCTGCTACGCCAATCGGCTTTGAATTCTGCTATGAAATGCAAGAAATTAACGACGCTTATATGCGCATAGTGCTTCCACAAACCGGGCAAATTTTTACCAGCTTTCGTTTACCGATTAATACTGCCTCATGTCCTGCAGCTACCTCAAAGTAATTTGATCTCACCAGCGGAAACCATTGGGTGTTTGAATCAGAAATTTTTTGGCAACTGCGCGCGGGGTGAGGGTTGGATTGTGATGATCTGAATCGCGTGTGTTTTCAAAACATTTCTCTGGCAAATGCCCGATGGTACGACGCAGGTACATCAGGTCGCGTGAAACGCCACGAACGC
Organism: Variovorax sp.; assembly: GCA_043755865.1. Classification (GTDB taxonomy): domain Bacteria; phylum Pseudomonadota; class Gammaproteobacteria; order Burkholderiales; family Burkholderiaceae_C; genus JANMDU01. The sequence goes on along the minus strand of JAYUSD010000051.1, from coordinate 19,449 downwards.
TACTCTCATAGGAATTTCATAGGGAAAATGGCACATAGCCGTCGTAGTTACTGCGTAGGGCGCTATCGAATTCATAGTCTTTAGATTCGCTATACTTCTAACTAGCATTCAAAAAAATCAAAGAGACAACATGAAAAAAAACATTGCTTGTTGCGCAGTAGCGCTATTGTGTGGCGTCGCATTTGCAGAAGCGCCCATGGTTACAGACGACGCTGGCACGCTGGACAAAGGCGGCAAGAAGATCGAGGGCGGATTTACCAAATCTGGCTCACAGCGTACTTATGGCCTGAGTGGCGGATTCGCTCCGATTGACAACGTCGAGCTAGGGCTTGGGCTGCAACATACGCGCGATGGCAGCATTCCTGCATCTGGCAATGCTGCCGCCTTTTCTGCCAAATGGATTCCGCTCAAAAGCGGCATTTTCAGCGCGGGCGTGAAGCTCGATTACGTTCACGCCAAGTCAGGCGGCGCATCGGCCAATGCAACCACACTCACCGCCATAGGCAGCGCCCGCCTCGACTCAGGCTACGCACTGCACGCCAACCTTGGTCGCACCAACACCTCCGGCGGTGGCGGCCATGCCAACAATTGGGCGCTCGGCGGTGAAGCGCCCGTGGCAGAAAAGGTGCAACTCACATTTGATCTCTACAGCAGCACCGGCTCTGACACCGGCAAACAAATCGGCGCACGCTGGGAAATGCAAAAAGGCTTGAAACTCTCTGCCGCATTTGGCCGGTACAACAAAGACAACACGGCTAATGCCGGATTTAGCTGGGAGTTTTGATGACGAATGATACTCACAAGTCGCTTTTTGGAGCAAAAGCGTAGTTTGTGTGGCTTTTTTGGGCACAAAAAACCCGCCACGAATCACTTCGGGCGGGTGCTCTTGGTGGAGAAAAAGCGCTTATTTCTTCTTTGAAGCAGCCTTGCCCTGCAACACAAAAGTCACCTTCATCTGCACGCGGTATTCCACCACTTTGCCTTTAGAGACGACGACTTTTTGCTCCTGCACCCAAGCACCTTGGATGTCGTTGACAGATTCGGAAGCTCGCGCGATGCCTGCGTGAACAGCATCTTCAAAGCTTTTTTTGCTGCTTGAGCTGATTTCGATAATTTTTGCGACGGTCATGAAAAATCTCCTGATAAAAGGTTTAAAAAGGGGGTTAGTGAGAGCTAGACCATAAACCGGGATGCGGCGTTTGGCAAGTTAAGATTTGCGCATTCCTGCCTGAACCCAACTCCCCCACGCCCACCAACCTGCCCACAGCCTTGCCGATTCAGTGTGGCGATAATTTGATCAGCGGCTTAGAGGCTGCGCTGCGCTGCCAATCCGCCATCGGCGGCGCACGCGCGCAACAAGCTCAAGCCGGCGCACCTGTGACGACGCAAGAGCAAATCACCGGCATCGGCGCAGCGCCCGCAGCCCCGAGCGCAACCGCTGCGCCTACACCCGCCGCTGCGAATCCGAAAGATGCGCTCAAGCAAGGGCTCAAGGGTTTGTTGGGCAAATAAAGGCTCGCTGATTGCCTTCTAAAAGAGCGCCGCAGTGTTCAACTGCGAGAAATGCATTGGGCGCTTAGCTGTGCGCAGTACCTCTGACTCATTGCCGCTGGCGCGGGCCAACCTTGTTGTTCTAGGCTTGTCATTATGGGTGATCATCTCTGCTGGCAAATCAAGTCAAGCTTGAGATTCAAAAAACACCTTAAAAAATAACCCCCCCTAAGTGACGTGTCTAAATGTTAATAACTGTGCTATCGTTGCCTCGCATGGGGTCAATTTTAATGAGCTAAAAAGTAGTACACGATGTATTAATACTAATTTACTAAAAAGCCACTAGCATTTTAAAAAAGTATAAAAATATAGGGAGAAAATGTAACGCAAAAAAAGCAGATGTAGGCAGAGTGATGCAACGCTTAATTAGGCATTATCGAATACTTAAAAACGCTTCAATAGACTGCCAAAATAAATACTAACTATTTGCTTCATTCGCGCCTTAGTTCGAGACAAAATCATGAAACAACTCTTTAAAAACTTGCACTCCACCACCGCAGCGGTCTTGCAGGCCGTTCGCAGCGGCAGCTATGCAGTTACTCGGCGAAAGACCAACATGCAACTGCTGATGCAGTTTTTGGTGTTGCTCGTATTTTTATGTCAGTTGCTTTTGTCCCTTTAAACAGGTGCTTGACGATTGAGCGGGACGCATAGCTAACTCGCTTTCGCCCTTGGCCTGCTTCAATAACCGGGCTTGGCCCCTGGCCTGCGCGTGGCAAACAGTCCAGCAGATTTTGCGCCTTGCTTTTTGAAGCGCTCGCGGCGAGCAACTTTAGGGTCAACGCGCAAGGGGCGGTAGATTTCAAGGCGGTCGCCATCGGTCAATGGATGCTCAGATAAGGCGCTACGGTTCCAGATGCCGTAGGTCACGTCGCTGGGCAGGTTTGCAATGCATCCAGCGCCCCCCAAAGTTTGCTCTGCAGCTTGACGCAGCGCATCGCGCACGCTCGCACCCACAGGTAAGCTTAATGTCAATTCAAGCACTTGCCGAGGTGCAGGCGAGTAAACAAGCAACACAGCGATCAAACCAGCATTGGCTTGCTCAATCGCCTCAGCCATACACCTGCCCTGCTCGCTTCACAAACGCGTCGACCAAGCTTGCGGCAATGCGGTCAAACACGGGGCCCACCAGTGCAGCCATGGCGGCGTTGTCGAAATCGTAGGCGAGCTCCAGCTCAATCTTGCACGATGAAAGAGAAATATCGCCTACGGGCGTGAAGCGCCAGATGCCATCGAGCTTTGAAAATGGGCCGCTTACCAAGGTCAAGCGGTCTTCCAGCGTGCCATCAGGCAGGCGGGCGTACGTGTTGCGGGTAGAAAAGCTTTGGCGCAGGCCTTTGAAATTCAGGCTAATTTCAGCAGTTTGCCCATCGGCGTACTTTTGGAGCACCTGCGCCCTGTCACACCATGGCAAAAAAGCCGAATAGCGGGCCACATCCGAGACCAAATCAAACATTTGGCTCGCGCTGTACCAAATCAACACGGATTTGTGGATGGAGTTCAAAGACCGGAACTCCGCAGATTAGCACGCACCAATACAATCATGCCTCTATTGTAATTTCTCGCCTCCACCCTTATCTAAGAGCTACATGGCCAAACCCAAGTCTGACCCACCCGGCCGCATTGCCGAAAATAAAAAAGCATCGTTTAACTACTTTTTCGAGGAGCGGTATGAATGCGGCATGGTGCTGGAGGGCTGGGAAGTCAAGGCTGTGCGCAATGGCAAAGTGCAGTTGACGGACGGTTACGTCATCATCAAAAACGGCGAGCTTTTCGTGATGGGCTGCCAGATCAATCCCCTGAAAACTGCGTCCACGCATGTCAGCCCCAATGCCCTGCGCAGCCGCAAGCTGCTGATGAAGAAAGAAGAGATTCGCAAGCTAACGGGGAAAGTGGAGCAAAAAGGCTACACGCTGGTGGCTATCAATCTGCATTGGAAAAGCGGCCGCGTGAAATGCGAAATCGCGCTGGCCAAAGGCAAAGGCGAGCACGACAAGCGCAACACGGTGGCTGATCGCGAAGGCAAGCGCGAGGTGGAGCGGGCGATGAAGGTGCACAATCGTTGATCGTTTTACTATTTTTCGCTAGAAACGCGAAAAGGGCAACCCAAAACCGCGAAAAAACACAACGCAATATTGATTCGTTTACTCAAAATTGTTAGCGTTTTTCGCGCTCTTTTCGCGTTTTTCGCGTTACCTAATTCAACCTGTGCACAACGCCATGAAAACGCTTACTCAAACCGCCATCTCCATGTTAGACCTTGTCGCCGTGCGTGAAGGCGGCAGCACCGCGCAGGCCTTGCAAATCGCGCTTCAAACGGCGCAGCATGTGGAGCGCTTGGGCTTTACGCGTTATTGGCTGGCTGAGCATCACAACATGGCGGGCGTGGCGAGTTCGTCGACCGCGGTGCTCGTGGGCCACATCGCTGGCGGTACGAAAACGATTCGTGTCGGCTCAGGCGGGATCATGCTGCCAAATCATGCGCCGCTGGTGGTGGCTGAAGCATTTGGCACACTGGCTGAGCTTTATCCGAATCGCATTGACCTAGGCTTGGGCAGAGCACCCGGCACCGATCAATTCACCATGCGCGCTCTGCGCCGCCACAACACCGAGAGCGCTGATGATTTCCCGCGCGAAGTCGCTGAGCTGATGAGCTATCTCGCGCCCGCAAGCGACGGCCAGCGCATCACGGCGCACCCAGGTGCGGGCACGCAAGTGCCGATCTGGCTGCTGGGCTCCAGCCTCTTCTCCGCGCAGCTTGCCGCGCAAATGGGCTTGCCCTATGCCTTCGCATCGCATTTCGCGCCCGGAATGCTGCTGCAGGCATTGGATGTTTATCGGCGCACATTCAAACCGTCGGCACAGCTTGCCAAGCCCTATGCCATCATCGGCGTGCCTTTGATTGCTGCGCCTTCAGACGAAGAAGCAGAGTTTCTCGCCAGCAGTGTGTATCGACGCATCTATGGCATGTTGACTGGGCGGCGTGGCAAGCTGCCGCTGCCAGATGCTGGCTTCATGAGCAGCATTGATGCATCAGGCCGCTCAGCGATTCATGATTTTCTAGCCGCTGGCGTAATCGGCTCGCCTGAGACAGTGCGGGGTGGCTTGCAAAATTTGCTCGATCAAACGCAAGCCGACGAGATCATGTTTGTCTGCGATGTACACGATCCCGCACTGCGCTTGCGATCGCTCGACATCGCAGCGCAAGTGATGCGCGAACCACGAGCAGCTCTAGCTTAAGTGTTGCTTGAAAAACCCCATCGTTCGTTCCCAACTCAGCTTTGCAGCCGCTGCATCAAAGCGCGGTGTGGTGTCGTTGTTGAAGCCATGTTGGGTGGCTGCGTAGGTGTGCGCAGTGTGGCGCACGTTAGCGGCTTTTAATGCGGCTTCGTAGGCCGGCCAAGATGCGTTAATGCGCTCGTCGATGCCAGCAAAATGAATTAGCAAAGGCGCTTTAACCTTCGCTGCTTCTTCTGCCGCCGGGTGGTTGCCATAAAACGGCACGCCTGCAGCCAAATCGGGCAGCTGCGTGGAGAGGTAGTGCACCATACCGCCGCCATAACAAAAGCCCACTGCGCCGACTTTGCCTGAGCTATCAGGCCGGGCTTTGAGCGCGGCGTAGCTGGCTAAAAAATCTTGGCGCGTTTTGGCTTGATCGAGTTTGGCGAATTCTGTGCGGGCTTTGTCTTCATCGCCAGGGTAGCCGCCCAGCGGCGTCAGCGCATCGGGTGCTAGGGCAACATAGCCATCCAGCGCCAAACGGCGAGCAATGTCTTCTGTATGAGAATTGAGGCCGCGATTTTCATGAATCACCAACACGCCCGGCAGCTTAGCGCTATTGCCTGCTGGCTTGGCCACATAGGCTTTGATGCTGCCATAGCCGTTGGGTGAGGCTATTGTAATCATCTCGGTGGTGATGCGTTTGTCGTCTTTGGCGCTGACTTGCGCGAAAGCGAAATTGGGTTGTAGTGAGGCGAGTATCCCGACAGCGGTCAGCCCACCGACAGCGAATTTTTGCGCGCGATCTAAAAAGCCACGTCGATCCAAGTCACCATGCACATAAGCATCAAATAGGATCAACAACTCTTGGTCAAAATCAGCGGCGGTCAGGCGTGGTGCAGTCATGGCAAGTTCCTAGAAAAATGATGAATGGTACGCTGGGTTAGCAGCAAAGTACAGGGGAAAAAAGCAAAACAAATGACAAAACGGCGGGCGTTTGCCAGCGCCATAGAAACAGTGCTTGTATTATTTGCAGCGCAAAAACGCGATAAGCTCACGCAGACATCAGGAGATAGCTATGACGATTCAAGCAGAAATTGATTTGGAGTATGAATTTGCTGTGAAGGCAACGGCAGCCAAGGTATTTGCATTGCTTTCCGACGTGATCGCATCGTCTGGCCATTTCCCTCAGGTGGACTTGGTGACAGACCTAGGCAAAGGTGTGTTTCAGTGGGACATGCAAAAAATAGGCACGCCGCAGGTCAACATTCAAACGGTGTATGCCAGCAAATACAAAGTTGATCCAAAGAAAGGGACAGTGAGCTGGACGCCTGTGAAAAACTTGGGCAACGCGCAAGTCTCAGGCAGTTGGACTATCACCGGTCAAAAAAAGTCAACCGCGCTTAGGCTGATTGTGCAGGCCAAGGTATTTGTGCCGTTGCCCGACATCATGCAGGCCATCGTGCAGCCCGTTGTATCCGCTGAATTTGAGAAATTACTGGATCAATACATCGCAAATTTGATTGAAGAATTCGGTGGCGAAGTGCAATAGATGCGGGTCATCAAGCTGGTGCATCAATGTCCGCCACGCGAATGAGTTTCTTATTGACGAATTCTTGGATGCCCAAGCCAGACAATTCGCGCCCATAGCCAGAATTTTTGATGCCGCCAAACGGCAAATCAGCAGCTGTCCAAGTGGGGTGATTGACAAACACCATGCCTGTTTCGATCTGGCTTGCTACGCGTTTGCCGCGCTCGATGTCATGGGTAAATACAGAGCCTCCTAAGCCGAATTCCGAATCATTCGCAAGTGCAATGGCTTCGTTTTCATCTTTGACAGTAAACATGATTGCCACGGGGCCGAAAAATTCTTCTCTGTAGGCAGGGTTATCTGGCTCTACATTGGTGAGAATGGTGGCCTCCATAAACCAACCTGCGCGATCCATCTTTCTGCCGCCAATCAAGAGCGTGGCACCATGCGCCACAGCATCATCAACTTGCTTGACCAGAGCCGTGAGCGCGCCTTGCGTGGAAAGCGGCCCGAGCGTGGTGTTGGCATCCATCGGGTCGCCCGCGCGCAGGCTTTGCATCGCAGCTTGAAACTTTTGACTAAATGCCTCGGCCAACGACTCGACCACGATGATGCGCTTAGCAGCAATACAGCATTGCCCCGTATTATTCATCTTCGCCCACATGGCCCATTTCACTGATTTTTCCACATCAGCATCATCCAGCACGATGAATGCATCATTGCCGCCGAGCTCCATCGTCGATTTTTTCATGGCTTTACCGGCTTGCGCAGCAACGCGTTTTCCTGCGTCCACGCTGCCCGTGAGCGCCACGCCTTTGATGCGTGGATCGTCAATGATGCGGTTGACTTGATCGTAGGATAATCGCAAATTGGTGTAGACGCCTACCGGCGCGCCAGCCTCGATCCACAGTCGCTCAAACGCTTGCGCACATTGAGGCACACATGCTGCATGCTTGACCATGATCACATTGCCCGCCATGATATTGGGCGCTGCAAAACGGGCGAGCTGGTAGTAGGGGAAATTCCAAGGCTGCACGCCAAACAACACACCGATCGGCGAGCTTTCAATACGTGCCTGCCCAGAAGCTGGCGCAAGCTCTACTGGCTTGAGAAATTCTTCTGCGTTGACGGCGTAATAGTCAAGAATATCTGCGCTCAGCATGACTTCCCCCTTGGCTTCTTCAAAACGCTTGCCCATTTCCAGTGTCACTAAGCCAGCGAGAGCATCTGCATCGTCGCGCATGCGATGAGCGGCTTTTTGCGTGATCGCAGCGCGGTCTTTGAAGCTGGTTTTGCGCCACCCGCCGTAGCTTGCATCTGCCGTGTGGATAGCGGCTTCCAATGCTGGGTCTGTCGTCTCATCGAAACTTTGGATCAGTTTGCCGTTATAAGGATTGATGCTTTGGTAGGCCATGGTGCGGTCTTAACTCAATAAAACCCATATCGTATGGCTGAGTTCGTTTCATTCCCATCGGCGAGCGCCACCTGCGCATGTAGGAAGAAGCGCCGCCTCGGCCGGCCAGTGACAATCATGCAGCCTTAACTTTGGCCTTTTCCGCTGGAGCGAGGCTTGCATTTTTCTGGCCTGCAAGTAGCCCCTTGTCAGCTGCGCCTGCGTTTGCTGCTCCGCCGCCCAGCTTCGCATGCCGCAGCCGCAGCGCATTGCTGATCACCGACACCGAGCTCAGGCTCATCGCCAAAGCAGCCACCATGGGCGAAAGCAGCCAACCCGTGAACGGATACAACACACCAGCGGCCAACGGCACGCCAAGCGCGTTGTACACAAATGCAAAGCCGAGGTTTTGCTTCATGTTAGCAACGGTGGCATCAGACAATTCGCGAGCGAGCGCGATGCCGCGCAAATCGCCTTTCACGAGTGTGACTTGCGCGCTGTTCATCGCCACATCGGTGCCTGTGCCCATGGCGATGCCTACATTGGCTTTGGCCAATGCAGGCGCATCGTTGATGCCGTCGCCTGCCATCGCAACGATGCGGCCTTCCTTTTGCAGGCGCTCAACTAGTGCGAGTTTGTCAGCAGGTTTGACTTCGCCAAAAACATCGTCAATATTCAACCGGTTGGCCACGGCTTTCGCAGTAGTCAGGCCATCGCCTGTGGCCATGATGATATGAATGCCCGAAGCCTTTAGCTCGGCGAGCGCCGCTGGCGTGCTGGCTTTGATCGGGTCAGACACTGCAAGCAAGCCGGCCAACACGCCGTCGACTGCGAGATGCATCACGCTTGCTCCTTCCGTACGCAGCGCTTCTGCCTGCGCGCGCAAACTCTGCGTATCCACCTTGATAAGCTGCATAAACGCTGTGTTGCCAAGCGAGAGCGCCTTGGCGCCAACGGTGCCTTTGACGCCAATGCCGCTGGAGGAATCAAAGTTCTCCGCCTTATCCAGCACCAACTTGCGCTCACGCGCTGCTTGCACAACCGCGTTTGCGAGCGGATGCTCGCTGCCCTGATCTAAACTCGCCGCCAGCCGCAGCACGTCGTCCTCAGTAAACGGCGCCAATGCAATAGCGCGCTCAAACACCGGCCGCCCCTCGGTAAGCGTGCCGGTTTTATCTACGATCAGCGTGTCGATTTTTCGAAAATTCTCAATCGCAGCCGCATCGCGAAACAACACGCCTTGCGTCGCGCCGCGCCCCGTGGCCACCATGATTGACATGGGCGTGGCCAGCCCCAATGCGCAAGGGCAAGCGATGATCAACACAGCCACCGCGTTAATCAGCCCATACACCCAACTCGGCTCAGGGCCAAACCAGCCCCAAGCCAAGAATGTGAGCAAGGCAATCGACACCACGGTGATCACAAAATAGCCTGCGACTTGGTCAGCCATGCGCTGCATCGGCGCACGCGTGCGCTGCGCTTGCGCCACCATTTGCACAATTTGCGAGAGCGTGGTGTTTGATCCCACGCGCTCCGCTTTCATCACCAGTGCGCCTGTGGTGTTGAGCGTTGCGCCAATCAAGGCATCACCTGTGCGTTTGGTCAATGGCATGGGCTCGCCGGTGATCATGGATTCATCCACCGCGCTAGAGCCTTCGATGACCTTGCCATCCACTGGCACTTTCTCCCCGGGCCTCACGCGCAGGCTGTCGCCGATGTGAACGTGGTTCAAAGGAATATCCGACTCCGTGCCGTCTTGCGCTATTCGTCGCGCAGTTTTGGGCGCTAAACCGAGCAGAGATTTGATCGCCGCCGTGGTTTTCGAGCGTGCCGACAACTCCAGCATTTGCCCGAGCAAGGTCAGAGAAATAATCACAGCTGCTGCTTCAAAATAAACCGATACGCGCCCCATAGCGACAAAAGATGCGGGGAACAACTGCGGCGCAACCGTGGCTACAACGCTGTAGATAAAAGCTGCACCCGTGCCTAGGCTGATTAACGTCCACATATTCGGATGGCGCGTGACGATTGATTGCCAGCCGCGCACAAAAAATGGCCAACCCGCCCACAACACCACGGGCACCGTGAGCACCAACTCAATCCAGCTCTGCGTGGCCATGTCAAACCACTTCAACTGATGCCCTAGCATGGCCAAGCTGGCCACGATGACTGTGAGCGGAAGCGTCCACCAAAAGCGCCGCCTGAAATCTACGAGCTCAGGGCTTTCTTTGTCATCCAAGCTCGCCATCTCAGGCTCCAGCGCCATGCCGCATTTGGGGCACGTGCCCGCATGATCCTGCCGAATTTCGGGATGCATCGGGCAGGTATAGGTCGTGCCCTGCGGCGCAACTGCATCAGCACTCTGCGGCGGAGCAGGTGATGCCGCGTTGAGCGCGCAACAGGTGGGCGTCGCGGCTGGGTTAACCGAAGGGTGAGCCGCTGGGCTAGTTGGCGGCTTAGCAGGTGGGTGAGTCAGTGGCTGGGTCATGGCAGAGAACGTGGTGTGAGTGTCATCTCACATTCACTGCGCATCACACCTAACCGTCTGTGCGCTACAGCGCTTAGGGCGCGTATTGCCGGAAAACTTATTTGCACCAACGTTTAAATCCCCGGTTTATCAATCACCGGCTGTCGAGTCATCAACTTTTAAACCAGCGAAGTCTCGCGCAGCCGCTCTGCGGTGGTGCAGGGCAAATCAAAATATTCAAGATACGCCGGGATTTGCTCATAGAGCATGTCGGCGCCCACTTGCGTGCGGCAACCGCGTGCGCGAGCGGCGGCAAGAAAGGCTGTGATTTCACTGGCCATCACCACTTCGCCTACAAACGTATGTGAATCCAGCCCGCTCACATCCAGCGGCAAAGGATCGCCCTCCTTCATCCCAAGCGGCGTGGCATTCACCACCAAATCAAAGCCGGCAGGATCGTTGCTGCCTGTGCCCACTTTAACTTTCGGAAAATTCTCACGGATGCGCCCAGCCAGCGCTTCGCTACTGCCCGCATCGACGTCATATAGAGCCACTGTATCGACTCCCGCGCCCGCGAGCGAAGCCGCAATGGCACTGCCCACGCCGCCCGCTCCCACCACGAGAGCGCGTTTTCCTGCAAGGCTAAGGCCCTTGCGCTGAATACCGCGCACAAAGCCTTCACCGTCAAACATATCGCCATAAAGCTTGCCGTTCGAGCCGCGCTTGACCGCATTGCATGCGCCCGCCACACGTACAGCAGGCGAGACCACATCAAGCAAACTCACCACACTCACCTTGTGCGGCATAGTGATCAAGGCACCGCGCACATTTTCTAATTTGAAAACGCTGCGCAAAAACTCCGGGAAGTGTTCAGGCTTGCAGCCCATCGGCATGACCAAAGCATTGATGCCTGCTTTCTCAAAATACGGGTTGTAGATCAGCGGCGCTTTGAAACTGTACGTTGGCCAGCCAATGTGAGCGATGATTTCTGTGTTGCCATCAATGCGCATTTTTTATAACAATATTGACCGTTTTAAGCAGTTAGCCGGCATAAATACTACGCAGAATGCTATTACTTTAATAGCATTAGGTTTTTGCTGCTGACACCGCCGCTCGAATACCCAACAAATAACTTTCCACGCCAAAGCCCGCAATTTGCCCTTTTGCAATCGCCGCTATGACTGACACATGACGAAACTCTTCGCGCGCATGGATGTTGCTCATATGCACTTCAATGATCGGGCATTTCAAAATGGAGAGCGCATCGCGCAAGCCAATACTGTAATGCGTCCACGCGCCTGCGTTAATCACCACAGCCGCCGTGCCGTCGCCGTGTGCACTATGGATACGCTGCGCCATCTCGCCTTCGATATTGGTTTGGTAGCAGCTCACCGCAGCGCCAAGCTCTTTGCCCAATGCGATGCATGCTGCGTCAATGTCAGCCAATGTGGCGGTGCCATACGTGGCCGCATCGCGCTTGCCAAACATGTTGAGATTGATGCCGTTTAAAACGAGAATTTTCATAGCCGACCCAAATTATTGAAAAAGCAAATCGCAAATCTAGGCCAAATCATAACAACGATGCTGCCTTCAACCGCATGCTACCCGGCAGCGGCGTGGAGCGGCGCAATATATCTTCGGTGAGCCAATGCGCGCTGCGCTTGGCGCGCTCGCACACCAACTCTAGCGGCAGGTTCACATAATCATCGTTAAACACTTCAAAGCTGTAATCGCCTTGGTAGCCAATTTTATCGAGCCGCAGCACGATATCAATCAGCGCTTCACTATGCACGCCCTCGCCGGGAAACACACGGAAGGTGCGGGCAGTCGTCATGCGCTCTTCAAAACTCTTTGTCTCTTCCCACATGAAATCAGCCAGTTGCACGAGGAAGATTTTTGAGGCATCGAGATAGTCGAGCTCCTCAAGAGAAGTCTTTGCGGCAAGCACATGGTAAGAATCTACGCAAATGCCCAGATTAGGCATATCAGCGCGACACACCACATCCCAACTGTGCGGCAACTCATTGACCGTGCGCCCCCAGCTTAATGCTTCGTAAGCTATTTTGATGCCGTAGGGTACAGCGAGCATAGCAAGCTTGCGCAGATCAGCGGCTATTTTGTTGAGATCTTGCGTGGCATGCGCAGAAACCGATGAACAAGCCAGCAACACCTTTGCTCCTACGCTGTCAGCCATCTGGAGCATGCTCTTGGCGATGTCGATTTTGTAATCATGCAAATGGTCAGAGAGGCCCTCAAAATCCCGCAGCACCTGAAAGCCTGTGGCTCTCAATCCGCTTGTATTGCAGGCGTTGACAGCCGCTTGCAAGCCGCCGGGGTGGCCCACCAAATCGTTGGCCTTGAGCATCACTTGGTCAAACCCCGCCGCCTTCATCGCGGCAAGCTTCGCCTCAATCGGCCCGGCCAAGCTGATCGTGTCCATGCCAAATTCTGCGATGAGCTTCATGATGGGCTGCCCGCCCTCATTGCGCTGCTTTGCACCAATTCAAACACCACGCCGCCAAGATACGTCTTGGTGATTGCACCGCGCTGCTCGGTGTGCGCCGCCTTGGTTTCTACAAATTCAATGCCCAACTGACGCAGCGCATTGACTGCTGCCAACACATCTGGCGCACCCAAGCCGATACGCTGCAAGCGCTCCTCTCCATCCAACACATTCATATCGGGCTCCACCAATTGCAGCATGAAGCCAGCGTGTGCAGAGAGCGCCGGGCTTCTGAGTAGCGTGCCTTTGGGCATGATGCCAAAGCGCTCAACATCTGCAATCAGCTCAAAACCAAAAAGCTCTTTATAAAACGCAATCCAATCATTGCTGCGCTGCGCACCAATATATTGCACCACACCAAAAAAGTGCAGGCCAGCTGTGGCAGGTGGAGACTGATCCACACCCGGAATCGGCACGAAATCCACGCTGTAGATACTGAACTCGCGATACCGATCCACAAAATAAATTCGGCTGCCGCCCGCGCCATGAATCGCTGGAATGTTCAGCTCCATCACTTCAGCGTGTGTGGACACCTCCCAAGCGCCCCGCTCGCGCACGTACGCATAAGCCGCCCGTGCATCGCGCACGCGCAACGCCATCGCCGAAATCACTGGCTGCTCACGCCCATGCGTCGCGCCGCGCACCTCACCTGGATGCGCATTGACAACGATATTCAGCGCGCCTTGGCGATAGAGCAACACCTCGCGCGAGCGATGCCGAGCCACAGGCTTAAAGCCCATCATCTCCAATACTTGGCCTAAGGCTTGCGGCTTAGAGGTCGCATATTCAATGAACTCAATACCGTCCAATCCGATGGGGTTGGCCGCATCAGAGAAAGAATGCTGCAAAGGCTCACGCCCATCTACACGGTCTGGCGCTTTCATCAACAAATCACTCATAGGGCTTCTCCAAAAAACCAAATATAAATGCGGACATCCGAATATCCGGACGCAGAAGACGCAAAGGTTACGCAGAAGACGCAGAAAAGAAATTCAAAATAAAAACCAAAGACATTTTCCGAATCTATAAACCAACGCAAAATGAATTTCAAGTTTGTTTGACTTGCTCTGTCTTTCTCTTTTTTGCGTTCTTTGCGTAACCTCTGCGTAACCTCTGCGTCTTCTGCGTCCGGCATCCGAATTGGCTTTAAGTCTTTAACCAGCCAACGCCACATGCCCGCCCAGAAACAATCTCTCAATATCCGGATCGGCCAACAACTCAGAAGCTTTGCGGTGCAACACGCATCGCCCGGATTCCAGCGCTATAGCTTCATCGGAAATTTGCAATGCGCTTTTTACGTTTTGCTCGACCATCACTATGGTTGTCCCCTGCGCAGCCAGATTGCGCAGCAGTTTGAACACATCTTTCACGACGATCGGCGAAAGTCCAATCGACGGCTCATCAATCAGCAGCACTTTGGGGCGAAGCAGCAAAGCGCGCGCTATCTCAAGCTGCTTTTGCTCGCCGCCAGACAATGCGCTGGCTTGCGAATGAATCCGCTCTTGTACACGTGGGAAATGTTTTAGTACTTCAGGGATGCGATCATGCGTGAGCTTTGCGCCCAGCGTGATGCCGCCGAGCTCAAGGTTTTGATACACAGAGAGTTGCGGAAACAAATTGCGCCCCTGCGGTACAAAAGCCAGGCCCTTGCCCAGCAGCTCCTTCTGCGTGTAGCCAGAAATATCTTCGCCTTCAAACAACACGCGGCCTTCACGCGGCTTGAGCAGGCCGAAAAGCGTTTTAAGCACCGTGGATTTGCCTGCGCCGTTAGGCCCGATCAAAAGAGTAATCGCAGCGCGGCGAATGCTCAAGTCCAGATGATTCAAGATCATCAGATCTTTATAGCCAGCGAGCACTTTGTCGAATTGAATGGCGATGTCTGTTTGGTTCGCTTGCGTCATGTTTAAGCTCCCAAATAAGCGTCAAGCACTGCTTTGTTGCCGCGAATCTCCGCCGGAGTGCCCACAGCGAGTACTTTGCCTTCCACCATCACCATGATGCGGTGGCACAGGCTCATCACAAAATCCATGTTGTGCTCAATCACGACAAAACTGCTCCTTTTGCCCATCGCGTCATGACTTAGCCCTTTTTCATTCAATGTTTTCAGCAGCGAAGAAATACCGCCCACGAGCGACGGATTGACGCCTGCGCAAGGCTCATCAAGCAACACCAAATCGGGCTCGCGCATGAAAGCCATCGCTATGTCTACGAGCTTTTGCTGGCCGTAGGACAGCGTGCCCGCTTTCAAATCTGCGACGTGACTGATACGAAACTGCTCAATCAGCGCATCCGCTTTTGCACCTAGCCCAGAATCTGGCGCAGCAAACATCCGGCTGAATTTACTGCCTTGATGCTCCTGCGCCGCCACAATTAAATTGTCGCGCACGCTCATCTTGCCAAACACTTGCAGTGTTTGAAACGTGCGCCCCAAGCCACGGCGCGATAGCTCCAGCGGGCCAGCGCGCGTCACATCTTGGCCTTTGAATTCAATGCGCCCAGAATCGGGCTTGATCTGCCCAAGCATGGAATTGAACAGCGTGGTTTTACCCGAACCATTGGGCCCGATCACGCCAAAAATCTCGCCCGGCAAGACTTCAAAACTCACACCGCCTACGGCTTGAATCGCGCCGTAGGCTTTCTTCATATTGGTCACTTTTAAAACGGGTGATGTCATTTCACGCCTCCTACCATCTTGTCGCTCGTTGCTTCTGATTTGATAGCAATTGGCGAAGCAGGTATGCCGGCTTGCAGCACTTTTCTCTTTGAAAACAGCTTCTCGGGCAAACTCATCAAGCCATCAGGCAACCACACCAACATGGCGATCACCATCGCGCCAAACACGGGCAGATACCAATTGGCCAAAACAGGTGACACATCTCGAATCCACTCCGGCAAGATCAAGCCCACAAGAGCGCCCACGAGGGGCCCGAGAAAATAACCTGCACCACCAATCACCACCATCAAATACATGGTGATCGACGCACCCACGGTAAACGATGCAGGATCAATGTAGTCGGTCAGCGATGCATACAAGGCACCCGCCAAACCTGCATACACTGCACCAATCGCAAATGAAAGCAGTGTGTAGGCGCGCGTATCGACTCCTAGGCTCTCCGCGCGAATGGGGTTGTCCCGCAAGGCTTGAAAAGCTTTGCCCCATGGCGAGCGCAGCAATCCCCACAGCAGCGCCACCGCCACCACAGAGACAGCCAGCGTGAAGTAGTAATACGCCAAATGCCCTTTCAGCGACAAGCCAAAAATTGTAGGCCGCGCAATGCCATTGAAGCCAAACGTGCCGCCGGTCAGCCATTCTTCATTGCGAAAAACGAGCCACATCGCGGTGTTAAAGCCCAGCGTAGCAAAGGCCAAATAAATCGTCTGTACTCGCAGCGCAGGAAAGCCCACCACGATGCCGACAATAAAACACACCAGCATCGCAATCGGCAAACCGAGCCACCAAGAAAGCCCCGCCTTCATCAAAATCGCCACGCCGTACGCGCCAATACCGAAGAAGGCGGCATGCCCTAGCGACTTTTGCCCGGCATAGCCCACGGTGAGATTGAGCCCCATCGTGGCCACCACAAAAACCAGCCAGAGGCTGAAGAGATACACCCCATAATTTTTAAGAAACGGTGGGACAGCTATCAAAATAATAGCAACTAATGCAGCTAATATGCCGGCTAAAAGCCGTTTTTTATTAAAATTCATGCTCATACCTTGCGCTCCTCTTTCCGTCCGAGCAAGCCTTGCGGTCTGAACAGAATTACGGCCATGAACACAATGAGCGCCACCGCATCTTTATAAGAAGGCGAAATGTATGCTGCAGCTAAATTTTCACTGACACCCACAATCAAGCCACCGAGCAATGCGCCGCGCGAATTGTTGAACCCGCCAATGATGGCTGCAAAGAAGGCTTTCGTGCCCAGAAAATCACCCATATCAAATTTGGCAAGGTAGGTCGGCGTAACCAAAAGAGCAGCCGTGCAAGCCAGCGCCGCGTTGATTGCGAAGGTGTAGAAAATCATGCGCGGGACATTGATGCCGAGCACGGCAGCGCTTTCCGTGTTTTGAGCTACGGCCTGCATGGCGCGACCCGTGATGGTTTGCGAGAGGAAGGCTTGCGTAGCAAACACAATCACGAGCGCTGCAACCAGCGTACCCACATCGCCGAGCGAGACCGTGACACCAGCCAACTGAAATAATTTGTCGCCAAACATGCTGGGAAAAGGATGGGCTTCAGCGCTGTAGCCCGCACGCAAACTATTTTTCATCACAATCGATAACCCAATCGTGGCCACCACGATTTGCATCATGCCGTGCTTGTAGAGTGGATCCACAACTGCTCGTTTGAAGGCCCAGCCGAGCAACACCGTGGCCACGATGACCGTGAGTAGAAAGGCAATTCCTAGAGGCGCACCCCAAGCCATAAATGCCAGCATGCCAAATGCCGGCAGCATCACAAACTCGCCTTGTGCAAAATTAATTGTGCCAGCGGCTTGCCAAAGCAAGGTGAATCCCAGCGCGACCAAGGCATAGATGCAGCCTGTGGCCATGCCGCTGAAAACCAGTTGGAAGAAATCAATCACTTGACCACCTTTTTTTGTTGTGTGTTTCGTATGCGCTTCGCGTGCATCTTTGCCTCATTGTCGTCGATGTACCCTTTAAACCTTCGGCTTTTTAACAGTCGCCTGGGCATTTGGCGTATTGGAAACCGGAACAGCAACGGTCGTTTTGGTATTGAGCGGCGGCAGCAAATTAATCACCTCTTGCTTGCCGTTTTTGACTTGAACTAGAAAGCTCATGCGATCCAAATCTCCTTTGTCGTCAAACTCGGTGTACATCAAAGCTCCAGGGTATTTATCGGTGTTGATCTTCAAGCCTTTCATGGCTTTAGCCACAGCCTCGCGATCTACCTTTCCAGCGCGCTCGATGGCCGCTTGCATACTGTAAACCCCAGAATAGCCTTTCATGCCATTGTGATCTGAGACATATTTGTATTCTTTCTCAAATTTGGCTTTGAAGGCTCTGATGGCGGGCACTGGTGCATCAACAGTCAAGCCAACATGCGCCACCGCGCCATTGGCAGATTCGCCTGCCAAATCAATGACCTTTTGCCCAGTGAGTGTCGTCTCACCGATGATGGGTTTGTTCCAGCCTTGCTTTCGTAACTCGCGCAAGATGCGTGCTGACTCATCTTCATTTAAATAAACGAACAAGGCATCAGCATTGCTTTGCTTGGCTTTGAGTACAGCGGCAGAAAAATCCGCCTGCCCGGCATCGGTAGATATCTCCACAGCAATTTTTGTATCGGTTGTAGACAGCGCTTTTTTAAGCATATCCAAGCCGCCTTTGCCAAAATCATTGTTGACATAAGCAATCGCTAGGTTCTTCACCTTAGCATCATCGTTGATGTAGCGAGCCACTTTGGGCATGGCAGTCGCTTGGGTGAAGCTGGTACGAAAGATGTAAGGGTTGCCTTGCATCGTGATGTTTGCCGCCTCGCCGCCCGTCCAATTTGGAATCTTGGCTTTTTCACTTTCTTTCATGCTCACAATGATGGAGCCTGAAAACACGGGGCCAAATATAGCGAACACATCTTGGTCAATCGCTTTTTTCGTCATGGCGAGCGCCACGCCGGGATTGGTTGTTGTGTCGTTGACTGTCAGCTCAAGCTTTTTCCCCAGGATGCCGCCAGCAGCGTTGATTTCCTTAACGGCCATCTCCACGCCATTTTTAAAATTCGTACCTGCAGACGCACCTGCGCCCGATAGCTCGACGATGGCGGCCAGCTTGATCGTGCCTTGCGCATTCACAGGCAATGAAAACCCCAAGGCGCTCGCAACTAAGCTGGTGGCGAGTATGGATTGAAGGCGAAATGAAGATGTCATGCTTGTCTCCTAAAAAGTGATGAACCGATCGATTCCAGGCACTTGCTGGTCATCACATTATTCGATTCATGTTTCTCTCACGCCAAATCATTTGAGCGATAATCGATACAAATATTGCGATAAACGATCTAAAATAGGGTTTGCAATGAAACGCATATCTCACTAACAGTCATAGCAATTACTGATGGCAAAGAATATCAAGCCTGCATTTTCAAAAGAAGAAAAAACCAGTGCCAATGAGGCGTTACCCATTGAGCAGCCATTGCTTCGTCGCGACTGGATTGCCGGGCTGGAAAAAGGCTTGGAATTGCTGCGCTGCTTTGATGAAGAACATTCGCGAGTTAGCGCGAGCGAAATGGCTCTGCTCACGGGGATGACGCGCACTGCAACGCGCCGGTATTTGCTGACCTTGGCACATTTGGGCTACTTGGGCACAGATGGAAAGCTTTTCTGGCTGACACCGCGTGTTTTGCAGTTTTCCCAAGCCTATCTTGCCTCATCGCGCTTGGTGCGCGTAGCCCAACCTTTTTTGCAGCGTATCGACCATTACAGTGAACATCACATAACTTGTCCCCTTAACTGGGGTGCACCAGCTGCATCCCGGTCGCCGTACAGTGGAGTCTGGCGCGGGGGCGCCCTATATATCGGGGGACAGATGACAAGCACGGTACAGGATCGGGCCTTTCCGACAGATGTGCCTGCCGTCAACCCGGACAGCGACGCAGCAGAGGGCAATCGTCGCGGTCAGGGTTGGCTCATCGCGATCGGCGCTTCGGCGGTGCTGTGGACCGGCATCATCGTGGCAATCGTCGGGATCATGGGCCTCGGAAAGTAACCGGGGGCCGAGCCGCGGGCTGGTGGGAGCGCACTTTTCGCCCCGACCGGGCGGCGAAGGGG
>JAYUSD010000050.1:0-11419 GCA_043755865.1 Variovorax sp. | reverse complement strand
CGCTGTTTCACACTGTTCGGCAAACCGTTCCTGTTTTGTTTTGGGCAGGGCTTGCGTTGCTGGCCATATCATTTGTTACGCTGCTTTTAACGCAGATCGACACGCGTCTGTTTCAAGGCGTGAGCGTATGGCTCAAACCTTGGAAGTTTCAGTTTTCAACGGGCGTGTATTTGTTGACGCTGGCTTTGTTTATGGTGTGGCTGCCCAAATCTGCGTTGCCGACCCGATCCGTGCGATATGTGATTTGGGTGGCGCTGGCAAGCGGCTTGTTTGAAGTGGCTTACATCACTTGGCAGGGCGCGTTGGGTAAGGCCTCGCATTTCAACGTGGCTACGCGCTTTGACTCCATCATGTACACCTTGATGGGCGTGGGCGCTGTGTTGCTGGTGAGTGCCTCTGTCGTTTTGAGCATTGTGATTGCTCGCTCAAAGACCTACGCATTGCCGCCGGCGCTCAAGCTTTCCATCGTGCTGGGTTTAAGCATCACGTTTGCGCTGGGCATGGTTTTTGGAGGCTACATGAGCAGCCAGCCAACAGGCCATTGGGTGGGCACAGTAACAGGAACAGCACCCACGGATGCCGGCGGACTGCCTCTTTTTGCATGGTCGCGCAGCGGGGGCGATCTGCGCGTGGCGCATTTCTTTGGCATTCATGCGATGCACTTTATTCCGTTGTTTGCTTTTGCGCTGCATCGCTGGTGTGTGCCGCACGCGTCTGCTCGCGCCGCCGTGTGGGGCTTTTCTATGTTGTTTTGCGCGTTAACCGTGTGGACTTTTGTGCAAGCACTGCGCGGCCAGCCTTTCTGGGCATGAGCCTTTTCTAATTTTTTCTTTTCTTGGAGATCATCATGAGTCGTCGTCAGTTTATTCGTCTGTTGGGTGGTGGCACTGTGGCTGCGGTCACTGTGGGATTGGGTGGCTGCGTCAGCAGCGATATGCCTGCGCAAGCGGTAGAAGCTTGGAACGGCCCGCAGATGAGCGAAACTGAGCCGCGCCGCCGCGCACTAGCCTATGCGATCACGGCACCCAATCCGCATAATTTGCAGCCTTGGCTGGTGGATTTGCGCGAGCCCAATGTAATCACGCTGCGCACCGATCCGCAGCGCGTCTTGCCCGAGACCGATCCTTTTGGCCGCCAAATCATGGTGGGGCATGGCACTTTTCTTGAGCTGCTGGTCATCGCGCTGGCTGAGCAGGGCTTGAAGGCAGATGTGCAGCTTTGGCCACAGGGCGAGATGCCTGCTGAGTTGAAAGATTGGCGCGCCGCGATGAAGTTGCCTGTCGCGCGGATCACTATGTCGCCGGGCGCACCGAAAGATGCGCTGTTTGCGCAGATCTTGAATCGCCATACCGTGAAGGTCAATTTCGACACCGCGAAAACAGTGTCTGAAGCCAATCTGCAAAATATTTTGAAAGCCAGTAGCGCATCTCGCATGCAAATCGGCGGCACGGTGCAAGAGGCGCGCCTCGCGCCTCTGCGCAAGCTGTGCTTGGATTCTGCATTCGTTGAGTTGCGCACGCCACGCACGAATTTGGAGAGCATCAAGCTTGCACGTGTAGGCCCCAGCGAAATCCTACAAAACCGCGATGGCATCTCGATCAACGCTCCGATGGTGCGCGCGCTTACAGCCTTCGGGCAATTTGACCGCAGCATTCCCACGCCACCCGGGAGCACCGCTGAGAAAAAATTCATCGAGCGATTCGACGGCACGAGCAAAAGCGCAATGGGCTTTGTGTGGATCACCGGCAAAAACACACGTGCAGATCAAGTCGAAGCCGGTCGCGCCTATGTTCGCCTGCAACTGCAAGCCACGGCGCTAGGCATCGGCATGCACCCGCTCAGCCAAGCGCTGCAAGAGTTTCCAGAAATGAAAGCCAATTACGAGCAAGCGCACCAACTCATACTCGCCCAAGCCGCGCCGCGCGGCCCAACCGACGCCACCGTGCAAATGCTCTGCCGCATTGGCTACACGCCGTCGCCTGCGCCTGCCACGCCACGGCGAGCGCTGGAAAAATTTATCGTCACGACCTGATCTGGCTGACTCCCGGGCATGACGGGCAAGCAACTGCCGCACGCTTTAAATGCATCCTCCCTATATGGAATTAGCAATGTCTTTTTTTAAGCAAAAACACACAGTAGCCGGCTTAGATGCTGCGCTAGGCGCTATGAAATTAATAGTGATCGGCGCATGCATACTTCTTGCTGCCTGCTCCACCACGAATGAAGATTACAACAGTGCTAAGAAGCACCATCGTCCAGAAGGTTTCCAAAATAACTACATTGAAAACATCGACAAGTCTCGCTTGGATTTGCTGCGCTGGAAATGGCAAAGCTTCATGGCAGGCCTGCCTAAGCCGCCCGAGCAGCCCACGCCCGTTGTGCAGCCCGACTTGAAGTTTGTGAAAGCGAACGCCAACGCAGGCGCAGCGCAGCAGCCCGCGATCACGTGGATCGGCCACGCCACCATGCTCGTGCAAATGGGTGGGCTCAATATCTTGACTGATCCACATTTTTCCGAGCGCGCCGCGCCTGTGCAGTTCGCGGGTCCCAAGCGGGCTCAGCCACCAGGCATGGATTTGAAGGATTTGCCGCGTATTGATGCGGTGCTGCTCTCGCACAACCATTACGATCATTTAGACACCAACACCGTCAAAGCGCTGAACGTGCAGGCTGGTGGCCCGCCGCTTTTCATCGTGCCGTTGGGTGTCAAGAAATGGTTTGCTGCGCAAGGCATCACGAATGTGCAGCAACTCGACTGGTGGGATAAGACTTTTGTGAAGACGTTTGCTGGCGAAGTTGAAGTGCATTTCACGCCCGTGCAACATTGGAGCGCGCGCGGCCCGGGTGATCGCCGCGCTTCCCTGTGGGGCGGCTTCGCAGTATTCGCCAGCGACTTCCAAATGTATTTCAGTGGCGATACCGGCTACTCGCCAGACTTTATCGATACACAAAAGCACTTTGCGGCGCAGCAAACGGAGGCGAGGGGCGGCAGTTTTGATATCGCGCTGATTGCCGTGGGTGCATACGCACCGCGCTGGTTTATGAAGGACATGCACATCAACACCGAGGATGCCGTGCAGATCCACCTCGATTTACAAGCCAAGCGCAGCATCGGCGTGCATTGGGGCACGTTTGACTTAACCGATGAATCGCTGGATCAACCGCCGAAAGATTTGGCAACAGCACGCGCTGCAAAAAATTTGCCGCAAGAAGCCTTTGATGTGATGGCCGTTGGGCAGACTTTGAAGCTGCCAAAGCGCAAGATCTTGCAGTAAGCAAGATGTTTTTAAGCGTTTTAAGCATTTAGTCGGCGTATTTATTGCGTAACACGCTATCAAATAAATAGCGTTAACGAACGCTATTTATTTGCAACAGCACGATGAAAGGCTCGATTTTATGAGTGCACTAAACACACCCGTCAGCGGCCAACTTCGCTGGTTGCTTCGCGCAGAAGCGCTTGCCGTGTTGTTAGGTAGCGCATGGGCCTACAGCCGCTGGGGCGGCTCGTGGGCACAATTTGCGTGGTTATTTTTGCTGCCAGATCTTGCGCTGCTGGGCTACCTCGCCAGCGCGCGTATTGGCGCAGTTGCATACAACCTCACGCATTCGTATGTGGGCGCAGTGGCTTTGCTTTTTTGGGGTCTGCAGGTTGCTCAGCCCTTGGCCACGTCATTGGCGCTCATCTGGCTCGCACACATTGGCTTTGATCGCGCGCTAGGCTATGGCCTGAAGTACAGCGCGGGCTTCGCTTACACGCATTTGGGCATGTTGAAGTGGAAGCCTTCTTGATGCTGCGCTTAGCTAAGCGTCTTGATAGACTTTCAAGTTAATAGGCAAAAGATGTCAACGCATGAAACTGCCTCGATGGTCATTGGCAGCGAAGCGCTGCGTTTGAAATTGTTTTTGCTGGCAAACAAGTTGCCTATGCAAAAGTCGTTCCATCGCGCGGCTGTCTCAGGCCAAGATGCTAGCGAAGACCGCGTGGCCAAGGGCATGCTGGTCGATGCGTTGCAATCGGCTATGCATGCCGCAGACAACCCCGGTATGGCGGTCGATTTCGGCGCGAGCATTCGGCCCGTGGACATGGGGATTTACGGCATGGTGATCTTGTCTGCGCCCACGATCGGCGAGGCGCTGGAGCGCTCGGCGCAGTTTTCTCGGTTGATGACGGATTCGGGCATTGTGCATTTGGCGCAAAGTATTGGTGGCATCAAATGGGTTTGGAGCAGTCCAGAGCCACCCACCGTCGGAACGCGTCTGCGTAATGAGGTCGTGCTCACTGAGCATGTGGCGGTGGTGCGCGCCTTGGCTTCCTGCGCTGTGCCGCGCAGCGTATCGCTTATGCATAGCAAGCCCACGGACAGCTCGCGACACCAGCAGTTTTTTGGTTGCCAGATTCATTGGTCTGCCGAGGAGAACAGCGTGGAGTGGGCGCTGGATGTTGTCAATATTGCGCTAGATACAGATGCCTCGATTGGCAACTTCATTGAGAAAGAAGCAGCGCGCCGGCTTGCCTTGCTGCCGAGTAGCGATGTGGTGAGCAGCACCACGCGTGCGATTGCGCAGCGCCTGTCGTCAGGCTTTGTCGATTTACCAACCGTTGCTGCTGCACTCGGCCGCTCGCCGCGCAGCTTACGCCGTGAGCTCTCTGATGCAGGTTCCGTCTATCGCTCGTTGGTCGATAAGGTGCGCCGCCAGCGAGCGCAAGAGCTCTCTGGCGATCTTCAGTATTCGATGACGGAGGTTGCATTGAAACTTGGCTTTTCAGAAGTGAGCGCCTTCAGCCGCGCTTGGCGGCGTTGGTTCGACGCGCCGTTTCGTGGGAAGAGCAGCCAGGCCAGCTGATGGTCTAGCACCCACCCTATCCGCTCTGACGAACATGATGGATGCCAAACTCGATCAAGCCGCTTGCCAAGAGCCGTGAAAGGCAAATGGGTCTTGCGTGCGCAGCCGCACCGAGGCAATCGGCCCGTCGGCTAACGCATTTGCACGGAACACAGCCAGCGAGCTGATGCCCGAGGCCGCTTCAAACACGGGCACGAGCAACCAGCCATGTTCTGCCGCTGCCAAATTCACAGCGCGCGTAGAGTCTGCAGCAAAGGATGGTTCATTGAGAAAATAGCCCGACCCAAAGTCATAGCCTTCAGACGCGCCTGTTTGCGCATCAAAGCGCGCCACGCGAGACCACCACAGCGCATTGCCCGGCGCTTGCAGGAAGTAAATTTGCCGATGCTCATGGCAATGCACGCGCTTGTCCACCACGGGGAATTCATTGTTGCCGCTATCCAAAATTTCTTCTCGTGCGCGCTTCGTAGTTTTGTTAACGACCAAGCGGCGCAGCTTGCCTGGATTCACGTAGCTGCCTGTACGCCCTTGCATGTAGGCATACCAAGCCGGTTCGTTGCCTGCGATTTCTACAAAGTGATCCGGCGCGTCGTAGCCCACATAATCGGCCACGATTTCGTTGCCACGCTCATACGCATTGACTGAGTGCCACATCCAGCGGCTGTCTGTTTCTACGATGATGGGCTCCGCGCCGCTGGCTTTGGGCAATATCGCCAGCTTAGTGCCCTGTTCCGCTTTCCACGTGAGGCTTTTGGCAAACGGCGTGCCGGTGCGCAGCTTGGCAAAGTCGGGCATGGCGGGCTGCAGATGCAGCATCACGTTGTCGCCGGTGACGAAGAAATCATGCATATAGTTCAGCGGCACATCGCGCCCTACAGGAATGGTGCGCTTAGCCGTCGTTTTGCCATCGGCGCTCACGATATAGGCCGAATGCGAAGGTGCGGTGGGGCTGAACGAAGTGTCAAACAATACCCAATCGCCGGTTTTTGCATCCACGCGCGTGTGCGCTTTCAAGCCGCTCGGATCAGCAATGCCGACGTTGTCTGTAGCAATGGATTCAAGCGTGTCAGGGTTCAAAGTCCACGGCGGGTTCACTTCGTCGTGTGCATACAGCTTGCCGTTGCGAATCACTGTGGTGACACCGGCTTGATTGGGCGAGCCTTGTGTGCGCTTGCCTCCTGCGGGCAGTGGGCTCGTCCAAGTGCCGTAGACGAATTTGCCTGCAGCTTGCTCTTCTTTGAGCTTATCGGTTTGCACAAGACGAGCACCGTAGTTGACCTTGCCATCCTTGAAGCGATACATGCGGATCATGCCGTCGCCATCAGTGATTGAACCCTTGCGCTCAGTGCCTCTGCTGAAGACACCGGGGCCATTGCGATAAAAACTACCGGCTAGGCCTGCGGGCAGTTTGCCAGTGATGACGGGTTCGTAGAAGCCTTCTGTGCCGTTTTGCAAATGGCCTACAAAGCCGAGCGGGTTGGCGCTTTCTAAGCGTGGGTAGATGGGAGCAGGATTCGCTAGCGAATCACCGCCTCCGCAGCCGGGTAACCAAACAGGTGTCGAAGCGACTGAAAGCGCTTTGACGAAAGAGCGTCGATCAAGAGAAGTCATGGATAGCTTTCGATAAATAGAAGAAGGCTCTACGTTATCGATGCGGGCTCAACTTGTCGTTGACCTAAGAGGCCAATATATTGACATCTGCGGCCAATGACTGGCTCAAGAGCTGCTGCGGTGCGAACTACTGGTCTGCTGATAAAAGCGCGATGACTCTTTGCAGCGCATGCATCACCGTTTGCTGGCGCACCGCTGCACGATCACCGTCGAAGCGCTGCATTTCACTGTGCAAACGGCCTTGGCTCATAAAGCCAAACCAAACCGTGCCCACGGGCTTGGCTGCGCTGCCGCCACTTGGCCCCGCCACGCCTGTGACGGCGATGCTGACCTGCGCGGCGCTCTGCCCGTTACTCCCGCAATGACGAATGGCACCAAAAGCCATCGCGCGGGCGACTTGTTCGCTCACTGCACCATGCGCCTCAATCAAAGCAGCATCCACGCCAAGCATCTCGGTTTTTGCAGCGTTGGAATAGGTCACGAAGCCGCGTTCAAACCAATTTGATGAGCCGGCCAGATCGGTGCAGGCCGCAGAGATCATGCCGCCGGTGCAGCTTTCTGCAGTCACCAGTTTGAGCTCATTTTTCAAGAGAAAATCAGCCAAATCAGTGGTTAGCCGGCATATATCCTGCGCAGCATGCTCACTATTCAATAGCAAATGATTCATGCTCGCCTCTTTAAAACTGCCACAGTGCGATGATGAGCAGCGTGCAAGCAGCAGCCACCAAATCATCGAACATGATGCCCAAGCCGCCCTTCCATCCAAAGCCATGAAACAGCGCATCGGCCCAAGCCACCGGCCCGGGTTTGACGGCATCAAAAAAGCGAAACAGCGCAAAAGCGGAAAGCTGCGCTATAAAGCCAGCGGGCGTGACGAACCACAAAATGATCCAAAACGCCACTACTTCATCCCACACAATCGCACCCGGATCGCTTACGCGCAGATGTGATGCTGCGACAGTGCAGGCCCACCAGCCGACCAAAAGCGACACCAAAATCACGCCACCGATTTGCGCCTCGTTCAAATACAGCTGCATCACCGCAAACGCCACCCAAGCCCAGAGCGTGCCGACCGTACCAGGGGCAACTCGCGACAAACCCGAGCCCGCGCCCAAGGCAATGAAATGCGCGGTGTGAGAAAACAAAAATCTCGCACCCGGGCGCAACACGCTGGGGCGGATCGGTGGAGACAGCGCAGGAGAAAGACAAGGAGCACCGGGCGCTACGGGCGACGCTGCGGCTGTGGTTGTGGTTGTGACTGTGGTTGTAAGGGCGGCAGATTGTGCAGCAGCTTGCGCGGCCAGAGTCAGCGCGTCAACCGGATGCGATGATTGACTGCTCAACATGGCTTTGCTATAAAATAGTGAGCACTCCACGCATATTTTATGCCGGCTAGCGGGCTAAAATGCTTAAAAATCAAGCGGTTTTACCGGTTGCAGGCCGGCTTGGGCACGCGGTTTTCGTGCAGCGTGCATACAGCGAGAGCGCATGCTCTTCCAGCACAAAGCCTTTGAGCTTGGCCACGGCGGTTTGCCGCTTTTCGATCTCGGGATCGTGAAACTCTTCCACCTTGCCGCAATCGAGGCACACCAAATGGTCATGGTGCGTGCCTTCATTGAGCTCATACACTGCCTTGCCGCTCTCAAAATTGCTGCGGGTGAGCAGGCCAGCTTGCTCAAACTGCGTGAGCACGCGATACACCGTGGCCAAGCCAATATCGGTGCGCTCGCCCAGCAAGACGCGGTACACATCTTCCGCTGTCATGTGGCGCTGCGCGCCGGCTTGAAAAATCTGCATGATTTTCAGGCGCGGTAGCGTGGCTTTAAGACCCGTGTTTTTCAGTTCGTCAAGAGTGGTCATGGCGCGGGAAGGGGGCGAGGAAGTATGGTGAGCGAGCCGCTACAATGGATTGATCATAACCCTCCCGCCATAGGCGCGCATCAGCGCTGCAAGTGGCCTGTTTGCAATGCCAGTTTTTAATGCCCCCCGTGTTTCGGCCTCTCGCGTTACGGCTCCAAGCGCCCTGATCGCTTGCAAGCTAGCCCCACGTGTCTCCCCACGCGGCAGCCCACACGCTGTGGCGCTGCGCCTGACCCTGATCGCCGCCGCTTGCGTCGCAATATCGGCTTGCTCGACATTTGACAACGCCACAGGCCGCGTTGCTGGCTTGATCTCGCCCTACAAGGCCGAGGTGGTACAAGGCAATTTTGTTTCTAAAGAGCAAAAAGACGCGCTACAAATCGGCATGGCGCGTCCGCAGGTGCGCGACATTCTGGGCTCGCCCCTGGTGACCAGCGCATTCCATGCAGACCGCTGGGAATATGTGTTTACCATCCGCCGCCAAGGCCAAGAACCGCAGCAGCGCAAGCTCACCGTGTTTTTCAAAGGCGATGAGCTGGTCAAGGTAGACAGCGATGAACTGATCTCCGAAGAAGATTTCGTCACCTCCTTGTCTGTCAACCGCAAGTTAGGTAAGGTGCCGCTGCTAGAAGTACCGCAAGAGGTGCTGCGCGAGTTTGGCTTGAAGAATGCTTTGCCAAATGCAGCACAAAATACGGCTCTAGCCGGCACAAACACTGCGCAGAGCGCTACGAATTCAGTAGCGCCCGCAAACTATCCACCACTCGAAGCACCGGGCGCGACCACCTCTGCTTGGGATGCCAGCACGCAGCGTGCCGCCGCTAATACAGCCACAGCCGCAGCCGCGCGCGTGAATCCGCCCGCAGCGCCCACGCCGCCGCTCGCGGCCCTTGCCCCGCTGCTGATTTCACCCGCGCCAGCGGCGGCACCTACAGCACCTCAAGCCGCAACCGCAGCTGCAACCACAACCACAACCACAACCACATCAGCACCCGCATCTTCAGCAGGCAGCGCCAGACCTGAAGCTCCCGCGCCAGCAGTCAGTGCAATTCCTGCAGCGCCAGCTGCCACACCCCCAGCAAGCACAGCACCCATCATCGCAGCGCAAGCAGCCACGACGGCAAGTGCTGCAACACCTGTTGCTGCACCCGTTGCGCCACGAACCGCCCCGGCGCCTGTTGTATCTAGCACTGCACCAAGCGCTGTGGTCCCCATCGTTGCCGCGCCAGCCGCCGCGCCTACACCCGTGCCGCCGCCCCAGCCCGCGTCGTCTGCCAGCACGCTTGCCTCTGCTGATCCAGAGATCACCACCTTTTTAAACCGTTGGACCAGCGATTGGCAATCGCGCAATGCGGCCGCGTATTTTTCGCACTATTTGCTCGAATTCAAAGGCACATCGGGCACCCGCGCTGAATGGGAGGCATTGCGTCGCACCCGCATTGAAGGCCGCAGCCGCATTTCCGTGGCCGCATCCGATGTGCGCGTGCGCATGGTCTCGCCCACTGAGGCGCGTTTGGTCTTTCGCCAAGTGTATGAATCCGATGCATTCAACGAAATCGGCACCAAGGCGATGTTCCTTGTCAAGCGCGATGGCCGCTGGCTGATCGAGCGCGAATTCTTCACGCCAGCGCAATAAACCACAGATGTAGGCCACGACATGGCGCAGCAAAAAATTTGTATCGCAGGCGCTGGGGGCCGCATGGGCCGCATGCTGATTGAAGCGGTCACGCGCGCGGGCGATAGCGTGCTGGGCGGCGCGTTAGATGTGCCCGGCAGCCCCGGCATCGGCCTGGATGCCAGCGGCTTTTTGGGCACGGCCAGCGGCGTGGTCATCACGGCGGATATTGCGCATGCATTGAAAGGCTGCCACGTCCTGATTGATTTCACGCGACCCGAAGGCACGATAGCGCATTTGGCCGAATGCCGCAAACAAGGCGTCGCCATGGTGATCGGCACCACCGGTTTTTCTGATGCGCAAAAGCAGCAATTGCGAGATGCTTCTAAAGACATCGCCATCTTGCTCGCGCCCAACATGAGTGTGGGCGTGAACGTCACTTTAAAATTGTTGGAGCTGGCGGCCAAGTCTCTCAATACGGGCTACGACATTGAAATCATCGAGACGCACCATCGCCACAAGGTCGATGCGCCCTCAGGCACAGCGCTTAAGATGGGTGAGGTGGTGGCCCAGGCGCTGGGCCGCGACTTGAAAAGCCATGGCGTGTTTGCCCGGGAAGGCATCACCGGCGCGCGCGACCCGCAAGCGATTGGCTTTTCCGCCATTCGCGGCGGCGATATCGTGGGCGATCACACTGTGATGTTTGCTGGCATCGGCGAGCGCATCGAGATCACTCACAAATCCTCCAGCCGCGAAGGCTATGCGGAGGGCGCAATGCGCGCTGTGCGCTTTTTGGCGGATAAAAAAAGCGGTATGTACGATATGCACGATGCGCTCGGACTGAACAATTCATAAGCGATAAGACCACGATGGATGCACTCGATTTTCTCAAGCAAAGTGATGGCGTAGGTAAATTCATCGCCGTGCTGCTCTTGGCTATGAGCGTGGCTACTTGGGTGGTGATTTTTTGGAAAGCTTGGGTCATCAAGCGCGCTGTGCCCGATGTCGCCAAGTCTGTGGCCAGCTTTTGGCAAGCGGCCGATGTATCGCAAGGCCGCGCTAGCGTCGCCGTGCTGGATCGCGAGCTGCTTGTATTGCCTTTGATTGATGCGGCGCAGGTCAACGCGGCGGGCACGCTTGCCGGCGCGGGCGACAAGGCCCAGCAGCTCACACGGCTTTTGCGCGATGCGCTGCATGGCGTGCTGCTCAAGCTGCAATTTGGCCAAATTTTGCTAGCCACCGTAGGCTCCACAGCGCCTTTCGTGGGCCTGCTCGGCACAGTGTGGGGCATCTATCACGCGTTGATTGGCTTGGTGGGCGCAGGCCAAGTCACGATTGACAAAATCGCTGGCCCGGTGGGCGAAGCACTCATCATGACTGCTGCTGGCTTAGCCGTCGCCATACCTGCTGTGCTCGCTTTCAACTTGTTTGGCCGCTATATTGGCCGCATTGAAGCCGATCTAGAAGGCTTCGCAAGAGACCTGCGCG
>JAYUSD010000049.1:0-28896 GCA_043755865.1 Variovorax sp. | reverse complement strand
AGATCGCAGCTCACGTTTGGATGGCGCTAGGTACCACTGCCAAAATTTCGGAAATGCATAAAGCAGTTGCAAACTCTGAGCATAGAAAAGTTCTTTTGGGTATCGGTCACTTGAAACTGGTTGGAACTTGGCTTACTACTCTGCCAAGAATCCTAACGATCGCCTTAGCAACAATGCGTATGAAGAAAAAAATTGCCTTTGAAGATTTAGCACAACTTAAAAATATGAGGCTCTCAGAAATTTGGGTCATGCATGGTGTTAGCGCACCCGTTGCTGGCTGACATTTTCGTAGCGGAGACCATTGGGTGTTTGGATCAGAAAGTTTTTGGCAACTGCGCGTGGGGAGAGGGTGGGATTGCGGTGATCTTTATCGCGTGTGTTTTCAAAAAATTGTCTGAGGCAAATCCCAATGGTAGGCCGCAGGTG
The DNA here is from genome assembly GCA_043755865.1 of Variovorax sp. Taxonomy (GTDB): domain Bacteria; phylum Pseudomonadota; class Gammaproteobacteria; order Burkholderiales; family Burkholderiaceae_C; genus JANMDU01. The sequence goes on along the minus strand of JAYUSD010000049.1, from coordinate 28,470 downwards.
GGAGGGTGGGGTGGGACTGTTGCGTGCTGACCGAGTCGGCAGAAAAAAGAAGGTTAGCACTCACCGAGAAAAGTGGGGTCAGAGCCCAATTTCGGCTGTGCGTTTGCTCCTCCGGTGAGGTTATTGTCCTGAATTGGGATCTGACCCCATTTTTCTCTACCGCTCCCAATTCAGTAGCGCCTCACGCAGTAAATACGCCGGCCAACTGCCTAAAATGCTTCAAGGTTTCACGCAATCTGCGTAATAGCGCTTCACGCCATCTTTGCCGACTTCTTCTACCAAACCATGAATATCGTTTTCAAAACCGGGGCATTCTTTGGCGAATTCTCGGTTGAATTTTAGATAGTCAACGATGCGCTTGTTGAACACTTCGCCGGGGATGAGCAGCGGGATACCGGGCGGGTAAGGCGTGACCAAACCTACCGTGATGCGGCCTTCTAGTTTGTCGATTTCTACGCGATCAGTTTTGCGGCGTGCGATGTGGGCATAGGCATCAGAAGGCGTCATTGCGGGCTCTAGGCTGGAGAGATACATATCGGTCGTCAGGCGAGCGATGTCATGTTTGGCATACAAGCTGTGCACGTGTTGGCATAAATCTTTCAAACCCATCTTCTCGTAATGCGGATGCTTTTGGCAAAACTCGGGGAGGATTTTCCACATCGGTTGGTTGCGGTCGTAATCGTCTTTGAATTGTTGCAAAGCGGCGAGTAACGTATTCCAGCGGCCTTTGGTGATGCCGATGGTGAACATGATGAAGAAACTGTAGAGCCCTGTTTTCTCGATAATCACGCCGTGCTCAGCCAAGAATTTGCTTACGATGCTCGCAGGGATGCCAGTCTTGGCGAATTTACCATTCAGATCCATGCCGGGCGTGACGATCGTGCTCTTGATCGGGTCGAGCATGTTGAAGCCTTCGGCGAGATTACCAAAGCCATGCCAATTGCGGGCAACGTTGTCACCATTTTTCTTCGTGCCTTTTTCAGCTTTGATGATCCAGTTATCGGCCTTGCCGATGCCATCTTCGGCGAGCTTGTCTGGCCCCCAAACTTTGAACCACCAGTCTTTGCCATATTCAGCATCGACCTTGCGCATCGCGCGGCGGAAATCTAGCGCCTCTGCAATGCTTTCTTCTACCAACGCTGTGCCGCCGGGCGGCTCCATCATGGCTGCCGCCACGTCGCAGCTCGCAATGATGCTGTATTGCGGGCTGGTGCTCGTATGCATCAAATACGCCTCGTTAAACAAAGCGCGATCGAGCTTGCGGTTTTGCGCGTCTTGCACGAGCACATGGCTGGCCTGCGAAATACCAGCGAGCAATTTGTGAGTGGATTGCGTGGCATACACCACCGCCTCTTTCGGGCGCACGCGTTTTTTGCCCATGGAGTGATATGTGCCGTAGAAAGGATGGAAGGCCGCGTGTGGCAACCAAGCTTCATCAAAATGCAGATTTTCTACGTAGCCATCAAGCATGTTTTTGATGGTTTCGGTGTTGTAGAGCACGCCGTCATAGGTAGATTGCGTGAGCGTGAGAACGCGAGGTTTGATCTTCTTTGGATCCACGCCCTTAAGCAACGGATTGGCCAAGATTTTGGCCATGATGCTGGCAGGTTCGAACTCTTCCTTGGGGATCGGGCCAATGATGCCGAAATGATTGCGCGTGGGTTTCAAGAAAACAGGAATCGCACCCGTCATCACGATCGCGTGAAGAATCGATTTGTGGCAATTGCGATCCACCACAACGACATCGCCGGGCGCCACCGTGTGGTGCCACACCATTTTGTTGGACGTGCTCGTGCCGTTGGTCACGAAGAAGCAATGATCAGCATTAAAAATGCGCGCAGCATTCTTCTCTGATTCGCCGATCGCGCCATCATGATCAAGCAATTGGCCAAGCTCTTCCACAGAATTACACACGTCAGCGCGCAACATATTTTCACCAAAGAATTGGTGAAACATTTGGCCAATCGGCGATTTCAAAAATGCGACACCACCTGAGTGGCCCGGGCAATGCCATGAATACGAGCCGTCTTCTGCGTAATCAAGCAGCGCTTTGAAGAAAGGTGGCTGAATGCCTTCGAGATAGCTTTTGGCTTCGCGCGTGATGTGTTTGGCCACGAATTCTGGCGTGTCTTCAAAGGCATGCAAGAAGCCATGCAACTCGCGCAAAATGTCGTTGGGCAAATGGCGGCTGGTTTTGGTCTCGCCATAAATATAGATGGGTACATCCGCGTTTTTGCGGCGCACTTCTTGGATGAATTGGCGCAAATTAAGCACCGCAGGATCTAGATCGGGCCCGGGTGTGAATTCATCATCATCCAAGCTCAAGATAAATGCGCTGGCGCGGCTTTGCTGCTGCGCAAATTGACTCAGATCACCATATGCGGTGGCGCCGAGCACTTCAAAGCCTTCACCTTCGATGGCTTGCGCCAAGGCCCGGATGCCCAAACCAGAATTGTTTTCAGAGCGGAAATCTTCATCAATGATGACAACGGGGAAGCGAAATTTCATGGCAGCGCGCTTGTAGAGAGGTAAAACGCGAAGTGTAAGGACTTTCTGTGACCGGCGTCTTGCAAAGCATGGGTTTTGCCTCAAAATGTGGTGCATCACACACAATGGAGGGGCGCAAATGGACACAACAACACTTTGGTGGATTGCAGCGGCGGTTTTGGTGATTGCCGAGATGCTCACGGGCACGGTGTATTTGCTGGCGGTGGCCACAGGCGCAGTGGCTGGAGCGCTGGCTGCGCACACTGGTGTGGGCATGACGGCGCAAATCGCTATCGCGGCTGCGGTCAGCACGCTGGCTACGCTGCTCTGGCATTTCAGCAAATTGCGCGAGCGGCGCTCCAAAACATCATCGGTCGAGGCCAATCCGAATGTGAATCAAGATATTGGCGCGCGAGTGCAAGTGGATGCTTGGAATGAAGACGGCACAGCGCAAATCAATTACCGGGGCGCGCAGTGGACTGTGTTGCCCCTGCATAACTCAAACAGAATCAGTGGAGCGCATCGGGTCAAAGAAGTGATCGGCAATCGCTTCGTTGTTGAAAAAATTTGAAAAGGAAACTGCACTATGGAAATCGCAATCGTCATTCTCGTCCTCGCGGTAATTTTTATCTCCCGCACCGTGCGCATCGTGCCGCAGCAGCATGCATGGGTGCGCGAGCGCTTAGGAAAATACCACGACACACTCACACCGGGCCTCAATTTCGTGATTCCGTTTATCGACAAGATTGCCTACAAACACATCTTGAAAGAAATTCCACTCGATGTGCCCAGTCAAGTGTGTATCACTAAAGACAACACGCAATTGCAGGTCGATGGTATTTTGTATTTCCAGGTCACGGATGCGAAGCTGGCAAGTTACGGCTCGTCAAATTATTTAGTTGCTATTTCGCAGCTCGCACAAACGACGCTGCGCAGCGTCATTGGCAAGCTAGAACTCGATAAAACCTTTGAAGAGCGCGCCACGATCAATCACCAAGTGATTGCGGCGATTGACGAGGCGGCACTGAACTGGGGCGTCAAGGTATTGCGCTACGAGATCAAAGACCTGACGCCGCCGAAAGAAATTTTGCACGCCATGCAATCGCAAATTACGGCTGAGCGCGAAAAGCGTGCCCTCATCGCAGCATCTGAGGGCCGCCGACAAGAGCAGATCAATATTGCCACCGGTGAGCGCGAAGCAGCCATCGCGCGCTCAGAGGGCGAGAAGCAAGCGGCCATCAACCAAGCCGAAGGCCAAGCCAGCGCCATCACCACAGTAGCAGAAGCCACTGCCAAAGGCATCGCGTTCGTGGCGCAAGCCATCGAGCGCCCGGGCGGCTTGCAAGCCGTGCAGCTCAAAGTGGCAGAGAAAGCGGTGGAGGCGTATAGCAAAGTCGCCGCTGATGCCACCACCACATTGATCGTGCCTGGTGACATGACGCAAGTCTCCACGCTGATTGCTTCTGCCATGAAGATGACGCAAATTGGCGTACCGAGTAAATAACCGATGAAAAGAATGAACGCATGAGCGCAGCAGCAAAAAACGTGCTCGGCACACCGCTCGTGCCCTGCTCGTACGACCCACTGACGGGCTATTACCGCGATGGCTGCTGCAATACCGATTCGCATGACCACGGCACGCATGTGATTTGCGCCCGAGTGACGCAAGAGTTTTTGGTGTACTCGCTGGAGCGTGGCAATGATTTGATGACTCCGCGTCCCGAGCACCGCTTTGCGGGCCTGCAAGCGGGTGACCGCTGGTGCCTGTGCGCTAGCCGCTGGAATGAGGCGCTAGACGCCGGCGTTGCGCCATCCGTCGTGCTTGAAAGCACGCATTCGAAAGCGCTAGATTTCGTCACCATTGAGCAGCTGCGAGAGTATGAGTACAAACATACTTCAGCGGCACCAAAATCAGCGATGTAAACTGCTTTTTTAAGCGTTTTAAGCCGCTAGCCGGCATATATACTGCGTAGAATGCTACCAAATAGATAGCAGTAGTCCATGTTAAAATATGCGCTTACACACTGCGGAGGGGTGGCAGAGTGGTTGAATGTACCTGACTCGAAATCAGGCGTAGATGCAAGTCTACCGAGGGTTCGAATCCCTCCTCCTCCGCCAATCACGCATTTGATCTGATGAGCCAAATGGGCCATCGTCAAACGTTCTAAATTTCACATCCCCTATCCATTCGCGGTTCTGTTCGACAACGCACAGACATTGCAATCAACGTGGCATATCTTTCACATTCACAGCGCCCATGCGCCGTGAAATTTTGAAAGGGTATCTATGTTGAACAAGAAATTTTTAGTTTTGACGTCAGCGTGCTTATCGTTGATGTTTGCATCTTCTGGATCAATTCACGCTCAGGATGCTGTCGTGAAAGAAGAGCAAGGACAAGGGGCGAAATATGTCAACGGTGGCTCAGGTGATGAGCAAGCGCGTTACATGCAATCCATCGCCAAAAATTGGCCGATGCGTATCATGTTCTCGCAGCTCAAAGCCAATGAGTTCATCGCGAACGTCAGTTTGCAAGTTACCGACAGTCGAAACGCCACCCTGCTTCAACTCGATGGCGCAGGGCCGCTGACCTATGTGCAACTGCCTGCGGGCAGCTACCGCGTGACGGCCTCCCATGAAGGACAGTCGCAAACGCGCAACGTCACGATTGGCAAAGGCAAGAGCAGCGATCTCCACTTTCATTGGAAAGGATCTGCAAAGAACGATCCTTTTGATGGAAGGCCTCTGGGCGGCAAACAAGTTCCGGGCTAGAGCTAGAGCTAGTAGAAGTACTACGAACTCATCAGGTTCTGGCCACCCATGTAGGGGCGCAGCGCCTCGGGCACGGTAACGCTGCCATCTGCATTTTGATAGTTTTCCAGCACGGCTACCAGTGTGCGGCCTACTGCCAAGCCTGAGCCATTGAGCGTGTGAACCAACTCGTTTTTGCCTTGCGCATTTTTAAAACGTGTTTGCATGCGGCGGGCTTGGAACGATTCGCAATTACTGCAAGATGAAATCTCGCGGTAAGTGTTTTGTGCAGGTAGCCACACTTCGAGGTCATACGTCTTGGTAGCGCCAAAGCCCATGTCGCCCGTGCACAGCGCGAGCACGCGGTAAGGAAGCGCCAGCTTTTGCAAAATCGCCTCGGCGTGTCCAGTCATCTGCTCCAAGGCTTCGTAGCTCTTGTCAGGATGGGTGATCTGCACCATTTCTACTTTGTCGAATTGATGCTGGCGAATCATGCCTTTGGTGTCTTTGCCATAACTGCCCGCCTCTGATCGGAAGCAAGGGCTGTGGGCGGTGAGTTTGATGGGGAGATCGGCTTCACTCAGGATTGAGTCACGTACTGAGTTTGTCAAAGTGATCTCGCTCGTGGAAATCAGATATTGCTTTTGAGCCGCCGCATCCCCACCACGGCTCACCCAAAACATATCGTCCTCAAACTTCGGCAATTGCCCCGTGCCTTCAAGCACATCGCGGTTGACGATATACGGCGTATAGCATTCGGTGTAGCCATGTTCGTTGGTCTGCACATCCAGCATAAACTGTGCGAGCGCGCGGTGCATTCTGGCGATTTGGCCTTTCATGAAGGTGAAGCGTGAGCCAGATAGCTTGGCGCCGGTATCTGCATCCAAACCAAGCGGTGTGCCCACGTCCACGTGATCCTTCACAGGGAAATCAAACGTCTTCGGGCCTGTCGCGTCTGGGCTCCAGCGGCGTACTTCCACATTGCCCTCTTCGCCAGCGCCCACGGGCACGCTCTCATGGGGGAAATTGGGCAGCATCATCAAAACGCTTTGCATCTCTGCGGCAATTTGGTCGTTGCGCACAGCAGAGCCATCAAGCTCCGTTTTGATTGCCCCTGTCTCTGCCATCACCGCATCCACACTCTGGCCTTTGGCTTTGAGCATGCCAATCGATTTGCTGAGCGTATTGCGCTTGTTTTGCAGCTCTTCGGTGCGCGTTTGAATTGTCTTGCGCTCGGCCTCTAACGCGCTGTAGGCAGCCACATCAAGAAACTGCTGGGGATTCTTGCGCTTTTGCAGCGCGACGACGACCGAATCGAGGTCTTTGCGGAGGAGGTTTGGATCTAACATAGTAGGATTTTAAACGCTTTGATTACTATTGATTTCATAGCATACTACGTAGAATCTATGCCGGCCAGATGCTATTTTCACGCATATTTTGCAAGAAGGACGCACCTGAAAGCGCCGAAGCGCTCAATGTCGTGATAACACCCCCGCCAACGCCACGCCCGTATGCGTCTTGCGCTGCACCAGCTCCTCCGGCGTACATTCTGCGACGATCTTTCCACCTTCTTTGCCACCTTCTGGCCCGAGGTCGATGATCCAATCGGCCTCAGCGATCACATCCAGGTCATGCTCAATCACGACAACGCTGTGGCCCGCGTTGACGAGGCGATGCAGAACATGGATGAGTTTTTCAACGTCTTGCATATGAAGGCCAACCGTGGGCTCATCCAAGACATACAGCGTGTGCGGCGCTTTGTTGCCGCGCTTTCCCACTTCATCGCGCACTTTGGAAAGCTCGGTGACGAGCTTGATGCGCTGGGCCTCGCCGCCGCTCAAGGTTGGAGAAGGTTGTCCTAGAGTTAAATAACCCAGCCCCACATCTTTGAGAAGCTGCAACGGATGGCCAATGCTGGGCATGGTGGCGAAAAATTCCACGGCCTCGTCCACCTCCATCGTCAACACATCGCCAATGCTTTTGCCGCGCCAGCTGACTGCCAGCGTCTCTGGATTGAAGCGAGCGCCGTGGCAGACCTCGCAGGGCACTTTCACATCGGGCAAAAAGCTCATCTCAATCGTGCGCATGCCTTGGCCTTCGCAGCCGGGGCAGCGGCCCTCGCCCGTGTTGAAGCTGAAGCGCCCCGGCGCATAGCCACGTGCTTTGGCCTCTAGCGTTTCGGCAAACAGCTTGCGGATCGCATCCCAAAAGCCGATGTAGGTGGCAGGACACGACCGGGGCGTTTTGCCAATCGGCGTTTGATCGACTTCGAGCACGCGATCTAACTGCGCCCATGCATCAATGCCATCACAATTTTTCCAAGCTTTGAAGTCAGGTGCCTCGCGTTTCATGCCGCGTGCTGTGACGGCGGCATAGACGTTGGCGAGCAACACGTCTCGTGCAAATGTAGACTTGCCCGAGCCGGAGACACCTGTAATCGCTACCAAGCGCTTGAGGGGCACGCTTGAAGTGACGTTGGTTAAATTATGCAGCGACGCATTTTTGACAACGAGTTGGAATTGCGGATCGTATTTGCGGCGCGGATGCAGCGGATGCTTCATCGCATCGCGCAAGTAGCGCCCTGTGGCCGATTCGGGCACAGCCATGATGTCGGCCACGGAGCCTTGCGCCACCACTTGGCCGCCTCGCTTGCCCGCGCTGGGGCCAATGTCGATGATGTGCTCAGCGCGGCGAATCGTATCCACATCATGCTCCACCACCACGAGCGTGTTGCCTTTCTCGCTGAGCTTGTGCAGCGCATTAAGCAAAATTTGATTGTCTCGCGCGTGCAAGCCAATCGTGGGCTCGTCGAGCACATAACACACGCCTTGCAAATTGCTACCCAGCTGCGCAGCCAACCGAATACGCTGCGCCTCGCCGCCAGAGAGCGTGGGCGCGCCACGATCCAACGTGAGATAGCCCAAGCCCACTTCCTCTAAAAATTCCAAACGGCCTTTGATCTCAGGAATCAAATCGCGGCCGATTTCGGCTTCGCGGCCTGAGAGCTTTAAGCCTTCGACCCACAAACGCACATCGCGCACAGAAAGCCGCGCCACATCGGTGATGCTGACTTTGCTGAATTTTACAAAGCGCGCTTGCTTGTTCAATCGCGTGCCGCCGCAGCTCGCGCAATCTTGATCACTCACGTCTTCCACAACAACCTCCGCAAAACTTTGCTCGCGGCCTCGGTTGTCATCATCACGTACGGAATCGTCCAGCGTCTTGCGTTGCTCGCGCGTGAGCTGCTTGCCTGTGCCCACGCAATCGGGGCACCAGCCGTGTTTGCTGTTGTAGGAAAACAAGCGTGGATCGAGCTCAGGATAGCTTGTGGCGCAGACGGGGCAGGCGCGCTTGGTGGAGAACACTTCTACTTTGCCAATGTGCGCGGTCGCGGTTTTCGCGATCATGGCTTCTTGCAAACCATCCAGCGATGTCATGACATGCACCACGCCTTTGCCTTGGTCAAGTGCCGTTGTGAGCGCCGCTCGCAACGCGGCTTCATTCTCTGGCTTCATCACCAAGTCAGCAACTGGTAGCTCCACCGTGTGCTCCTTAAAGCGATCAATGCGAGGGAAGCCTGTGGTGGGCAGAAATTCACCATCCACGCGCAGATGCGTGTAGCCGCGAGGCCGCGCCCAATCGGCCAGCTCGGTGTAGACGCCCTTGCGCGCGATGATTAGCGGCGCGAGGATGCCGATGTGCCGGCCTTTGTACACCGTCATCAGCTGTGCGGCAATGCGATCCGCTGTTTGCGGCTGCACAGCAGCATCGTCGTGCACGCAATGCTGCGTACCGAGCTTCACATACAACAAGCGCAGGAAATGCCACACCTCCGTTGTTGTGCCCACTGTAGATTTGCGGCCACCGCGTGAGAGGCGCTGCTCAATGGCCACGGTGGGCGGAATGCCAAACACCGCATCGACTTCTGGACGGCCCGCCGGCTGCACGATGCTTCGCGCATAGGCATTCAAGCTCTCTAAGTAGCGCCGCTGACCTTCGTTGAACAAGATATCGAACGCTAGCGTGGATTTTCCCGAACCCGAAACGCCAGAGACGACGGTGAATTTTCCGCGTGGAATATTGACGGAGAGGCCTTTGAGGTTATGCTCCCGTGCATTGACGATTTGAATGCAATTGTCATTCTCTTTTGAGGCCTTTTTGGCCTCTTGCCGGCGTATATATTGCGCGGAGTGCTCATAATTTGATAGTAGAGCAGATTTTTCATGTGCCGCCATGCCATTCAAGCCCAGTGCGCCATCGTATTCACGCAAGGCCTGTGCAGTGAATGAAGTCGCATGATGCTTCACATCTTCTGGCATACCAAATGCCACCACAGAGCCGCCCGCTTCGCCGCCCTCGGGCCCGAGATCAATCAGCCAATCGCTGGAGCGAATCACATCCAAATTGTGCTCAATCACGAGCACTGAATGGCCTGCATCGAGCAGCTTGCGCAGCGCCCGCATGAGTTTGCTGATGTCTTCAAAATGCAGGCCCGTGGTGGGCTCATCAAATAAAAACAGCGTGCCCTTCGTAGCAAGCCGCTGCTTAGATTTCGCCGCATCACGCGCAGCTTCGGCCAGAAAGCCAGCCAGCTTTAAACGCTGCGATTCACCGCCGGAGAGCGTAGGCACAGGTTGCCCGAGCTTCACGTACTCCAAGCCCACATCCATGATCGGCTGCAAAGCGCGAATCACATCGCGGTCATTGGCAAACAATTTGGCGGCTTCGCTCACCGTGAGCTCCAACACATTAAAGACGTTTAAACTCCGCCCGCCTCGCTCAACTGTGATTTCTAAAATCTCAGCGCGATAGCGCTTCCCATCACAATCCGGGCAGCGCAAATACACATCCGATAAAAACTGCATTTCCACATGCTCAAAGCCCGAGCCGCCGCAGGTGGGGCAGCGGCCATCGCCGCTGTTAAAGCTGAATTTGCTGGCGGTGTAATTGCGCTGTTTCGACACGGGTAATGTGGCAAAAATCTCGCGCACCGCATCCCATGCGCCCACGTAGCTGGCGGGGTTCGAACGCGCGGTTTTACCAATCGGCGATTGGTCTACAAATACCACGTCGCTAAGCAACTCTGCTCCTAACAGGCGATCATGCGCACCGGGCGTCTCCGTAGCTTTGCCAAAATAGCGCATCAGCGCTGGCGCGAGCACGTCTTGAATCAGCGTCGATTTACCTGAGCCTGATACACCCGTGATGCACACCAAACGCTGCAACGGCAGCTCAATGCTCACATGCTTTAAGTTGTGTTGCGTTGCACCCTCCAAAATCAGGCGCGGCGTGTTGTCGCTCACCAAGCGTTTGAGGCCCATGCCGATTTGCTTGCGTGCGCTCAGATATGCACCGGTGAGCGTGTCGGCATCTCGCAGCGCTTGCGGCGTACCGTCAAATACAATTTCACCACCGCGCTCGCCGGGCCCCGGGCCCATATCAATCACGCGGTCAGCCGCCAGCATCACGGCTGGATCATGCTCCACAACGACCAATGTATTGCCGGCATCGCGCAGGCGCAGCATGGCTTGTGTGATGCGATCCATATCGCGTGGATGCAAACCGATACTGGGCTCATCAAGCACGAAGAGTGTGTTGACCAGTGATGTGCCGAGTGCGGTCGTTAAGTTAATGCGTTGCACCTCGCCGCCTGAGAGCGTGCGGCTTTGGCGGTCCAGCGTGAGGTAGCCGATACCGACATCGCACAAGTATTTCAAGCGTGTACAGATCTCTTCCAGCAGCATTTCCAATGCGCGGGCATCTGCGCTCGTTGGGTCAAGGCCAGGCTCGGCTCGCACGGCATCGAAAAATGCGCGCAGTTTATCCAGCGGCATCAGCATCAAATCATGCAGACTGAGTCCCGGCAAGGTCTCTAGTTGCTCGCGTGACCATGTCACGCCAGCAGGTAGAAAGCGCTTGGCGGGCAACATCGCAGCATCGGCCTGCGCCGTCGTGCCCACACGCCAGAGCAGCGCGTCGCCTTGCAGTCGCGCGCCATTGCAAGTGTGGCATTTCGTGTAGCTGCGATATTTGCTCAGTAACACGCGAATGTGCATCTTGTAGGATTTCGTCTCAAGATATGCAAAAAAGCGCCGCACGCCATACCAAACCTTGCCCCACTGACCTTCTTTGTACGATGGGTTGCCTTGGATCACCCATTGCTGCTGCTCAGGCGTGAGCTTGTCCCAAGCAGTGTCTCGCGGGATGCCAGAGCTTTCAGCATGCCGCATCAAATCATCTTGGCATTCAGCCCAAGCCGGTGTTTGAAATACCTTCACAGCACCGGCGCGCAGCGTGAGCCGGGCGTTTGGCATCACGAGCCCATAATCCACGCCGATCACGCGCCCAAAGCCTTTGCAGGCGGGGCAGGCGCCATGCGGTGAGTTGAAGGAAAACAAGCTGGGCGTAGGCTGCGTATAGCGCAAATCGCTTTCAGGGCAATGCAGGCCGGTGGAAAATTTCCACACATCAAAGCCGCCCGCTTCCGCTGATGCAGAAGTCGCAGAAAAAGAGGGATCAGAGCCTATTTTCCCGTTGGGAAAATTTGGATCTGACCCCATTTTTTCTGCGTAGACATTCATCCTGCCACTGCCGCGCTTGAGTGCCAGCTCAATCGCCTCCATCACGCGCACTTTTTCTGCGGTCTCGATTTTGAAGCGATCGGCCACGACATCAAGCACTTTGCGTGTGGCATCTCCCACTTTCATGTCGCGCTCAGCTTGCACCCGCGTGAATCCGCTGGCAGACAGCCACTGCGCAACTTCCTCGCCGGTGGTATTCGCAGGCAGCTCCACAGGAAAGGTGATGACCAAACGTGGATTGGCCGATTTCGCACGCTCAACGATTTGCGCATAAATCGTATCGCCGTTGTCATGCCGCACCGGCAATGCTGTTTGCCGGTCATACAAATTCGCCAGTCGCGCATAGAGCAATTTCAAATGGTCATTGAGCTCCGTCATCGTGCCCACAGTGGAGCGCGATGAGCGCACCGGATTGGTCTGGTCAATCGCAATCGCGGCAGGCACGCCCTCGACCTTGTCAACCTGTGGCTTATCCATGCGATCCATGAATTGGCGCGCGTACGCTGAGAAAGTTTCTACATATCTACGCTGGCCTTCTGCAAACAGCGTGTCAAATACCAAACTAGATTTGCCGGAGCCGCTTTGGCCGGTAACGACGGTGAGTTCACCCGTCTTGAAATCAACATTGAGATTTTTTAAATTATGTTGCCGCGCACCTGTGATGCGAATGCTGCCCTGAGTCATGAACTGTCTTTCTGACGTGTTGCGGTGCTAATAGGAGATGCTGTTAGCCAAGCCCCAACATTGTAGAGACTTGGGATGCCTCACATCGAAAGAAAGGCTTTTGACGTATTTGGATACACAAGCTAATATCGTGATCAATGAACCACCTCAATTCTCGACTGTACGATGGCATTCGCAAAGTGGGCTTTCGTAAATGGTATGAGCGGGAATTGCTCTCCAGCCATGCGCACATGGTGCTGGCATTTCTTTGCATCATCGGCATGATGGCGGCTTTTGAGGCTTTCCGTGGTGGCACGCTGGCGGATAAGCTGTTCGATGCAGCAGCAATCGTCGCCTGCGGCGGCATCGGTATCTGGGCGCTGAGGCGCTACTTGTATCTGCTGATGAATGCAGAAGTGATTGCTAATCAAGCCAATTGCCCGCAATGCAAAGTGTATGGCTTGTTTACCGCTTTATCTGAGGATAAAACGCACGGGCACACTACAGTGCGTTGCAAGAAATGCGCTCATGAATGGCAGATTGAAGTCAATTGATTTTGCTTCACAGTGAAACAATGCGCAAAAAGCCTTAAAGCGGTTGGCCAAAAATTAATGCGTGAAGCGGCTTGTATTTGACCTCGCCTGCAGCTCGCCGAATATCGGGGCTCATTTTTTGCAGCTTTTCAAATGTGTCGACGCTGGTCAACGCCATATTCAGGCCAAATCCTTTGAAGCCGAGGTTCGAACACAAGGTGATGGCGGCGTTGAGCGCCGTGGCGAAATCAGCGCCAGTCTCACTATTGCCTTGAGCGCTGCTCACAAGAGGCTGCCCTTGCTCGCCCGCAGTGCCACTTGGCGCACTGGCACTCTGAGCAGGCGTTGTCGGTGCGCTGACAGCCACACTGGCCAGCGCAGCACCGATGTCCACCAGCCCCAAGGTGCTCAAAACCACAATGTCGTTCATCGTCACGCCAACAGCAGCGGTCATGCGCACCACATCATCTGCGCTGCGCTTGCCATCACACAGGATCAAAGCAGACCGCTGCTGCGCACTCATGCGCACGGAGCGATCTTTCATCACTTGGATGCCTAGCGCTGTCTTGCTGACTGACAATGTGTGCTCCTAGAGTTGTTATGTGTGCTCTCACAGCATCTTACCCTGCATGCATGCCTTTTGCCTCGCCATTTTTAAACATCAACCCACTTCCCGCCCAAGAAAAAACCCGATACAACTTGCGTTGCATCGGGTTTGGAGAGGCTCATCACCTGTGCAGGCGATGAATGCTCAGAGCATCAAGCTGCCTTGATGCTTGGGTAACGCACATGCTCAATCAGCTCTTGCACTTTTGCGTTGGGTGCAGGTGTGAACAAACTCACAATGATGATCAGCGCAAAGCCCAAGGGCACGCCAAACACACCCGCCGAGATCGGTTGGATGGCATACCACAGAGACACTGGGCTATCCACACTGAACACGGTACGCATCCAAGGATGGTTCATGATCATGTAGTAAGCCGTGATGCCCAAGCCACCGATCATGCCGACGATTGCGCCAGCGCTTGATGCACGCTTCCAGAAGATTCCGAGCACAAGTGCCGGGAAAAAGGAAGCAGCCGCAAACGAGAACGCTGCCGACACTAGGAACAAGATGTCCGCTTGTTTGGCGACGTACACATGGTAGGCCACATATGCGGCCGCCAGAGACACCACCAGCAAGAGCATCTTAGACATCGTCACACGGCGAGCCGTACTGGCGTTCGGGTCAATGACCTTGTAGTACACGTCATGCGACAGTGCGTTTGCAATCGTGAGCAGTAAGCCGTCAGCCGTGGACAGCGCAGCAGCCAAGCCGCCCGCAGCCACCATGCCGGAAATCACATAAGGCAAGCCACCAATTTCTGGCGTGGCCAACACAATGATGTCGCCGCCAATGCGCATTTCACCCAATTGCAAAATGCCATCTTTGTTGATGTCAATCACAGACAGCAATGCAGGATCAACCTTACTCCACGCAGCAACCCAAGCCGGAAGTTTGGTGAACTCCGTTCCGATCAGTACGTTGAAGATCTCGTATTTCACCAACACAGCCAAGGCAGGCGCTGTGAAATAAAGCAAGAAGATGAAGAAGATGGACCACGTGACAGACTCACGCGCTTGCTTGACGCTAGGCGTGGTGTAGTAGCGCATCAGAATGTGCGGTAGAGCCGCCGTGCCGACCATCAAGCAGAAAATCAAAGCCAAGAAGTTGCGACGCGAAACGTCGTAGGCCTCTTGCGCCTTGGCATCACCATTCGGATCGCCTGCATACTGCTGGCCGTGTGCTGGCATGCCAGCAAGCGGTCTGGCACGTGCATTATTTGACGCTTGCCCAGCTGTCCAAGCCTTCTTCGCGTCTGCCTCAGTTTTGGGCAGAGCAGCCAAAGCTTTTTCAGCAGCTGTGATGTCGGTAGCAGCACCGTTTGCCGCTTTCAGATCATCAACCTTCTTTTGAGCGGCAGCTTTGTCAGCAGCCAGCGCTGCAGGCACGTCTTTAAGCTTGGCGCCCAAATCGTCTGCATTCTTCTTAAAGATGGCAATGACTTCCTTCTCTTTCGGATCAGCCATCAGTTGCTTCTCGCGCTCAGTGACTTTTGCCAATTGCATGCCATAGACAAGCTGAGGAATAGGAATGCCAGTTTGCTTCACCGACAACCAAATCACGGGCACGAGGTAGGCAATGATCAAGATGATGTATTGAGCCACTTGCGTCCAGGTCACAGCACGCATACCGCCTAAGAATGAGCAGACTAAAATGCCGCCCAGCCCAAGGAAAATGCCCACTTCAAACGCTACGCCTGTGAGGCGGGTGGTGATCAGACCCACGCCATAAATCTGCGCGACAACGTAGGTGAACGAGACCAAAATGGCCGCAAACACACCCACCAAGCGTGCAGCGTTACCGCCATAGCGCTCGCCCAAAAAGTCGGGGATGGTGAATTGGCCAAACTTACGCATGTAGGGCGCAAGGAAGAGTGCTACCAAGCAGTAGCCGCCCGTCCAGCCCATGATGAAGGCCAAGCCGCTGTAGCCTGTAAGGTAAAGCGTACCTGCCATACCGATGAACGATGCCGCAGACATCCAGTCAGCACCTGTGGCCATACCGTTGTAAATTGCGGGCACGCGGCGACCGGCGACGTAATATTCGTCTGGATCACTGGTGCGGCTCATCACGCCGATACCGGCATACAAGCCAATGGTGGCGAGCAAGAAGATGAAGCCGATCCAGTTACGGGGCAGGCCCATTTGCTCAAGCACAGCCAGCACAATCACGAAGGCAATAAAGCCACCGGTGTACCAGCTATAAACTTTGTTCAGTTGCTGCTTAAAAGCAGTGTTTGCAGCGGAGCCTGAGCTCACGCCACCGTTTGAAGGAGACATTCCAGCCATTTTTCTTACTCCTCTTCGGCAACGCCGTATTCATGGTCAAGGTTGTTCATGTATCGGGCATAAAACCAAATAATGGCAACGTAAATCACGAGTGAACCTTGGGCACCCATCCAGAAGCTGAACGGCCATCCGAAGAAAGTAAAGTTCAAATCGCGGGCGAAATAGCTGACCACAAAGGTTGCCACGAACCAAATCGCCAGCAAAATAGCTGTGATGCGAAGGTTCTTGGACCAATAGGCCTGATGCTTTGCTGATACTTGCATTGCATAGTCTCCTTTTTAGTTAAACAAAAAACAACTGCCTTGGCATTTGCATGCCGATTGCACGGACAGCTGGTGCTGGCCACGTGTTTACCGTGAACAGCGCGGGAAGCCCCTCAACTGGCGGGCGAAACGGAAATGCCCGTCTCGCGTTCCAACTGAGCGGCCACCTTGGGCTCAAACCCTTTGAGGTGACGGATGATTTTCCGCGCCTCATCGGGCTCTTGCCGATCCACATGAACCCGGGCAAGCTGATACCAGCCATACGGACTCATGGGTTGCAATGTCGTGTTTTGCTTAAGCGCTTTGATGGCTTCATCGAATCGCTGCAAACGAATAAGTACCAGACCGAGGCCATACCAAGCGCGGTCGATATCGGGGCGCAACTCGACGGCTTTTTGAAAGGAAATACAGGCCGCCTCAAAGTGGCCTTTTTCCTCTTGCAGAAAGCCTAGATTAAACCAATGCATGCCGACTTGCGCGTGGCTAGCGGTTAATCGCTCCAGCAATTGAAAGGCTTCATTTTTTCGATCAGTGACTGTGAGCACGTAGGCTTGGCTTGCTAGCGGATAGTCATCATTGGGGCGTATAGCCGCCATGCGCTCGAAAACAGCATATGCCGAGTCAAACTGCTCTAAGCGCAACAACAACCGAGCCCAAACGCGCAGTGATTCGTATTGAATGGCGGGAATTATTTGCATAGAGCGATTCCAATTTGCGTGCAGATGCGCACTTTCTCGATCACGCTGATCACCCAGATGAAACCCAGCAGCAAAAAAGCCACGAAAGGCACATGGCGATCAATAACGGCTTTCGGCGTGATGAAGCGGGCGGCGCTAACAAAGGGTTTGGTGATCGCTTCCAAGGCTTTGTAGAAAAAATTGCTTTCTTTGTTTTGCCCCGCAAGCAAGCCGAGCAGAAACCTGCCCGCAAGGGCCAGCAGAGCAATTTCACACACCAACTTCACAATGCTCACAAACAACAACATGCGCGATCCTGTACGTATTCTTACTAGGATGCAGTGTCAAGATCGCGCCTGACAGATTTCTTACACACATGTGTAATTTCGCACGTATTATAGGCAAACTACGGTGAAACCCTATCGGCAACTTCCCTTGGATTTCATTTTTTTCGCAGAGCTTGCTATCTTTTTCGCACCACACCCGCAGGCAGATCGCCGGCGGCGAGCCACTCGGCACTCGCAAACCATGCGTCGCCTTCCAGATAAGCGCGTAGCATGGGCAGGGCATCTAGCCCCCAAAAAAGCTGCCCGTCCACTTCAAAAGTAGGCACACCAAAAATGCCTGTAGCGATGGCCATATCAGTGTTAGCTTTGAGCTCGGCTTTCACCTCCGGCCCATCCGTAGCCCGCGCCGGCTTGAGTTGCTCGGTCAAGGCAAGCAGGCGCTGCGCATCGCCAGCATCTAACCCACCCTGCCATACGTGGCGAAACAGCGTTTCAGTTACAAAGCGGTTGCACGCGCCATTTTGCCCACAAGCCACGGCCAGTCGCAGTAAGCCCAATGGGTTGAATGGATGGCTGGCAGGCATTTGCAGGGGCGTGCCTTGGCTTTTTGCGAGCCAGTTGATTTGCCGATACGTCCAAACTCGTTTGGGTGCAATCTCAGCCGGGCCAAGCTGCCCAAAATGCTGCAAAACAGCGCCAAACAGCACGGGCTTATAAGTAACGCTGTGGCTGATGCCCATCAACGCGCGGGGCAGTTGTTCAAACGCGAGATAGGCGTAAGGCGAGATCACGTCAAAATGAAAGGTGATGTGTTTCATGATTTCACCTCGGTGACATGCTTTTTACACGCGTCGATCAAAGCGCGGTTGAGCTGCGCCTCTGGGAAAGCAGCTTGCGCATGCCGCTCGGGCAACGCTTGCCACACCGCAAATCTGGCCTCTTCACTGCCCTGCCCCCAAGCAACGATCTCGTCAATCGTACGGTAGCAGCCTTTGCACCAACCGGTGGCGCTGTCCATCTGGCACAGCGAAATGCATGGGGAAGGTATTAACATGGCATTTACGATCAAAACGAGCGTATCGCCGGCATAGATACTGCGCAGAGTGCTATTGAATTCATAGTAACGAGATCAACCCATTCGTTTGTTGAGCAAGGCGATAGCAGCGCGAGAATTCGGTTTGCGGCTTAGCTGGCTGCTGATGAACTCACCAGCGTCAACGAGCAGATCCAAATCAATGCCGGTTTCAATGCCCATGCCATGCAGCATGTACACCACGTCTTCCGTGGCTACATTGCCGGTAGCGCCTTTGGCATACGGGCAGCCGCCTAGGCCCGCGATAGAGGATTGGAAATTCCACACGCCCATTTGCAGCGCGGCCAGTGTGTTTGCGAGCGCTTGGCCATAGGTGTCATGAAAATGGCCAGAGACTTGTGCCAAGTCAAAATGCTGCAAGGTCGCTTCAAACGCACGTTGCACTTGACGAGATGTGCCCACGCCGATCGTATCGGCCACATCCACGCGCTCCACGCCAATGCCTTTCATGAGGCCCGCCAGATAGCCTACTTGGCTTGGCGCGATCTCACCTTCATAGGGGCAGCCCACAGTGCAGCTCATCGCGCCGCGTACAGCAATGCCCCTCGCTTTGGCGGCGGCCACGACGGGCACGAAGCGCTCGATGCTCTCTGCAATCGAACAATTGATATTTTTTTGGCTAAAAGCTTCGCTGGCCGCACCGAACACAACGATCTCATCGGGCAACATTTTTGCATCTGCAACGGCTGCCTCAAAGCCTTTGAGATTCGGCGTCAACACCGAATAACGGACACCCGCCTTGCGCTTGATCCCTGCCATCACAGAAAAGTTATCCGCCATCTGCGGCACCCATTTCGGGCTCACATAACTGGTGACTTCAATTTCTTTCAAGCCTGCTGCTTGCAAGCGATGCACCAGCTCAATCTTCACAGCTGCATCAATCAATTGCTTCTCATTTTGCAGGCCATCACGCGGGCCGACATCGATCAGTTTGACTCTTGAAGGCAAATTCATACCGAATCTTTCTTTTCCATCTGGCGCTTGCCCAGCAACCATACGGCCCAAGGCGGCGTAAGCAGGACCAGCGCTGAGACCAAGGGTGCAAGCAGATCAGAGGCGATGCCAGCGAGCATCGGCATCACCACACGCAGCGCTAGCAATCCACCACCCACTAGCAAGAGCATGCTCAGCAGCGTGATGCCGACCCACGGCAAGATATGCCGCCCCATCATGAAAGCTGCAATCATTTGCCCACCGGCCATAGCTACGGGAGCAATCGCAGCCAGCAAGACGATCACGCCCAAGAGTTGCAGCACGATTTGCATGGCTACTTTTTCAAGCCGCCAGCCGGATTAATTCAGCACCATCGCTGACCTGATCGCCCGCCGCATAGAGAATCTCTGCAACGATGCCATCTTTTGGCGCAGCAATGGTGTGCTCCATTTTCATCGCTTCCATCACAGCCAGCGTTTGCCCCGCTTTCACGGCATCGCCGGCTTTCACATCGAATGACACGAGCTTGCCCGGCATGGGCGCTGTCAATCGCCCAGTATGCGCGCCTGTCTCTGCAATTTGAATAAAAGGATCAATCACTATGATTTTGGTAGCGCCCTGCGCAGTAAACACGCCGGCAATCTGGCCTTTTTCATGTGAAAAAGCATGTACAGAGGCTCTGAAACGCTGATCGCCAAAGCTGCACTTAACGCCACCGCCAACACCATCGCTTGCTTCGCTGCCTGCACTTTGCGCGTCGCGCTCACACGTGAAGATGCCTTGCAAATTCGTATCGCCTTGCGTGATATGCAACCGCAGTGCGCCATCATGTAAATAGGCCAGCTCCGCTTGCACCACTTGTGTCTGCCATTCAAAAACAAAGCGCCTGCGTTGGATGCCAAAAGGCTGCCAGCCATCGCGTTTGCTGAAGGGATCACTTGTCTGAATGGCACGCTCTGCTATCAATACATGAGCAATCCACGCAGATACTACGCCGGCGAGAGGCAGTTTTTCTTGGTTAAACAGCACCTTTTCTTCGCGTTGAATCAATGCGGTGTCTAGCTTTGCCTGCGCAAACGATTCGCTGGTGACCACATGCCGAAGAAACTGCACATTGGTAGCCAGCCCCACGATGTGCATTTCGCTGAGCGCCCGATCCATTTTGGCCAGCGCTTCCTCGCGAGTGCTGCCATGCACGATGAGCTTGGCGATCATCGAATCGTAAAAAGGCGAAATCGCATCGCCTTCGCGCACGCCATCGTCGATCCTGATCTCGCTTCGCTCAAACGCTGAATGCACAGGCTTGCGATACACATTGAAACTGCCCGTAGCAGGCAAGAAATTATTGTCTGGATTCTCTGCACAAATGCGCGCTTCAATCGCGTGACCATGAATTTTGAGCTGGTCTTGCGCAAGAGGCAGCTTCTCGCCCGAGGCCACGCGCAATTGCCACTCCACCAAATCCAACCCCGTGATGGCTTCCGTTACCGGATGCTCCACCTGTAGCCGCGTATTCATCTCCATGAAGTAGAACCGCATTTTTTCAGGCTGATCGTAGCCTCCGGTCTGCTCCACAATAAATTCCACCGTGCCCGCGCCGGTGTAATTCACCGCCCGCGCCGCATCCACAGCAGCCTTGCCCATCGCCTCGCGCATGCTTTGCGGCAAGCCCGGCGCAGGCGCTTCTTCCAATACCTTTTGATGCCGCCGCTGCACAGAGCAATCGCGCTCAAACAAATATACGCAGTTACCGTGCGCGTCGCCAAACACTTGAATCTCAATATGGCGCGGCTTTTGCACATATTTTTCAATCAGGACCGCATCATCACCAAAGCTATTGATCGCCTCGCGTTTGCACGACGCCAGCGCGCTAGCAAAATCTTCGGAACGCTCCACAATCCGCATGCCTTTGCCGCCGCCGCCAGCGCTCGCTTTGATCAGCGCCGGGTAGCCAATGCGGTCAGCCTCGTTTTGCAACAGTGCTTCATCCTGATTCGCTCCGTGATAGCCCGGCACGAGCGGTACACCCGCTTTCTCCATCAGCTGCTTAGATTCCGCTTTCAAACCCATCGCCTTGATAGCCGATGGCGATGGCCCGATAAAGACCAAGCCAGCATCCGCGCAGCCTCTAGCAAACTCTTCGTTCTCGCTTAAAAAGCCGTAGCCCGGATGCACAGCCTGCGCGCCCGCATCTTTCGCAGCCTTCAAAATCGCTTGCCAACGCAAATAGCTTTCCTTCGGCGAATTGCCCTCGCCTTCTCCGATGTACACCGCTTCATCGCAGGCCGCGACATGCTTGGCTTGCGCGTCAGCTTTGGAATACACCGCAACAGTTTGAATCGCCATTTTTCTGGCAGTGGCAGCGACACGGCAAGCGATTTCGCCTCTATTGGCGATGAGGATTTTTGTGAACATAAGCAATCAAGCAGAAGAGGGTTGTGGCGAGCCAGAGAAGAAGTTGGAAATTTTGCGCACCACCAATCGCAGGAATTTCCACAGCGCAATAACAAGCAAAACAGACAGCACCAAAACGATCATCAAAGTTATGCCAAAAATCACCGGATGATTGGTGGCCAGCCAAAGCATGAACATGACCAAGCCCTCTTCGGCAAAGCTCACGATGATGTTTGAAAACGGCTCAGGCGATGTGTTCACCGCCGCACGCGTGGTGAGCTTAGTGGCGTGTGCCGTAGCAGCGAGCGTGCCGCCAATCAGCGCCGCTACGGTTCCCATGGTGGCGCTGTCTGCACCAAACACGCCGCCGGCCAGCGCTGCGCCCGCAGGCACGCGAATCACGGTGTGCACGATGTCCCAAAGCGAATCGAGCCCAGGAATCTTGTCTGCAAAAAACTCCACAAACACCATGCCGCCACTGCTGATCAGCATCGCAGGATGCTGCAACACAGACAAGCCAGATGGCAGCGGTATAAAGCCCATGAAGCCCGCCAAACCCGTGAGAAACACCACCAAATACAGCCGAATGCCCGCCGCCCAGCCGAGAGCGGCAGACAGTGCGATCAGTGCAGTGGTGTCCATCTTGCCGACCACTTTGCCTACGCTGCCCGCGACATCACCGCCCGACGAGAAGATGCCGTGCATGATTTGTTGGAGGTATTGAAGGATCATGTCCATGGTTTTTTAGCTCCTTAGAGAAAACAGCAGCTTACGCCAACCAAGCAGGTTTGCGTTTTTCCAGAAAAGCAGAAACGCCTTCGCGCCCCTGCTCGCTCGCGCGAATGTCTGCAATGCCCTGAACTGTTTTCGCGATCAACGGTTGACCGATTTCCTCACCCGCCACGTCTTGAACCAGCTTTTTGCACACTTTCACCGCATTTGGGCTGTTTTTCACCAAGGCTTGCGTGATCTCGCTCACCTTCGCATCGAGTTGATCCGCACTCACCACCTCATGCACAAACCCCAATCGCAGCGCCTCTTGCGCAGAAAAGCGCTCAGCCGTCAAAAAGTAACGGTGTGACGCCCGCGCACCCAGCGCCCGAATCACATAAGGGCTGATCGTGGCAGGAATCAATCCAAGTTTGACCTCGCTCAAGCAATATCCCGCCGTGTCTACACTCACCGCAACATCGCAGCAAGCTACCAAGCCCATCCCACCTGCAACCACATCCCCCTGCACACGAGCCACGGTAGGCTTCGGACATTCATAAATCACCCGCAGCATCTCAGCCAACTTCCCCGCATCCGCCAAATTCTCCTCCCGGGAAAAATCGGCCATCCGCCGCATCCAATTTAAATCAGCGCCCGCGCAAAATGCCGTGCCTTCAGCAGCAAGCACGATGCAGCGCACATCGTCGCGACAGCTCAAATCTTTAAAGGCTTGAGTTATCTCGGTTATCACTTCGTCGTTGAACGCATTGCGCACATCGGGGCGATTGAGCTTGATCAAGCCCACACGATTGCTGACACTGATCTTTAAAGTGTTGCTCATGCTCGGTTTTCTTCCACAAGCATGTAAACCAAATCAATCACAGTGCACGGTGCCCCGAGCATCGTGAGTGCCGCAGTGATTTGGCCACGATGATGTGTACCGTGATTGAAGACATGATTTAGTGTTGCCGCGAAAGGCAGCGAGACAGCTTGCCCAGTCGTCGTCGTGTAAGCAAGCTTCCCCTCGAAGCGCTCCGCTGGCATTGACTCAATCAAAGGCTTCCAATTGCCAGAGCCACCGCGCAAAGCCTGCGCAAGCCGCTCACGCACAGGCTCGGCCTCCATATCTAGCGTCAGTTTCGGCGAGATGCCTTTTGCAAAGCGCGGATACCAAAGCAAATGCTCGCCAACGAGCATGTGATTCAGCGTGCCGTGAATCGATTTGAAAAACAATCCCACATCACGGCGATATTCTTCTTCGCTGAGTTTCTCAACGGCTTCGAGCAAGCGATGGGTCGCCCACACGTTGTAGCGCGCTAAGGTCTGAAAATGTGCAGATACGTTCATATCCAAGCTCCGTTTATGCAAACGATTTAATTGTGTTCAGCTTACTTTTAGCGTCTTGTGGCAAAGGTTGATCATCCCAATGTAGTTTGCCTTGCCATTTGAGCACTTGTGCATAGTGATTTTTTCGAGCCATTAATTCCATTTCTTCATGTGTCATATCTTTAAGACTTTTTGCCTCAAAAGTGCTCACCAAAGTCGCTTCTGCAGGATCATCTATTTCTCGGTCATTGTTCATATAGAAAGCATTTTCTAGTTTGATTTTCAAATATGTGCTACATGCGGAAAATGCCAAATTTTGGCTCAGGGATAGGCGCATTCTTTGCTGCTGCCAAGCCAAGAGCGAGCACACGGCGGGTGTCGGCGGGATCAATGATGCCGTCGTCCCACAATCGTGCTGTCGCGTAATACGGGTGACCTTGCGTTTCGTATTGCTGTTTGAGGGGGGCTTTGAATGCCTCTTCCTCTTCAAAGCTCCACTGCCCACCTTTGGCTTCGATGCCATCGCGCTTGACTGTGGCGAGCACGCTAGCGGCTTGCTCGCCGCCCATCACCGAGATGCGTGCGTTGGGCCACATCCACAAGAAGCGGGGCGAGAAGGCTCGGCCGCACATGCCGTAATTGCCTGCGCCGAAGCTGCCGCCGATGATGATGGTGAATTTGGGCACATTCGCTGTGGCCACCGCCGTGACCATTTTCGCGCCGTGGCGGGCGATGCCTTCATTTTCCACTTTGCGGCCGACCATGAAGCCGGTGATGTTTTGCAGGAAGACCAGGGGGATTTTTCGCTGGCAGCACAGCTCGATGAAGTGAGCGCCTTTTTGCGCTGATTCGCTGAACAGGATGCCGTTGTTGGCGATGATGCCCACGGGCATGCCTTCGATTTTTGCAAAACCTGTGACGAGCGTTGTGCCAAATCGGGCTTTGAATTCGTCAAACTCGGAGCCATCCACAATGCGGGAAATGATTTCGCGCACATCGAAAGGCTTGCGTGTATCGGTCGGGATCACGCCGTAGAGTTCTTCAGCTGCATACAGTGGCGCTCTTATTTCAGTAGCACTCTGCGCAGTATTTATGCCGGCTATCGCATGATTTGATGCTAAATTCTTCACGACATCACGCGCAATGCTTAGTGCGTGCATATCATTGTTCGCCAAATGATCCGCCACGCCCGAGAGCCGCGTGTGCACATCGCCGCCGCCCAAATCTTCACTGGTGACGACTTCGCCTGTGGCCGCTTTTACCAGCGGCGGGCCGCCCAGAAAAATCGTGCCTTGATTCTTCACGATGATCGTCTCATCGCTCATCGCTGGCACATACGCGCCGCCGGCCGTACATGAGCCCATCACCACAGCGATCTGCGCAATGCCCTCTGCGCTCATCTGCGCTTGGTTGTAAAAGATTCTGCCAAAGTGATCGCGATCTGGAAACACCTCGTCTTGATTGGGCAAATTCGCGCCACCAGAATCGACCAAATAAATGCAAGGCAGGCGATTTTGCTGCGCTATTTCTTGCGCACGCAAATGCTTCTTCACGCTCAGAGGGTAATACGTGCCGCCTTTTACAGTCGCGTCGTTGCACACGATCATGCAATCAATGCCTTTGACGCGGCCAATACCTGCGATCACGCCCGCTGCGGGCGCAGAATCTGAGCCATCCATACCCGGATACATGCCGAGTGCCGCGAGGGGGGCAATCTCCAAAAACGATGTGCCAGGATCGAGCAAATTTTGCACACGATCACGCGGCAGCAGCTTGCCCCGCGCCGTATGCTTGGCGCGCGCTGCATCGCCGCCGCCAAGCTGAACATGAGCAATTTTCTGTCTCAAATCTTGCACAGTAGCCTTCATGGCCTCTGCATTGGCCAGAAACTGCGCTGAGCGAGCGCTCAATTGGGTGCTTAAAACGGGCATGGTTGTCTCTACCGGTGAGTCAAATCTTTGTTTGACGTTTACGTAAACGTCAACTGTAACTTAAAAATCGCGTTAGCCTCCATCTTGCATGAGCCACGATTCATTCACAAGCTTTTGACGCCATAGGCAATCTGCCAAAATCAGACATCAAGCTTATGCAAAAAATCAAACCCACTGCCGACGCAAGCACTGAACTCGCCCCACAGCCGCAGAGCCGCCACAGCGCCGAGCTGCTTGCGCAAGTGACAGCCCTGCCCTTGCTGCCCGGCGTGTACCGCTATTTCGATGTGCAGAATGTTTTGCTTTACGTGGGCAAAGCCAAGAGCTTGAAAAAGCGGGTATCCAGCTACTTCCAAAAGACCCATGATGGCTCGCGCATTGGGCATATGGTGAGCCGAATTTCGCGCATGGAGACCACGGTGGTGCGCTCCGAAGCAGAAGCCCTGCTGCTTGAAAACAACCTGATCAAGACGCAGAATCCGCGCTTCAATATTCTTTTTCGGGATGACAAGAGCTACCCGTACCTCAAGCTCACAGGGCAGCCCTTTTCTAAGCAAAAAGCACCTGTAGCCGGCATAAATATTACGCAGAGTGCTATAAAATCTATAGTGTCTGCAGATTTCCCTCGCATTGTGTATTACCGCGGCGCAGTCGACAAGCGCCATCGCTTCTTCGGGCCCTATCCGAGCGCTTGGGCCGTGAAAGAAAGCATTCAGTTGCTGCAAAAAGTATTCAAACTTCGCACCTGCGAAGACACCGTGTTTGCCAACCGCACGCGGCCTTGCTTGCTGTATCAAATCAAGCGCTGCTCCGCGCCTTGCGTGCGCCATATTGACGAAGCAGAGTATGCGCAAGATGTCAAAAACGCTGAGCGTTTTCTGCGTGGTGAGACGCAGGCGATTTTGGAAGAATTGCAAACCGCGATGATGGCGCATGCAGAAAAGCTAGACTTCGAAAAAGCGGCCGAGTTACGTAACCAAATCTCGGCGCTTTCGCGCGTGCTGCACAACCAAGCGATGGACACTGCAGAAGACAAAGATGTGGACATCCTCGCCGTCAAAGTGCAAGGCGGCAAAGCTTGCGTGAATTTGGCGATGGTGCGCGGCGGGCGGCATTTGGGCGACAGGCCATATTTCCCCGCCAATGTGCTCGAAGCGCCGGCGGTAGAGATTTTGGAAGCCTTTATTGCCCAGCATTACATCGACGTACCCGCGCCGCCTGTGCTGATCTTGAGCGAGAAGGTGGATAGCGAATTGATTGATCTCTTGGCTGAGCAAACTGGCATCAAAATCACTGCGCTGCACCAGCCGCGCGAGCAGCGAAAAGCTTGGCTTGAGATGGCGCAAAAAAATGCCGATATCCAGCTCGCGCGCCTGCTGGCCGAAGAAGGCTCGCAGCAAGCGCGCACGCGAGCCTTGGTGGATGCGCTGGATCTGGCCATCGAAGATTTGTCGCTCTTGCGCATTGAATGCTTTGATATCTCTCACACCTCGGGCGAGGCCACGCAGGCCAGCTGCGTGGTGTTTGAAGGGCACAAAATGAAAAGCGGCGATTACCGTCGCTACAACATTGAAGGCATCACCGGCGGCGATGATTACGCCGCCATGCGCCAGGTGCTCACGCGGCGCTACAGCAAGTTGATTGAGGCGGGAAAACACGAAGCTGCCAGTAAAACTGGCAGTGCCCGCTACGCCAAGATGCCAGATCTGGTTTTGATTGACGGCGGCAAAGGCCAAATCTCATCGGCTAAAGAAGTGTTTGAAACGCTTGGTCTGGATCTCGGGTTGCTCGTAGGCGTTGAAAAAGGTGAAGGCCGCAAAGTGGGCTTGGAAGAGCTCGTCTTCGCTGATGGCCGAGAGAAAGTTTATCTCGGCAAAGACTCTGCAGCGCTGATGCTGATCGCACAAATCCGCGATGAAGCGCACCGATTTGCCATCACTGGCATGCGAGCTCAAAGAGCCAAAGTGCGCACAGGTGGTAGCAAATTGGAAGATATTGCTGGCATTGGCGCCAAAAGACGTGCGAAACTATTGCAGCGCTTCGGTGGCATCCGAGGCGTGGCCTCTGCCAGCGTCGCGGATATCGCTACCGTCGATGGCATTTCAAAAGACTTAGCCGAGGATATATATCGTGCCTTGCATTAAAACCACATCCCACATGACTTGCACCCCGTTTTTAGATCAAAAACAGCCTGTAGCCGGCATAGAATATGCGCGTAATGCTACAAAAACAGTAGTACTTGCCATGACCTTGGTCATGGCAGCGGCACTGATCTCCGGCTGCGCCAATCGCCGCAGCGCTGAGCCCGCGCCGATTCCCATACCCGCTCCAGAGCCTGTGTTCACACCCGTGCCCGCGCCTGCTCCCGTGCCACCCGCAGTAGGCGCATCGCGCTTACCTCTGATCGCCAGTTGGGCAGACTATCGCCGTCGTGCGGCGCAGCTGATCATTGCAAGCAACCCCGGCGCTAGCTTTGTTGGCCCGCAACCCGCGCAGTGGAGCGGCATTGCAACCGTCACCGTCATGGTCAACGCCGATGGCTCAGTTCGCGCGCTCGATCTCATGCGCGGCTCGCGCATTTCGCCGCATGTCAACGATCTTGCACTGGCCGCAGTACGCCGCGCCGCCAATTACGGCTCAGTAGGCAATCTGCCGCCGCCTTGGCAATTCAACGAGACGTTTTTGTACAACGACACCGATAAATTTCAGCTCGTCACCCTCGTCGAGGGGCGCTGATCTTGCCCTTTACGTTCAGATTGGCCTCGGTTTGAGCGCGGCGTGACACAATCGCAGCATGTTCTTCACCATTCCCACAATCTTGACTTGGACGCGCATCATTGCCATTCCGCTGATTGTGGGGGTGTACTACAGCAAGGGCATGACCATGGAGACCAAGAATTTGCTGGCAACAGTCATGTTCATTGTCTTTGCTCTGACTGATTGGCTGGATG
>JAYUSD010000048.1:0-4749 GCA_043755865.1 Variovorax sp. | reverse complement strand
TATGTGATCGTGCCCAGCTTAGAGGCGTTGGCGCAGTTGCATCCGCACCTGGGCATCGAGTTGCATGTGGATGATCGCTCTGTTGATCTGGCGCAGCTTGGCATTGATGTTGCCTTGCGTACGGGTGATCCGGGCTCAGAGTCTTTGGTGGCTCGCAAGATCGGCGAGCATGGACGCCGTTTGTATGCCACGCCAGACTATATTTCGCGATATGGTGCACCCAAGCGCATCGAAGAGTTGCAGCAGCACAGGCTGATTACGAGCAGCGTGCAGCCGGCCTATAACCGCTGGCCTTTTTTGATCGATCAAAGTACTGTGATGCCTGTCGTGCCTGTCGTGCCTGTCGTGCCCGTTGTGCCCGTCGTCCATATAGCTCGCGGCCACTACAGAGCCAACTCCACGGGCGTGATGATGAGCATGGCGCTTCAAGGCTTAGGCATCGTCAGAGGCGGCACCGTGATCGCAGAGCCCTTGGTGGCAAAGGGTCAGCTCGTGCGCGTGATGGACGACATCGTCGATTGCCAAACCATACCGATCAACGCCGTGATGCTACAAGAGCGCCACCGCGCCCCAAAGATTCGCGCTTGCATAGATTTTTTTGCTGACTGGCTTGCAAAGCACTAAATATCAAATGCTATAAATAACATAGCACTCTGCGCATATTCTATGCCGGCTACCGGCCTAAAACGCTTAAAAACTAATCTACAACCGTGAGCATGCGCACCGCGTGCGCTCATGAGTTCATTGCCACTGGCTTGCAATTAAAAAAACCAGGTCGTCAAAAAAATGATTTTGCCTAGGGTGCGGAGCTAAGAGGCGCGCACGAACGAAAATTGCAGGCCTGCGCGGCATCATGCGCAGGGCTAGAATCCTCCTCATGAAACCGCGCGTCTACATCGAAACCAGCGTCATCAGTTATCTAACGGCAAGACCGAGTCGGGACGTGGTCACTGTCGGTCAACAGATCATCACGCAGCAGTGGTGGGCCGGCGCTGCCTCCTATGACTTATGCACATCACAGTTGACCATCGATGAAGCCAGCAAGGGCGATCAAATTGCCGCCGCCGAACGTTTGGCGGTGCTCGCCACCCTGCCTGTGCTGGCTTTGGATGAGGCAGCACGACAACTGGGAGATGAATTGGTGCGACGTTTAGCAGTACCGCAAAAGGCGCTAGATGACGCATATCACGTGGCCATCGCTGCTGTACATGGCGTGGAATACTTGGTCACATGGAACTGCAAGCACATTGCCAACTTGCAGATGCGCGCATTGATTGAGCAAGTGTGCCGAGAGGCGGGTTTCAAGCCAGCCGCCATTGGCACGCCACAAGAGTTGTTTGCACAAGGAGAAGCATGATGTGGAAAGATGAAATCATTGAAGAGTTGCATGCCATTCGTGCGGCGCATGCCGCCCAAATGGGATACGACTCCAAGCGGATTTTTGACGAACTCAAGGCGCATGAAGAAATCTCTAAGGCTCAGGGATTTAAGTTTGTGAGTTATCCACCACGCCGGCCAGAAGGCTGGGTCGCAGCAGGACAATCGGCATCCTAGTGCCATTCGGTCGGAAATGCGCAGTCTCATGAACATCCTCAATGTGACCAACGTGCGCGTTCGCGGCGCAGGACAGTCTGGCAGCTACCCAACCATTGCACTGTAAAACTTCGCTGCACGAGACGTCGCTTGCTCAGCTGTGCAAAACACGACCGCGATCAAATCAAGGGCTTGGAGACGGCGCCGTAACGCGATGCCATCAAGCTTGCATCTGAAATGGTTTGCAGGTTGTTGTTCCAATGCAAACCAAAACAAGCTTGCCATCCGTTTCTGAAAACACATCGGCACGCGATACCCCGATTGACTTGCCTACTTTGACTGCGCGTCCAATGGCAATCAGTTTGTTTCCATTTGCGGGCGCGATGTTGTGAATTTCGAAGCTTGTCGTGCTGGCAACCCATCCCGGCTCGAGTGCGCAGGTAGCGGCACTGACGCCGGCAAAGTCAGCAATGACACCCAGAATTCCGCCCTGAACATTTTTCCCATCAAAAGTAATGGAAGGCACGATGGGCACTTCGATTCTTGATATTCCACTCGGATCAAAGCCGATCACGCGCAATCCAAGTAATTTCGCAGCGGGCATTTTTTCAATGCCCTCTTTGATATCTACACGATACTGATCGGACACTTCAGGAATAAATGGGGGAGCTTGCATGCTAATGACTTTCGGTTGTGTGAAATGGTTTGGTAAATAGTGCGGGCCTGACCAACACCACCTTGGTCGTCGGGTCAAGCAGCGCCTCTGGGGCGTCGTGCCACTGCGCTTTGAGGGTCGTCACCAATTCAGGCCGAAAACGACCGCTTTGAATCGTTCGCAAGATCTCAGGCAAATCAGCTCTGACGTTGGCAAGCCCCGTTTTTAAAGTGCCGCCATAGACGTACATATGCCAAAGCGGCACAGGCGTGCCCTTGCGCAAATGGAAAAATACGGTGGTACAAATCCCGCCGGGCGAGAGCGACCGTATTGCAAAATCTAACGCACCGGGTGCGCCACTGCCATCAACAACGATCGGATAGCCTCCAGTTAAAAACAAACGGCTTGTGCGCATCTGCTCAAACTTCTTATCTAGCTTGATGGGATTCGCGCCCAATGCTTTGGCGATCTGAAGCCGCTGATCGTTCGTATCGAGATAGTCAACGCGCTCGCTACCGAGCGCAACAGCAGCTCCGGCCGCATACAAAGAAACGCTTTTTGCACGCCCACCGATAACCAATACAGGAGCGCCCGGCCTTTTCGCGAGGTGCTCGGCGACAGTTCTCCATCCATCAGCAATATTGTCGCTAGCGCTAGCGATGCTGGCTGGATCAATACCAGGCGGGACTTTGACCATCATGTGCGCCGCATTTCGAACGCGAAACAAGTCAGTCACCATCCCGCCGAGATCCCCGGTGATCTTGCCAAAACCATACATGCGGGTGGGCGTGCTTCGATCTGTTGCGCAATGCGCGGTGAAGTCTAGTCTGCATGGAGCGCAGTGTCCGCACGACAACTGAAATGGGATGACGACGAGATCGCCCCTCTCATATCCAGAAACCTCGGAGCCCACTTCAACGACTTCTGCGACGCACTCATGTCCGTAGGGAAAAGGCCCCTCGAATGCGGGTACGCCAATGGTCGTTTTGACAAGCGGATCCAGAAAATGCAAGCCTAATCCGATGCGAATCGGTGTGGTCAGATCCTTTTGAAGAAAGACGTTATCCAAATCACAACGAGCAGCTGCTATAGGGCGAACCAAAGCGTCTGTGGGCAATTGGATCAGAGGTTCAGGCACGTCTCGCCATTCGAGCTGACGTTTCTTCAAATAATAAAGCTGTTTCATGTGATGCCTTGGGTCAGTGATTCACAACGAATCTGCGGCAAATGTATTTCGCCGACGACCTCCAAACAATCACACGTGCGACAAGCTGTGCTGGCCGTGACACGCCAAAGAGCGCCATCAAGAAGACGGGCGGCGAAGTGCGCGAAGTTCGATGCACACGCTGGACGGGATTCAGTAATCGCTATGAATTAAATAGCACTCTGCGCATATTCTATGCCGGCTACCGGCTTAAAACGCTTAAAAACTAATCCACGATGACGGGTACGCGCGCAGCCAAGGCGCACATGAGCTCATAGCCTACGGTTTGCGCACAAATGGCCACTTCGTCGATGCTAAGCATTGCGCCGTTGGTGGCTTTTCCCCAGAGAGTGACTTCTGCGCCGATGCCTGCTTGAGGTAAATCAGTGATGTCTACCGTGATCATGTCCATGCTGACGCGGCCCACGGTTCGCGTGCGCTGCCCGCCGACCAAGATGGGCGTGCCGCGCTCGTTGCCGCCAACGGCGATGCGCGGGTAGCCATCGGCATAACCACAGGCCACGATGCCGATGCGCATAGCGCGCTCGGCAACATACCCAGAGCCGTAGCCCACGCTGTCGCCAACTTGTAAATCCTGCGTCGCAATGATTTTGGAGCTCAGCGTCATCGCGGGTTGTAAATCCCAATGCGCTGCATCGTGCTCGGGGTAATCGGTGGAGCTGCCGTATTGCGCAATACCTGGGCGGATCCAATCGGTGCGCAGTTCGCTCGCACTGTAGCGCAGGCTAGCAGCACTGTTTGACAAGCTGCGCTCGCCTTGCAGATCGTGCGTGGCTTCATTGAAAACGGCAAGTTGGTGCGCGATGCCATCTTGCCCGAAGCGCTTGGCGTCGGCATCAGAGAAATGCGTCATCAGCGTGATCTCCTCGACTTGCGTGAGTGCGTTGAGCCGCGTGTAGGCGCTGCGGTAGCTGCTGGGCTTAAAGCCCAAGCGATTCATACCGGAATTCATTTTGAGGAAGACGCGATGCGGCTCATGCGTTTTATGCGCGGCAAGCCAATCGATTTGATCGTTGTGATGCACGGTGTGCCACAGGCCAAGGCGTGAGCACAGCTCTAAATCACGCGGCTCAAAGCAGCCTTCCAGCATTAAAATCGGCCCGCGCCAGCCGAGGGCTCGCACACGTTGCGCTTCATCAAAATCGAGCAGCGCAAAGCCGTCTGCGCCGCGCAAACCTTCGAATGCGCGCTCGATGCCGTGGCCATAGGCGTTGGCTTTGACCACCGCCCACACCTTGGCATCGGGAGCGGCGGCGCGGCAGCGCTCGAGGTTGTGGCGCAGGGCAGCGGTGTGGATGGTGGCGAGAATAGGACGTGGCATACAGGCGCGGCTTAA
>JAYUSD010000047.1:0-4751 GCA_043755865.1 Variovorax sp. | reverse complement strand
CGCTGGTGGAGAGGGCTGGATTCGAACCAGCGTACTCGTAAGAGGGCAGATTTACAGTCTGCTGCCATTAACCACTCGGCCACCTCTCCGGCGAACCTATGATTATGCCATGTTTCGATGACGTTTGGCCAGCTCTGAAAGCATGCAGCCCCATGGAGAAGCTGGGCATTTAAACAGCCTGCCGGCGAAACACCTTATCGCAGGGGCGATGCCGCCCCGCGAGCCGCTCTAACGAAACACCACCGTGCGATGGCCGTTTTGTAGCACGCGGTGCTCGCTGTGCCATTTCACAGCGCGGGCGAGCACTTGGCTTTCGGTGTCGCGGCCTCGTGCGGTCAGATCGTCCACTGTGTCCGAATGATCCACACGCGCCACATCTTGCTCAATGATCGGGCCTTCGTCGAGATCGGCAGTCACGTAATGTGCGGTGGCGCCAATCAGCTTCACACCGCGATCATGCGCTTGGTAGTACGGCTTTGCGCCTTTGAAGCTGGGTAAAAAACTGTGGTGGATATTGATCGCTCGGCCAGCGAGGGCATGACACATGTCGTTGGACAGAATTTGCATGTACCGCGCCAAAATCACCAGCTCTGCGCCCTCGGCATTGATGATCTCAATCTGCCGCGCCTCCGCTTGAGGCTTATTGTCTTTGTTCGTCGGAATGTGATGAAACGGCACGCCATAGCTGCCAGCGAGCTGCTCAAAATCTCGGTGATTGCTCACAATCGCGCGAATATCAAGATGCAAAAAACCGCTTTTCCAACGAAACAATAAATCGTTTAAACAATGGCCTTGCTGGCTGACCATCAACACCGTGCGCATCGGCAGCGTAGAGGCATGGAGCTGCCAAAGCATTTCAAACCCTTGTGAAAATGCTGCCAAATCAGCCTGCAAAGCGATCTGTGGCTGGGCAGTAGCAAAGCTCACGCGCATGAAGAACAAGCCCGTGTCGTGGTCGTTGTATTGGGCCGCTTCTTCGATGTTGCCGCCATGCAAGAGCAAAAAGCCAGACACGGCATGCACGATACCCATGCGGTCTGGGCAAGTCAGGGTTAGGATGTAGGTCAGGGCAGGTAACGTAGACATGGCGTATTTTCCATTATTTTTTAAGCAAAATAGGCAGTTAGCCGGCATATTACCTGCGCTCAATGCTATTTATTTGATAGTAATGACTCACAGCAAGATCACGCACCGCCAGATCACACAACGCAAGCATTGGAGACAAACATGGCTTTAACAGATTTCAACATGGACAACCACTGGCTGCCCTTCACACCCAACCGCCATTTCCGCAAAGACCCGCGCGTCTTCGTGGCCGCTGATGGCATGCATTTCACCACCCATGACGGCAAAAAAGTGCTCGACGGCATCTCCAGCCTCTGGTGCGTGGGCGCAGGGCACAACCGAAAGCCGATCAACGAAGCCATCAAAAAACAGCTCGATACGCTGGACTACGCCACCGCTTTCCAAGCCAGTAACGACAAGGCTTTCAAAGCCGCCGAGATGATCGCGGCCATGTGCCCCGGCGATCTCAATAAAGTGCTGTTTTGCAACTCTGGCTCAGAGGCCGCAGACACCTCGCTTAAAGTGGCGCTGGCCTACCACCGTGCACGCGGCCAAGGCCATCGCTCGCTCTTCATTGGCCGCGAAAAAGGCTACCACGGCGTGAATTTTGGCGGCATGAGCGTGGGCGGGCTGCCGGCCAACCGCAAAGCGTATGGCGCACAGCTCCTGCCTCGTGTTGATCACATGCGCTTTTGCCACGACGCGACGACCACCTTTTACAACGGCGCTGCGCCCGTGAGCGACACTGATTTTTTAGACGATTTAGAAAAGCGCATTCTCCCGCTGCATGACCCAAGCAACGTGGCTGCCATCATGGTGGAGCCGATTGCGGGCAGTGCGGGCTGGTATGTGCCGCCGATGGATTATTTAAAGCGGCTGCGCGCGATCTGCGATCAACACGGAATTCTCTTAATTTTCGACGAAGTGATCACTGGCTTTGGCAGGCTGGGCGTAAACTTTGGTGCAGATTTTTATGGCGTCGTGCCCGACATGCTCAACTTCGCGAAATGCGTGACCAATGGCGTGATCCCGCTGGGCGGCGTGGTCTGCCGTGAGCATATTTACGATGCCATGATGAACGCTGGCAGCCCCGAGCACGTCGTCGAATTCTTCCACGGCTACACCTACAGCGGCCATCCGGTAGCCTGCGCGGCAGCAATCGCCACACTGAACTTGTTCAAAGAGGAAGATTTGTTTGCACGTGCCGCAAAGATGGGCAAGCTGCTCGGCGATGCGCTGCACAGCACCTTCAAAGGCATGGAAGGCGTGGTGAGCATTCGCACGCTCGGCTTGGCAGGCGCGGTAGAGCTCGCCCCGCTTGCCGGCCTGCCCGGCAAGCGGGCCTACGACATCTTTTTAGATTGCTACCACCAAGGCCTGCTGTTTCGCCCCGCAGGAGACAACCTCGTGCTCTGCCCGCCGTATATCGCGCGAGAAGCAGAAATTACGCAAATGGTGGACATGCTCGCAACGAGCGTGCGCAAGCATATGTAAAGCTGATTTTTCTCGGATTTTTAGGAGAAAACGCCTGATTATTCAGACGCTTCAGACTCGACAATTCCCGTTCGCTCTGAGGTATCGAAGCCCTCGCGAGCCGTTCGATACCTCAGGGCGAACGGCAGGGTTTGCAATCTGAGGCAAATGGTTAATCAGGAGAAAACGACATATTGCCGGCATGAAATAAGCACAGTGTGCTATATATATCATAGCAATTAAGATTTGTGTGCTTCCTTGCAGGGCTTGTTTTTTTGCTTATCCGTAGCAGGACTTCGTTTTTTGCCGCTCAGCCATACATTGAAATGCGGTCGGTGTCTTGACGGATCGCTTGACTGACGCCCTAGCAGGTGGTTCGGCAGATGGCTTAGCGTGGTGGAGCTCGTCATCTGAATGATGGTGCTCACACGCAACCGCCTGCGCTACAGTGCAAGCCATGTTGCCCTTGCTTAATTTTGCTGCTGCGCGCGCTTGGCTGAAGGCGCACACCTGCGGCTTGATGCTGTGTGCCGCGATCGCATTGGCGGCGACTTTTTTGGCCGAACATTACGGTGGGCCGCAACTGCTATATGCGTTGCTGATCGGCTTGGCTTTGCATTTCATGATGAAAAAATCAAGTATCAAGCTTGGTGTGGATTTTTGCGGGCGCACGGTGCTGCGCTTAGGCGTGGCACTCTTAGGCGCGCGGATCACGCTGGGCCAAGTGGCGCAACTTGGAGTGCAATCGGCGCTGTTGATCATCTGCGCTGTGGTGCTTACGGTGGCCTTTGGCGTGTTGCTGGCCAAGTGGCTGCATCGCCCGCGCGATGAGGGGCTGATCTCGGGCGGCGCTGTGGCGATTTGCGGCGCATCGGCGGCGCTGGCTGTGGCAAGCGTGCTGCCACAAACTCCGCGCAACGAGCGCTTCACGCTGCTCACCGTGGTGGGCGTGACGGTGCTGTCCACATTGGCCATGATTTTGTATCCCTTCGCCTTGAAATGGCTGGCCGCCTCGCCTGAGCAAGCCGGATTGTTTTTGGGCGGCACAATTCATGATGTGGCTCAGGTGGTGGCTGCGGGAATGATGCTGGGGCCGCTGGCGGGCGACACGGCGACGGTAGTGAAGCTCTTTCGCGTGATGCTGCTCACGCCGGTGGTGGTGGTCGTTGCGTTGCTGTATCGCAGGCAAATGGCAGAAGCTGTGGCCGCCGCTGCGGCTGATGGACACAATAGGGGCAACGCGCCAGCCTCGGTGCCGCTGATTCCGGGCTTCTTGCTGGCTTTTATTGTGCTGATGCTGCTGGCCACCAGCCAAGTTTTTCCTAAAACGTGGGTGGATGCGGCAAGCAATGCATCGCGCTGGTGTTTGGTGGCGGCCATTGCAGCGGCGGGCGTAAAAACCAGCTTTGAAGATTTGCTTCAGCTGGGCTGGCAGCCGGTGGTGATGCTGCTCGCAGAGACCGTGTTTATTGCAGCGCTCGTGGCTGCGGGCATTGTGCTCTTTCGCTGATCTACGAATCACTGAACGACGCTTAAGCTCCAACGATTGAGACCAAGCGCTACGGCATCAACGCCGCAAAATTTAAGGCAGCGCGATCAATGCAGCACAACAGGATTTTGCGCAAGCTGTGCGTAGCGCTCCAGCGTCTCTTCTACCTCGTCTTGTGTGGGCGTTTTGGCTTGCCATGCACTGATCTGCTGCTGAAAGAGCTCGGCCCATGAGCCATCGAGATACACCTCTTTGCCCGAACGCTTGTCGACGATCTCAAAGCCATGACGCGCCAAGCGGTATTCAGGGCGCGCGTTCTCCAAAGAAGGCTTTTGCTCCAAACCATCCAACGAAATATGCTGCATGGCTGCTTGCACAGCATCGCGCGCGCCAGCATACTCTTGTGGCTCGGCTTGCAGGTGAACCACCACAAAGGATTCGGAGTCGTAGAGCATTTGCATGAAGGGAGCTTTCGGCGCGACGGATGACCGGCGCAAGGGGGATGTTGCTGCGTTTACTGTAGCAGTTTATGTATGAGCGCATCAGGGTATTTCAAGGGCATGGGTATAAGCCCTTCAGTTACATCCTCAAGGCAATCTGCGCAACACCAAATCTGTGAAATCAGTCTCGGGCGTGGTGGCCGAGCTCTGGCGAATGCGAATGGGCAAATAGCCCAGCTGGGGTGAGAGCCAAAGCTCTAGGCGCTGATCAAATTCATTGCGCG
>JAYUSD010000046.1:0-2068 GCA_043755865.1 Variovorax sp. | reverse complement strand
AAATCATCGTGATGCCTTGATTAGCCATTTCAATCATCACATCCAACACCTCTTTGATCATCTCTGGATCGAGCGCAGACGTTGGCTCATCAAACAGCATGATCTTGGGGGTCAGACACAGCGCGCGCGCAATCGCCACGCGCTGCTGCTGGCCACCGGAGAGCTGCAGTGGATATTTATCGGCCTGCTCGGCAATGCGCACGCGATTCAATTGCGTCATGGCGCGCTCTTGCGCTTCTTTCTTCGGTATCTTGCCCACCCATATGGGCGAAAGCGTCAGATTTTCCAGCACTGTCAAGTGTGGGAACAGATTGAATTGCTGAAACACCATGCCGACTTTTTTACGCACATCGTCAATCGCTTTCACGTCGTCAGTAAGCTCCGTGCCGTCAACAATGAGTTGCCCTTGCTGATGTTCTTCCAAGCGGTTGATACATCGGATCAGCGTCGATTTTCCTGAACCCGATGGCCCACAGACCACAATGCGCTCACCTTGGCGCACTTTCAAATCGATATCGCGGAGCACATGGAAGTTGTTGCCATACCATTTGTTGACTTTGTTGAACTCAATGATGTTGTCGCTCATAAAAATTCCTGTTTGCTTATTTGATGATCCTGTTTTCAGGTTGAGGCGCTTGATGTGATCAGCGCGATTTGCCTTTGTTCACCTGCTTTTCCACCCACAAGCTGTAGCGACTCATGGCAAAGCAGAATGCGAAATAAATGAGAGCGATGAACAGATACGCTTCCACTTTGAAGGGCCGCCAATCGGCGTCGGAGTTGAGCGCCAAGCTCATCGCGCCGGTGAGCTCATACAGGCTCACGATGGTCACAAGCGATGTATCTTTGAAGATCGAGATGAAATTGTTCATGATGCCTGGCACGACCATAGCCAGGGCTTGCGGCAACACAATCTTGCGCTGCGTCTGCCAGTACGACAGCCCAATAGTGGCAGCCGCTTCAATCTGACCCTTGGGGATCGCTTGCAGACCGCCGCGAATCACCTCAGCCATGTAGGCCGCCGCAAACAACGTGATACCGGCCAACACGCGAATCAGCACATCAATCGTCACGCCCTGCGGCATAAACAATGGAAACATAAAGCTGGCCATGAACAAGACGGAGATCAGCGGCACGCCGCGAATCAGCTCGACGTAAATCGTGCAAAAGGTTTTGATCGCTGGAAGATTTGAGCGGCGGCCGAGCGCCACCAGCAGCGCAATCGGGAAGGCCATCCCAATGGAAAGCGTGGCAAGCAAAACCG
This sequence comes from Variovorax sp., assembly GCA_043755865.1. Taxonomy (GTDB): domain Bacteria; phylum Pseudomonadota; class Gammaproteobacteria; order Burkholderiales; family Burkholderiaceae_C; genus JANMDU01. The sequence goes on along the minus strand of JAYUSD010000046.1, from coordinate 804 downwards.
TCAGTGGAAAGCCGCCCCAGCGATCAGTTTCTACTTTAGAAAGACCCATTGTGTTGCCGTACATGATTGCAAAAAACAAACCCAGCGCAATGATCCAAAGCACGGCTAGCCACGGCTTCCAAAAATAACGAATGCAACTCACGATCAGCAAGCTCAGCATCAAAATCGTTGCCACCAGTGGCCGCCATTGTTCTTCAAACGGATAGCGGCCAAAAATAATCAGTCGATATTTTTCAGTAATCACGCCCCAGCATGCACCCACACCTTCAACGCGGCACAAATCTGCGGTTGGCTCCCACACAGCGCGTAGCAATCCCCAGCTGAGCGCTTGCAGGCCATACCAAATCAAAAATGAGCCGATCACCAGCGTTGCAATGCTGGTTTTCCAGTCGGCAAACAAATTGGCCTTGCTCCAAGCCACCAGGCCATCCGTGCGCACAGGCGCTGGGCGGGCGGCAATGGGTTGAGAAACAATTGCATTGCTCATGAAATCACCTTATCTTTCTTTGATCGCCGAGCGTTTGTTGTACCAGCCCATGAAGGCCGACGTTGTGAGCGATGTGGTGAGGTAGACCAACATCACAATCGCGATGCACTCAACGGCGCGGCCGGTCTGGTTGATGGCCGTATTCGCAATCGAGACGACATCGGGGTAGCCAATCGCTACAGCGAGCGAAGAATTCTTCGTCAGATTTAAAAACTGATTCGTCATCGGCGGAATGATCACGCGCAACGCTTGCGGCAGCATGACCAGCCGCATCTCTTGGCCTTTGGATAAGCCCAAAGCCGATGCTGCCTCGCTTT
>JAYUSD010000045.1:0-2070 GCA_043755865.1 Variovorax sp. | reverse complement strand
CCGCGTGGATTTTTGTGCTTGAATCTCCTGCGCGTGCATACGTTTGACGGCTAATTGCAGGTACTCAGAAAATTGGGCTTGGGTATCAAACTCTGTGTATTGCCCTTTGGCCAATTGATCAAAACCCACTTTGACCGCTTTGCGTAAATCGCGCAGCGCAGTTTTTTTCTTGCGCTCGCGCTCTTCTACAAGCCGCAATCCTTCGCGCACGACCTCGCTCACATTGTTGTATTGCCCGCTGGCAATCAAGCTTTGTGTGAGGTTTTGAAAATGGGGCGTGAGTGAGACACTGGTGGGCATAGCGTTTCTTTGCGAAATTATTAGTTATTATCGCCAGAAAATATCAAACACACCAGCATCAAGCCAGCTCAAGCATCAAGCCGTAAAAAACTTTTTCAGCTTATCGCCCCAAGTCTCTTCATTGGGCGAGTGTTTCGCGCCGCCTTTGCGCACGGATTCGTCGAATTCTTTCATGAGCTTGCGTTGATGCTCGGTGAGTTTGACGGGGGTCTCTAGGCTCACGTGGCAATACAAATCACCAGGGTAGGATGAGCGCACGCCTTTGATGCCTTTGCCGCGCAAGCGGAAGGTTTTGCCGTGTTGCGTGCCATCGGGAATATCGATGCCAACCTTGCCCACTTTGTTAGTCTCTTCTTCCACCAGTGTGGGCACTTCAATCTCGCCGCCGAGCGCAGCAGTTGCAAAACTGATCGGCACTTGGCAATGCAGATCATCGCCATCGCGCTCAAATATCTCGTGTTTGGCCACGCGAATCTCAATGTACAAATCGCCGGAGGGCCCGCCATTGGTGCCCGGCTCGCCATTGCCGGCGCTCCTGATGCGCATGCCATCGTCAATGCCCGAGGGAATTTTGACCTCTAGCGTCTTGGTCTTTTTGATTTTGCCTACACCATGGCAAGCGCTGCATGGCTCGGGGATGAGCTTGCCTGTGCCTTTGCAGGTGGGGCAGGTTTGTTGCACTGCGAAAAAACCTTGGCGCATCTGCACTTGGCCATGGCCTTGGCATGTGGTGCAAACAATCGGCTTGGTGCCCGGCTTGGCGCCATTGCCGCCGCAAGTAGAGCAGTTGTCCCAGCTGGGGATGCGGATTTGTGCTTCCTTGCCAAAAGCCGCTTCTTCCAGCGAGATCTCCATCGCATAGCTCAAATCGCCACCGCGATAAACTTGCCGCCCACCGCCTTGCCCACCCCGACTGCGCCCACCGAATACATCACCAAAAATATCGCCAAAAGCCTCGGCAAACCCGCCCATGCCCTCAGCTCCCGGGCCGCGCATATTCGGATCGACGCCTGCATGCCCATGCTGGTCGTAAGCGGCGCGTTTATCGGGATCAGACAGCATCTCATAGGCTTCTTTGGCCTCTTTGAATTTCTCTTCTGCTTTTTTCGCATCGTCGCCCTGATTGCGATCAGGGTGATGCTTCATCGCCATCTTGCGATAGGATTTTTTGATGTCTTCATCGGAGGCGTTTTTTGCAACGCCGAGGATGTCATAGAAGTCGCGTTTGGCCATTTTTTTTTGATACTTTTCGGAATATTAATTGCTGATCTAGCTGTTTCAGACCTTTTTTTCTAATGTAATCGCCTAAAAAGATTCCTATAAAAGTTAACAGCATCAGCCAAGCGACGTCTGGCGGCGCTCCGCTCGAAATGATCATTGCTTTTGCTTTTCCTTCAAGACGACCGCTAATCAGCAGTGCAGCAGCAGAAGCGAAAAAGCCAATAATTGAGCCGGAGATAATGCCTTCGCCGATCCTAACCCGCGAATTCGATTCATTTTTAGTTGGATGTGCTGGCTTCATAGGCGTCTAAGCGAGCGTTAATTGTGTGACCGTCACGGAGCACGACTCCCTCTTGCTTGGCCCAAAACGGTAGCGTTCCGCCTACCATGCTTTTCCACTCAAAATCTTCTTGTTTCATCAAAATCACATCGACATTAGGGATGATTTTGTGGGCTTCTTTGATCAAACGAAAATACTCTTGTCCGCGATCAACGAACTGCTGTTGCAACACCAAAATATCTACATCTGAGCTCTCAGTTGCATCGCCA
>JAYUSD010000044.1:0-4774 GCA_043755865.1 Variovorax sp. | reverse complement strand
GTCTCCACCACAAGGCCCGCATTGCAGCGCTGGCCGGCGCGCACGAGGTGTTGGTGAATAGACGATGTAGCGAGCAAGGCGGGCACAGGCACGCGCGTGCTGTCCATCGCGCGGTCGCTCACGATCAAGATGTTGTGGCCGCTCTTGATGGCGTCCACTGCTTCAGCGTTGAGCGAAGCAAGCTTCGCCTCCACACCTTCACGGCCCCATGCTGCGGGGTAAGTAATGTCTAGTGTGTAGCTTTTGAATTTGCCGCGAGAGTGAGTCGCGATGTCGCGAATCTTGGCCATGTCGGCAAAATCGAGCACAGGCTGATCGACTTCTAAGCGCAGTGGCGGGTTGACTGCATTGATGTCCAGCAAATTCGGCTTGGGTCCGATGAAGCTGTTGAGGCTCATTACGATTTGCTCGCGGATCGAGTCAATCGGCGGGTTTGTCACCTGCGCGAAGAGCTGCTTGAAGTAATTAAAAAGCGGCTTGTTTTTATCTGACAACACAGCCAAAGGCGAATCATTTCCCATGGAGCCCACGGCTTCTTCGGCGTTGGCTGCCATTGGCGCCATAAGGAATTTCAAGTCTTCCTGCGTGTAGCCGAAAGCTTGCTGGCGGTCGAGCAAGTTTTCTTTGATCGGTGCGGTGTTGTCAGCGGTGGCCGCTGGTACATCATCCAACTTGATGCGCACTTCATCAATCCACTGCCGATAAGGCTTGCTGTTAGCGAGTTGGCTTTTGAGCTCTTCATCGTCAATTAAGCGGCCTTGCTCTAAATCAATCAAGAACATCTTGCCCGGTTGCAAGCGCCATTTTTTGATGATTTTGTTTTCCGTGATGTGCGGCAATACGCCCGCCTCTGATGCCATGATCACCATATCGTCATCGGTCAAGCAATAGCGCGATGGGCGCAGGCCGTTGCGATCGAGCGTCGCGCCGATTTGGCGGCCGTCGGTAAACACAATAGACGCTGGGCCATCCCATGGCTCCATCATGCTCGCGTGGTATTCGTAAAACGCTTTGCGGCGCTCGTCCATCATCGTGTGCTGTTCCCAAGGCTCGGGCATCATCATCATCACAGCGTGGCTGATGGGGTAACCGGCGGCGGTTAGCAGCTCTAGGGTGTTGTCAAACGTGGCGGTATCACTCTGGCCTTCAAAGCTGATCGGATAAAGCTTCTTCAAATCATCGCCGAGCACAGGCGATTTCATCACTCCTTCGCGCGCGCGCATCCAATTGAAATTGCCACGCACCGTGTTGATCTCGCCGTTGTGCGCCACATAGCGATACGGGTGAGCCAGCGGCCACTCGGGGAAGGTGTTGGTGGAGAAGCGCTGATGCACCAAGGCCAATGCCGAGACGCATTTTGGGTTTTGCAAATCGAGAAAATACTCGCCCACCTGTGTGGCTAGCAGCAAACCTTTATAGACCACAGTGCGGCAGCTCATGCTGGGCACGTAATACTCTTTGCTGTGCTTCAAGCCCAGATTCTGTATCGCGGCGCTGGCCGTTTTGCGAATCACATACAGCTTGCGCTCTAGCGCATCGGGCACGGTAATGTCTGCCCCGCGACCGATAAAAATCTGGCGAATGATGGGCTCTTTTTCGCGCACGAAGGGCGACATTGGCATGGTCTTATTCACCGGCACATCGCGCCAGCCCAGTACCACTTGGCCCTCGGCTTTCACAGCCCGCTCAAGCTCTTGCTCGCAAGCGAGGCGAGAAGCATGCTCTTTGGGCAAAAAGATAATGCCCACGCCATATTCGCCCTGCGCTGGCAGCTCAATATGGAGCTTGGCCATCTCTTCCCGATAAAAATCATCGGGCAACTGAATCAAAATCCCCGCGCCGTCGCCGCAAAGCTCATCCGCACCCACCGCGCCCCGATGATCCAGATTCTCAAGAATCTTCAAGCCGTTTTGCACAATCGCATGCGATTTCGCCCCCTTGATATGCGCCACAAAGCCCACGCCACAAGAGTCTTTCTCTTGGCTTGGCATATACATGCCGTGTTCACCAGCCGCCGCAATTTCTTTGTCCAGGGCACCCATGCGCTTCTCCATCTACTTCAAAAGGAAGACATATTTTATTGCGTTGCAGCATGCCTTACCGATAAATTAAATAGGGTCAGATCACATTTAATTTGTCTTTATTTATTTCACTAATTTAAATAGGGACAGATTAAATATCAATAAAAACAAGAGCTTAAAGAGTTTTAGGCTTGGATTCACTGCCAAATGGTCGCCCTTTTCTGCCGGGTTGAAGCCGCTTTTGAGTTTGTTGCTCTAAACGCTGCAAAAAACCTTCATCGCCCAAACCATGATTTTTGATCAAGCTTTTGGTAATTTTGTCTTGTAGCGCCTGAGCCAAACCCTGCTGCATTAGCTGCACATAGGCTTGCTCTCGCGCAAAAGGCGTGTTGCCCAGATTGAAGAAATGAGGATGCGGGCTGATCAGCTTATCTGGCAGGCCGCCTGAGTAATGCGCGTAGCTGCTCCATCGATAGTCCTGCGGCTGGTTGCAAATACTCGCCCGCACGGGATTGAGATCGATGTAGGCCATGCACGCCAGCAAATAGCGCTCGGTTTGCACCAAGCTGCTGCGATAGCGCCCCTCAAACAGCGTGCCGCTGCGGCCATGCGCATCATTAAAGCGCCGCACATAACTGCGCCCGACTTGCTGCATCAGTAGTGGCATGCCATCGGCCGTGGTGGGCGTCACGAGCAGATGAATATGGTTGCTCATCAGCACATAACTGTGAACCGCCACCTCATGTTTGCGCGAAGCTTCTAGCAGCAAATGCAACATCTCGCGGCGATCTTCATCGTTGGCAAAAATATCTTGTCGGTTGTTGCCGCGCTGGATCAGGTGATAGGTGTGATGGGGGAGCGAGATGCGTGCTTGGCGAGCCATCCCCTCAGTTTAGCGAAAATTAAATGTGATCTGACCCCATTTAATCTCTAGTGTCGTTTGTCTGCTTTCCAAGTTCCGCCGTAGCGGTAAGACGGGGTGGTTTCGGCTAGTGCGCGGCACGCAGGGCAAATCAGTTTCCACACGCCTGATGCATCTGCGATGACGCGATACAGCGTGTCGCTCGTTTGTTGGCAGTTTTCGCAAGTTTTGGTGCGTGATCTGGCGGGCTTGGGCATCGGTTTTCAAGATCGCTCAATCAGCGCATCAAGTTCAAACAAATTTGCTCGGCTGGCCAACGATCCGTTTGGCCAGCTCATCTAGCAAGCCAGAAGAGATCTGCCCTGAGGGATAAGAAATATTGTCAATCGCAAACTCTTCCACGTTAGACAGGCGAAAAGCAATATGTCCGGTGTCTTGATCGGGCGTCAGCGATACCGAGCCTCGCGATTGCGTTTGGTATTCGAAGATATAAGCTTGCAGTTTGTTCGTCTCAGGATGGCGCTGCTCTTTGCGGTCGTGTTGAATCTGGCCGGCAGACAATCGTTTGGTCACGCGCTCTAAATCCGGCGGAAAATTCACCGTCACGCTGTGCGTGGCTACTTGGCCGGTGGCAGGCAGCAGATCCCAGCCCATGCCGATGGTGTCAAACATCTCTTTGCCGCGATGCATTTTCTTGCGCGAATCGCAGCGGAAGTGAAGCAACTGCATCTGCGGAAACGGCAGCTTGCCATCGAGCGAATAGCGCCCTGCAGCCGGCGGTTTGATCACATTGAGCTGCGCGCAGAAATCGCGCAAATAGTTGAGTGCTGTAATGCAAGCATTCTCTGTGGCTAGGGTGACGGCAGCCAGATCTTGGTGGAAGCCAGACTCTTGTTCGCGCACCGTTTGCGCTTGATTCTTAAGCTGATTTAGAAAACTCATAGGTGTTTTTTGCGATGCAATACTTTTATAGAGATTCTAAATGCAGCTGTAGGGGAGGCATACGCTGAAGATGTGACTTCTCAGAACTATTTTCTCCATAAATTCAAGGCTTTTCAGCATATCGCCGGCATGGAATATACGCAGAACGCTATCGAATTAATAGCTATATAAGCGGCGCTGACAAGACGTTTTCAGATGCGTCATTTAACCTACGCAAGGTTTGCTCTGCGAAGCGATCTGTCATGCCGGCAATGTAGTCAGCAATAGCACGCGGCAGATCGGTTTGCTGTGCATAGGCGGTGGGCATCAGAGCGGGTGTTTGCAGATAAGCCGTGAAGAGTTCTCGCACCACCCCTTGAGCCTCATCCATTTTCGCGATGACTTGGGTATGACGATACAGGTGTTTGAAGAGCCAGCTTTTGATCTGCTGTACTTCTTTGGCTAGTTCGGGCGAGAAGCTCACCAGCGGTGGGGCTTGGCGCACTTTTGCTTCGGTACGGATGCTGTGCTCAGCGATGCGATTTCTTGTTTGGTCAATCACATCGAAGACTTGCGCTGACAGCAGGCGGCGGATGATCTCGGAGAGCAAGCGGCGGCCTTGAAGCGATGGATATTCGCTGCAAACTTGTGAGTGAAAACGCTCGAAAAAGCGAAGCTCTCGCAGCGCATCCATTGCAATCAAACCAGAGCGAATCCCGTCATCAATATCATGCGCGTTGTAGGCCATCTCGTCGGCGAGGTTGACGAGTTGCGCTTCAAGAGTAGGCTGTTGCTTGGTAACGAAGCGATGTGCTACGCCGCCCGGCTCCTGCGCCTCCAATCGCAAAGCATCTTTTGCCGAGCAGTGTTTCAAAATGCCTTCGCGCGTGGCGAGCGTGAGGTTGAGGCCATCAAAATCGGGGTAACGCTCCTCCAGCGAATCGACCACGCGCAGGCTTTGCAGATTGTG
>JAYUSD010000043.1:0-2071 GCA_043755865.1 Variovorax sp. | reverse complement strand
GAGCAGCGCATATGTCCAAAATTGCGGATGCGCGAGAATGCCGCGCCACGTGCTGAGCAACACTGCGGGCTGCAAAGCGTGAGGATTGCGCCGCGCGTTGGTCTCGGCGAACTTAAGCAGCACCAGAGTCAACGTGCCAGCGGCATACACGCCAAGCGCCGCCAGCGCGTAGCGCCAGCCCAAATAGGCGCTCAGCACGCTGCCCAGTGGCACAGTCATTACAGCAATCAGCCCCAAGCCCGACAGCCCCTTACTCATCACTTTGGCTGCTTCCTCAGGTGCATACAAATCCCTTGCCATCGCCCGCGCACACATCACCGGCGCGCCCATCGCCGCGCCTTGCAATGCCCGCCAGATGATGAGCGAATCCATGCTGGCTGCAAACGCGCTGCCGATGCTGGCAAGCACGTACAACACAAGTCCGGTGATCAACACCGGCTTGCGCCCATACTTGTCTGACACGGGGCCCCAGACGAGCTGCGAGATGCCAAAGCACAGCAGCAGTGCAGAAAGAGTGAGTTGCGCCTGCGGCATCGAAGCGCCGAGCGCTGAGGCAAGCAGAGGCAGGGCGGGCAAATACAAATCAGTGGTGATCGGCTGGAAGCCCAAGAAGAGGCTGGTGAACCAGATCACCAAAGCGGGCGGCATTGTCGTTGCGCTTGTTTGTGCGGGCGGCATCACTGCGTTCGTTCTCGCGGGTGGCGTAGGTTTTTGTTGCAAGCATTGAGTTTAACGTCAACCCCACAGTGCCGCGCCCGTTACACTGCTGGCCAAGCGCCAAGCTAACGTCTCACGACACACACCATGAACATCAAAACTCTCCTCTCAGCATTCATCCTTTCCAGCCTCGGAAACATTGCCGTCGCGCAAGCCAATGCGTCTTCCTCGCCTGCTGCTACCAAACCAGAAATCACGCTGTATTTCCAACACTACTGGCCGCAAACCGCGCTCACGGTCAAAGAGCTCGTGACGCCCTGGTGTGAAAAAGTGTCTCTTGAATCCCAAGGCCGCATGAAATGCCTCACGCTGCCCGCCATGAGCGGCGGCGGCACGCCAGCTCAACTCGTCGATCGCGTGAAAGACGGCGTGGACGATCTTGTGCTCACTGTGCTGGGCTACACGCCCGGCCGCTTTCCGCGCATGGAGGTGTTTGAATTGCCATTCATGACGCGAAATGCCGAGGCTGCTTCGAAGGCCGCTTGGGATTTTATGAACAAGCATGCTATGCAGGAATTCACCGGTATGAAAGTACTCGGCATGTGGGTGCACGACGAAGGGCAGATTCACACGAAAGACAAGGCGATTAAAACCATCGAAGATTTCAAAGGCATGAAGATGCGAGCGCCATCGCGCGAGACTGCTAAGCTCTTGCAAGCGCTCGGTGCCACGCCCGTGGGCATGCCGATCACTGGCGTGACCGAAGCGATCACCAAAGGCACGATTGATGGCACGATGGTGCCTTGGGATGCAGCTACCTCATTTCGCATTCACGAAGCGGCCAATATCCATACCGAGACGCCCGAGGGCAGCCCCGCGCTTTATACGATTGGCTTGATGTTTGCGATGAACGAGAAAAAGTACAACGCCCTGAGCCCAGAGTTGCGCGCGGTGATTGATCGCAATTCAGGTGCTGCTCTGTCTGCGCGGATGGGCAAGATGTGGGATGACAGCGCCGCGCCCGCGCGCGCAAAAGCCAAGGCTGCGGGCAATCAGTTTTACACGCTGCCCGCGGCAGAAGTCGCTCGCTGGGTGGAAGCTGCCAAGCCGGTGCAGGCCGGCTGGATGATTGATATGCACAAGAAGGGCATTGACGGGCGATTCATGTTTGAGGAGGCAAAGGCGCTACTGGCAAAATATGAAGCGCCTGTCGTCATAAAAATCCCTGTGAAAACCGCTGGAAAGCCCACAGCGAAACCTGCTTCAAAACCTTAAGCGCAAAACCAAAGGGCTGAACCAAAGGGCTGAACCAAAGCGCAGCCAGTGCTACCGCGAGGCCTGCAATTCCAACCCAAAAAGCGCCTTAATCGCTTCGCGGTATTGGTTTTGGCCAATGCTGTTGGTGTTGTGATGC
>JAYUSD010000042.1:0-29397 GCA_043755865.1 Variovorax sp. | reverse complement strand
CTTGTCGGGCAAAGTGCTGGACGCAGCCGGCGATTCGATCATGCGCCAGCCGTATCCGCAAGCGCAGCCCGAGAAAATCGACGACGTGGCCGAAGCCTGGATGACGCACCTGAAGCTGATGACCGACGCCTGCCGCAATCTGCGCGGCGAGATGAATGTGAGCCCGGCCCAGCGCTTGCCCATGCTGGTCTTTGGTGATGCAGAGTTCATCACACAAAGCGCTGATCTGCTTAAAGCCTTAGCTAAGCTGTCTGACGTGAAAACGTTTGCCAACGAGGCTGAGTGGGCGCAAGCCAGCGGCGCGTCGCCTACAGCCGTCGTTGGCGAAGCTCGCATGTCGTTGTTTGTCGAAGTCGATGTCGCCGCAGAGAAAGCACGCCTGTCGAAAGAAGCCACTCGGCTCGAAGGTGAAATCGTCAAAGCGCATGCAAAACTAGCAAACGCTGCTTTCGTCGCAAAAGCCCCCGCCGCCGTGCTCGATCAAGAGAGAAAGAGATTGGCTGAATTCACAGCAACGGTAGAAAAACTACGCGAACAAATCAAGCGTTTGGGATAGTTGCTGTGCGTGAGTCAACGCGCTAAATCGACTCACGCATTGCTATCAAAAGAATAGCTAGCCATGCATATTCTGCGCCGGCTGGTTGTTGATTTAGCTTAAAAAAGTGGCGCCTTAGCGCCTGCGCATCACGTGGATGAAATCTGCGCCAGCGGTTTGCTGCTCCACGAGTTCGTTGCCTGTTTGCTTGGCAAAAGCCTGAAAATCGCGCACTGATCCAGCGTCTGTGGAGACGATTTTAAGCATTTGGCCGCTGGAAAGCTCAGCGAGCGCTTTCTTGGCTTTAAGAATAGGCAACGGGCAATTGAGGCCGCGCGTGTCGAGTTCTTTGTCGATGTGCATGATTGATAAATTAAATGAAGTCAAATTAAATGGGGTCAATTAAATGGGGTCAGATCACAATTAATTGGGCCTCATTGAACGCAGCCCACCTCGCATTATCGCTTGCTCCATTCAACGAATTCTGGCTCGATGTTTTTAGCCTTTTTTAACCAATCAGCAAGTGCATAGCCTGTGCCCGCTGGCCAGCATTTGATGCGCTCATAGTTGTAGAGCTTGTATTCAGCCAACTCAGGCGACAAAGCCACTGTGCCATGCGTCACCACATGGTAAGCAATGATGACTTGATTCATGCGCTGAAAGTGATACGCGCCCACCAAATTAACTTCACTGCAATCGAGGCTCGTCTCTTCCTTGACCTCGCGCGCAATGCCGCCCTGCGGCGTCTCACCGGCCTCCATAAAGCCGGTGATCAGCGCAAACATCTTGCCCGGCCAAGCGGCGTTGCGGGCGAGCAATATTTGGCCGTTGTATTCCACAATCGCAGCCAGCACGGGCGTGGGGTTGTTCCAGTGCGTGAAGCCGCAGGCGGGGCAGCGCAGGCGCTCTTTTTCTCCGCCGTCTTCCATTTGAGATTGGAGTGCCAGCGGCGTGGCGCATTCGGGGCAGAACTTGTAGGCTGAACTCATTTTTGCAATTACTACTCATTTGATAGCATTCCGCGCAGCATTTACGCCGGCTACATGCCATTTTTGCTTTAAAACTAAGCAGGAAAAACGCCAGTAGACAAATAACGATCGCCACGATCACACACGATGAACACGATGACGGCATCCTTCTCGCGCGCAGAGATCTGCTGCGCCACACAGCATGCGCCCGCTGCTGAGATTCCTGCAAAAATGCCCTCTTCGCGCGCCATTTGGCGGCACATGTCTTCCGCGTCCGTTTGGCTCACATAGATCAGTTCATCCACATTTTTTAGATCGTAAATTTTGGGCAAGTAAGCCTCGGGCCATTTGCGGATGCCCGGAATGCGCGAGCCCTCAGAAGGCTGCGCGCCGATGATGCAAATCGAAGGATTTTTTTCTTTCAGATAGCGCGACACGCCCGTGATCGTGCCCGTCGTGCCCATTGCACTCACGAAATGGGTCACGCGGCCAGCGGTTTGCTCCCAAATCTCGGGGCCCGTCGTTTCGTAGTGAATGCGCGGATTGTCAGAGTTGGCAAATTGATCGAGCACGCGGCCTTTGCCCTCACGCTGCATCGCGTCAGCCAAATCGCGTGAATATTCCATGCCGCCACTCTTGGGCGTGAGGATGAGCTCCGCGCCGAATGCTTTCATCGTTTGCGCCCGCTCGATCGACAGGTCTTCGGGCATGATCAAAATCATCTTGTAGCCCTTGATCGCTGCCGCCATTGCAAGCGCGATGCCGGTGTTGCCCGAGGTGGCCTCGATTAAAGTGTCGCCCGGCTTGATCTCGCCGCGCTCCTGCGCGCGCTGGATCATGGAAAGCGCAGGCCGATCTTTTACGCTGCCCGCAGGATTGTTGCCCTCCAACTTGCCTAGGATCACATTGCCATGCCCGGCATGGAGATCAGCGCCAATGCGCTGCAAGCGCACGAGGGGCGTGTTGCCAATGGCGTCTTCAATGGTGGGGAAATCAGCGTTGTTTTGGGGCAAATTCATAAGAGTCTCTGAGTGGCATAGATGGGGCGCAGCAGGCTTGTCTTCGGGATGGGATGCTAGGCAAAAAACGTAGCTTTAGCGGTGCTAAAGCGAGGCTTTTTAACAACGCAGACCGCCCGAAGACAGGACTGATTCGTCCCGGTTATGTTGTTCAGGGACTCTCCGTACTGTGCCATAATTGGGAGCTTCGCTTTTAGCAGAGATCCATTCCCGCCCGGGTGGTGAAATTGGTAGACGCAGGGGACTCAAAATCCCCCGCCGCAAGGCGTGCCGGTTCGATTCCGGCCTCGGGCACCAGACAAAGCTCGATCAGTTTTTCAGCTGATCGGGCTTTTTTTGATTTGGCACGAAGCCGCCTTTGACACTTTTCAAGGTGTAACAGTGCAAAGCCTCCTTTGAAATGGTGTTGCCGAGTCAAGGCATCCTTGGTAGACTGCATTTAGTTGCAAAGTGAAAGATATCTTTCGCTTTGTCTCACTTCCACGCATACTTATTGCCTCCTTTTTAAGGTAAGCCGCTTTTGTTGACCAAATTGCTGCGCGCGATCAGCGGCAGCCCCGAACGCACAGACTGGGAAAGCATGCTCACGCAAGTGGGCGGGGAGAGCTCTGCGTGGGGAGATTCGGATGTGATGCGCACCGGCAGCTTTGGCACCAATCGCTTTGTTGCTGCGCCCGATGCCAATGCACCCGACGTGAATTTGGCGCTGCTGGGCTTGTCGGGCGAAGAAGTGCATGCACGCGCCAAGGCAATAGCCAAAGAGCTACACGCTTTGGCCGAGCGCGGCGCCACAGTGCAGCAGTGGAACATGCTGATCCGCGACGTGACGGCGCTCTCCGATATGGGGCAGACGATCAATTCGCTGGCCGAAGTGAAGCTGCGCCGTGTCAAACCGCAAGTGCAGAGCATTCCCATGCTGCCTCTCATGGGCAGTATTTTGGCCAAACGCGCCAACGATCTGCGTCGCTCGGGCGTGCTGCTGGTGCCGCAGCTGCAAAGCTGCACGATCGACAGCGATCCCAATTTATGCCGCGCTTTGGTCGAATCCGCGATTGAATGGGCGATTCCTTTTGGCAACCGCCTCACAGTGAGCACGGAGCTGTCTAGCTGGGGCGATGCGGCGCGCATGTCGGTGATTGCCGATCATGTCGTGCGCACGCAAGAGGAAGCGCCGCCGATGGAGCGCACGAGCCACTTTCTGTGGGAGCTGATCACAGAGCTGGCGCAGGCCGCAGGCGTATTGGCTACGCGCTCACAGGTGGATGGGAAAACGGCGATCTCGATTGAGTTTCCTGTTCAAAACGAAACCGACAATGGCGTAGTGAGCAGCGAGATGAGCATGCTCACCATTGACACGCCACAGCTGGCGCAAATGGATGTTTTGGTTTATGTTGCAAAAAGCGCGGTCAAAGTCACCGTTGATAAGGCGCTTTCCAAAGCGGAATGTCGCACCCGCTATGCTACTAGCTTGACGCACTTGGTGCGCGAATGTGAGATGAGCTTGCCTGCGGCCTTGGTGCTGGAGGCGGAGTTGATGGATGAGAATGTGCAGAGCCTCATGGATGATCTGCGGCGCCATATTCGCAACTTCGTCGTGATTGAAATTGTCAAAACGCCGAATGTTTACGAAGTCTCTATGCCGGGCAGTAAAAATCCCTGCCGCCTGAGCGCCGCGAGCATTGACAATCACCTGCGCGATGCGCTGCTGTTCGCGCTGGCACAAACTTAAAATTAATTCGATCAACCGCGCGGATGATTCTCCGCCACTATTTTCTTTAAGCGTTCGCGTGCCACATGCGTGTAAATCGTTGTTGTAGAAATATCAACATGGCCCAGCAGCATTTGCACAGCGCGCAGATCGGCGCCATGGTTGAGCAGATGCGTCGCAAAAGCATGGCGCAAAGTATGCGGGGAAAGCGGCTTGGTGATGCCTGCTGTGAATGCGTGTTTTTTGATGGTTTGCCAAAACGCCACGCGCGTCATCGCGCCGCCCGCTTTGCTGCCGCGCGCGGTGACGAATAAATCATCGCTCTGTTGCATTTTCAAAATTGCAGGCCGCGCTTGTTTCAAATACTTGGTGATCCAATGCGCGGCATGCTCGCCGAAGGGCACGATGCGCTCTTTGCTGCCTTTGCCGAAAGTGCGCAACACATGCTCATTCAAGCTCACGTGATGCACCTTCAGGCTCACGCATTCGCTCACGCGCAATCCGCTGGCATACATGAGCTCAAGCATGGCGCGATCTCGCAGGCCTAAAGTGGTGGCCACATCTGGGGCGGCGAGCAACTGCTCTACATCAGCTTCAGTGAGCGTTTTGGGAATACGCGGCGGCTGCTTGGCAGCGAGCAATTTGAGCGTGGGATCTACGGTGCTGATACGCTCGCGCAAACACCAGCGGAAATAGCGTTTGAATACCGTGAGGCGGCGGTTGGCGGATGTGGCCTTTGTTGCCTCGTGCTTGACGGCAAAATACTCGCGCAAGTCAAGTTCGGCAGTTGATGCAATGCCGCGCGAGTGCGTCTGTTGCAGCCACGCGGCAAACAAGTTCAAATCACGCCGATAAGCTTCTAGCGTATTTTTAGCCAAGCCTTCTTCGAGCCACAGGGCACTGATGAAGGCATCGATGCTGTCCTCGGTCAAACTTTGCTTTCAATCGCTTCACTCAAGCTTGAGCTTTTGCTGGGCCACAACTTTTTTATACACTTCCAGCTCGGCTGCCATTTGCTGAACGAATTGCTCCGGCGTATTGGCTACGACGATTGAGCCCGTATCTTCGATGCGCTTTTTCACAGCCGGGTCTTGCACCGCCGTGCGCACTGCGGCATTGATCTTTTGCACCACCTCAGCAGGCAAGCTTTTGGGGCCAACAATGCCGTAATACGCCATGCGATTCACCGGCTCCAAGCCCACTTCTTTGAACGTGGGCACGTTGGGCATGGCGGTCAAGCGCTGAGGCGCTGCGACAACAATTGGGATCAAGCGCCCCGCCTGAATATGCGGCAAAGCAGATGGCACGTTGTCAAAAATCACTTCCACCTGGCCGCCCACCGTATCACGCAGTGCTGGGCCTGCCCCAGTGTACGGAATATGCGTCATAAACACGCCGGCGAGATTTTTAAAAAGCTCGGTTTGCAAATGCCCAATGCCGCCTGTGCCTGAGGATGAGTAACTGTATTTGCCGGGATTCTTCTTGAGTTCGGCGATAAACCCTGCGTAATCACGCGCGGGAAATTTCGGGTGCACAGCAATCACGTTGGGCGTGGCGGCGATGTTGATGATCGGCGTGAAATCAGTGGCTGCGTTGTACGGGATTTTGGGGTTGATGGCGGGGTTCGCTGCGGTGGTGGATACCGTGCCCATGCCCAAGCTGTAACCATCGGGCGTGGCCTTGGCGGTTTCGTTTGCACCCACCACGCCGCCGCCGCCAGCTTTATTCACCACAATCACGTTTTGCCCTAAGGCTTTACCTAAAGGCTCGGAGATCACGCGGGCGATGATATCGGTCGTGCCGCCGGGGGCGAAGGGCACTTGCAGTGTGATCGGCTTGTTGGGGTAGTTTTGAGCATGAATCAGGCCGCTAGCCGCCATAGAAACTGCGCCGATTGCTACGAATTTGAGAGCATGGCGTTTTCCGCTTTGTTTGCGCGAATGGATGACAGAAGACATGTGAACTCCAGAAAAATAAAACCAATGCAGGTGAAAGCCGTAATTTATGAATAATAAGCAGTTCTATCACGTCTGTAATTGTGATTTACCCATACCCCTACTCACTATCCCTAGCAGGTTATCGCCGTCTCATCACTTCAAGAGCCCACACCGCACATGCATTTCGCCCATCTCCTATTCCCAGATTTCGCGCTCATCATGTGCGGCTATTTGATCTGCCGCTACACGCAGCTGGGCCGCCCGATGTGGAGCCAAGTCGAGAGTTTGGTGTATTACGTGCTGTTTCCCGTGCTGCTGTTTCATGCGATTTCGCGCTCGCCGCTGGATTGGAAAGCAGCGAGCAGCTTGATCGGTGCGGCCTTGATCATGGCCGCTTGCGCGATTGCGCTGTCGTATGCGGTGGCTAAGTTGCCGGGGGTGCAGCGCAACGATTATGCAAGTAGTGCGCAGGTGGGGTTTCGTTTTAATTCATACATTGCTTTGGCGCTGGCTGAGCGGCTGGGCGGGCAGCAAGGGCTGCTGCTGATTGCAGTGATCATCGGCGTTTGCGTGCCACTGTTTAACATCGCCGCCGTGTGGCCAATGGCGCGGCATTCTGGCCAAGGCTTTGGCAAAGCACTGATGCGCAATCCTCTCATCATTGGCACGCTAGCTGGCCTTGCCGCCAATGTGCTGGGCATCACAGTACCCGCATTCGCGGAGCCTGCCGTCTCCCGCATGGGGCAGGCCTCGCTGGCACTGGGCTTGATGGCCGCCGGCGCAGGTTTGCAGCTGGGCCAAGTATTTAGCACGGCAAGCCGCATCCGCGCGGGCACGGCCTTGCTCATCATTCGGCATGCGGCGCTGCCTTTGATTGCTGTGGGCTTAGTCACTGTTTTTGGACTGAACAAAACGCAGGCCAGTGTGCTCTTGATGTTCAGCGCGTTGCCTACTGCATCAAGCTGCTATGTGTTGGCTGCGAAGATGGGGCTCGATGGAAGCTTTGTTGCTGGTCTTGTCACGCTTTCTACGCTGCTTGGCATGCTCAGCTTGCCTTTTGCTCTTAGTTTTTTATAACAAACTCCTGATTATCCAGATGCTTCAGACTCGACAATTCCCGTTCGCTCTGAGGTGTCGAAGCCCTCGCGAGCCCTTCGATACGCGAAGCGTACCCAGTCCTGAGCTTGTCGAAGGATCAGGGCGAACGCTAGGGTTTGCAATCTGAGGCAGATGGCCAATCAGGAACAAACTGCAGTTAGCCGGCATAGAATATACATACTTTGCTACATATTTCATAGTATTCTCCCATGACTTGGCACGCCAAACTGAGCCTCAACTATCGCGCCTCGGAAGGTAAAACGCTGCTTGACTTTGCCCACAATGGCCCGCTTCGCATCTTGCAAAGCCTCTATCCCGAAGGCGAAGCTATCTGCCACAACGTGCTCGTGCATCCGCCCGGCGGTGTGGCGGGCGGCGATGATTTAGACATCACAGTTAACGTCAAAGAAGGCGCACATGCCCTCATCACCACGCCCGGAGCGACGCGTTTTTATAAAACTTCGGGCGATGCAGCTATTCAAAGAACTGTAGTCAAAATGGAAGATGGCGCACGCCTCGAATGGCTGCCGCTAGAAAACATTGCATACAGCGGCTGCTTGGCGACTAACCGCTTGCAGCTCCAACTCGCCCCCACAGCTGAGATGATCGGCTGGGATATCACAGCCCTCGGCCTGCCCGCGGCCAATCAGCCCTTCGAGCGGGGCGCATTGACACAGCATGTGGAATTGCTCGCGCCGCTGCACGACTGCGAAAACGCACAAAGCATCCGCAGCGTGCATGCGCATAGCCCTTGGCTAGAGCGCGGCTGCATCGCAGCCACTGACACCCGCTTGCTGCGATCGCCGATAGGCCTGAATGGCCACACCTGCCTAGCCACTCTCTTT
Organism: Variovorax sp.; assembly: GCA_043755865.1. GTDB lineage: Bacteria > Pseudomonadota > Gammaproteobacteria > Burkholderiales > Burkholderiaceae_C > JANMDU01. The sequence continues at coordinate 21,287 of JAYUSD010000042.1, read as the reverse complement.
TTCATAGCAGGCCGCGCAATATCTGTGCCGGCTAGAGAGCTATTTTTATCTGAATCGAGAGAAATATCTCAGAATCACGCGCTAAGCAGCACATGTGGCATCTCGTGCCCGCATTCGCAGATCATCGTGCTGCGCGCCCTCGCCGATCACTCCGAGCAAGCCATGGATTTATGCAAACAGGTACGCGGCGCATGGCGTGAAATCGCATGGGGCTTGCCGGCTACTGCGCCGCGTATTTGGGCAATGTAGCCGGCCGTTTGTGCTATGCCAATCTCAAAGTCTACGATCAAAAAAATCAATCTGCTTTGATATTGCGAGCCTTAACAATTTTGGTCCATTTAACAGTTTCCATCGCCAAAAAAGCGCCAAAGGCTTCGCGCGGTATGCCGCCCACTTCAACGCCTTCTTTCCCGAAGCGCTCAATAATCTCTCTGCGTCTGAGCACCGTCAATACGTCGGCGTTAATGCGGTCGAGTACCGTATCTGACATCGCAGCTGGTGCCACCAGTCCAAACCAGTTGACCAACTCGAAGCCAGCAATACCAGACTCTGCCATCGTCGGCACGGTCGGGAAGGCTTTTGAACGCTTGCGATCGGTGTAGGCAAGAGCGCGCAAACGTCCGTCCTTGATCAGCGCCATCGCAGAGCTGGGGTTGTCAAACATGACATTGATCGTGCCCCCGAGGACATCGGATTGCGCAGGCGGCGTACCGCGATACGGCACGTGCGTCAAGCTCAGGCCCTGCATACTTGCCAGCAGCTCAGCGCCCATATGACTCATCGTTCCATTGCCTGCCGATGCACTGGAAAAGCCGTTGGCAGTTTTGCCCTGCGCCACCACATCAGCCATGCTCTTAAACGGTGAATTGGCCGCCGTTGTCATGACCATGCCGCTGCGCACCACGACGGTGATGTATTTGAAGTCCTTAAACGGGTCGTAAGGCAGGCGCGCAAACAATGCCGTGTTGACGATGAAAGGCGCCGCCGTCATCAATAACGTATGTCCGTCTGTCGAATTCTTAGCAGCTTCGGTGCCAATTTGAGTGGATGCACCCGCACGATTTTCAACAATGACAGGTTGCCCCCACATTTTTGAGAGTTCGGGCTGCAACATTCGCGCAGAAATATCCGCCGTGCCGCCCGGAGCATAAGGCACGATGATTTTGACGGGTTGAGTAGGCCAGCTGCTTTGTGCCAAGGCTGGGTTGATCAGCGCGATAGCTCCCAAGCACGCCATCGCGGCGATGGCGGACAGTGCAAGGCGGTGTTGAGCGAACTGTTTCATAACGACTCCTTTTAAGAATTAAGCATTAAATATATACGGTTTATTGAGGCAAATGCTCAATATTCTTTGCACAAATCAGAAGATTTGCTGCGTAACGTGAAGCATGGCGCGCTTTTAAAACCAGCCAACGTTTTTTGCCTGCATAGCTTCTGCGCACGCTCGGGCAGTGTGCTTTGCTCTTCTATGATGCCAGCTAGCCTCGCCCGGAGTCGGCATGACAGCATCCAACCGATGCATTTGCTACTGTGAATCCGGCATGATGTCTTTGCGATGACATCATTTTTTGAGACCGCTGGCTACGATGCATCATTCATCATTCAAGGAGATCGACATGCTGACTCAATCAACATTATTTGCTCGTCATATGCCTGATGTGCAGGGTGTCGGCCAAATTGTCTTCACGAGGCCAGACAAGCTTAACGCCATCAACGAAGAGCTGCCTGGCGAGCTGCGAGATGCGGTCGCATGGATGGAGGCGCAGGATGACATCCATGTGATCGTTGTGGAAGGCCAAGGGCGTGCTTTCTGCGCTGGCTACGATTTTTCTATTTACGCCGGGCACGGCGAGCATCACGCTTGCATGCAAGAAAAAGATCCTTGGGATCCCATGGTGGACTATGCCTACATGAAGCGCAACACCGAGTTGTTTATGTCGCTGTGGAAAAGCCCCAAGCCCACGATTGCCAAGGTGCAGGGCCACGCTGTGGGTGGCGGCAGCGATATTGCTTTGTGTTGTGATCTGCTGGTGATGGCAGACGATGCCCGCATTGGCTACATGCCCACTCGCGTGTGGGGCTGCCCGACGACGGCGATGTGGACGTTTCGCCTGGGGCCCATGCGGGCCAAGCAGTTGATGTTTACCGGCGATACGTTGTCTGGCAAAAAAGCCGCAGATTGGGGCTTGGCCACGGAAAGCGTTCCGCTCGATGAGCTCGACGCTGCCACTCTCAAGCTGGCAATGCGCATTGCTGGCGTGCCCAAATCGCATCTGGCCATGCATAAGACGCTGGTCAACCAAGTCATGCTCACTTCCGGCCTTGAGCAGACCCAGATGCTTGCAACATTGTTCGACGGCATCACCCGCCATAACCCTGAAGGCATGTGGTTTCGCCGCCATGCGCAAGTGCATGGCTTCAAAGACGCTGTGGCTTGGCGCGACAGTGGCCGCCCGATTCCAGAAGGTGATGAAGCGCGAGCGCTGGCTGCTGAATTAGCGCAAGCGCTTCAAAAACCTTAGCTGGCAAAGATCAAATACTTGCTATGACACAAGCGACGGCTATCGCGAGCAGTAGCGCAGACTTTGTGCAAAGCAGCACATGGTTTGCGGGACTGCCACTAGAGCTTCAGGCGCTGGCCGTGCGCACTTGTTCTGAAAAACTTTTGGCCTCAGGCGACGAATTGGTGCGCATGGGCGATCAACCGATGCACTGGATTGGCGTTTGCGAAGGACTGCTGCACATGTGGGTGATCGGCAGCAACGGCCAAGAAACGACATTGGCAGTGATCGGCGAAGGCGAATGGTGTGCCGAGGGCACGCTCATTAAGCGAGAGCTCTACCTGTACAACGCGGTGGCATTAACACCTACGAAAGTTGTGTTGATACCCGCGCATACGTTTGATCTGATGCGCAACACAAGCATTCCCTTCAATCATGCCATTCAGACCATCATGAATGATCGCATGGCAGGTTTTGTACAACTGCTTGCGGCTGAACGCATGCTCGATGTGGAGGCACGCGTGGAGTTGTGTTTGCGGCTTCTGGCCGCAAAGCAGCCAAGCAAAGATTTTGTCCGCATCAATCAACAACGATTTGCATTGTTGTGCGGCCTATCCCGTCAACGCGTCAATCTCTCTTTGAAGCGCCTTCAATCAGCCGGGCGAGTCCAGCGTCAGGGCGATGGCTTGCGGCTACAAGAATGAGATCAGTCAACAACGTCAGTCTGATGAGCTCGCCGCGCAGACTTCTTGTCTGTGGCGCGAAAATTGCTACACAATGCACGCATGGAACTCACCCCTCGCGAAAAAGACAAGCTCCTCATCTTCACCGCTGCTCTCCTTGCAGAGCGGCGCAAAGCGCGCGGATGCAAGCTCAATTATCCTGAATCGATAGCGTTCATCAGCGCCGCTGTGATGGAAGGTGCGCGCGATGGCAAAACTGTGGCGCAGCTGATGAGCGAAGGCCGCAGCTTCCTCACCAAAGCCGATGTAATGGACGGCATCGCAGAGATGATTCCTGATATTCAAATCGAGGCGACTTTTACAGATGGCACGAAGCTGGTGACTGTGCATCAGCCGATTCAATAACTTGCCTTAGGATTCAAGCCATGAAGTCAATCACTACTCAATTCATAGCACTCTGCGCAGGTTATATGCCGGCTACCTGTGCTTTTTCTCATGAAAATCATGGCTTTATTGGCTCACACTGGCATGCCAGCGATGTGGCTTCCTTTGCTGCCCTTGGCGTGCTGATCGCCGTGGCCGTGTGGCTTTCTAAGAAATGAGGCCGTGATGATTCCAGGCCAAATGCTCATCGATGCGGGCTCGCATGATCTCAATGTCGGGCGGCGCACAATCACGCTCGTTGTGAAGAACGCTGGAGACCGTCCGATCCAAGTTGGCTCGCACTATCACTTTGCTGAGACGAATACAGCGCTTGATTTTGATCGCGGCGCTACACGTGGCATGCGATTGAACATCGCTTCGGGCTTGGCTGTGCGCTTTGAGCCCGGCCAGCAGCGCACTGTGGAGCTCATTGACTACGCGGGTGATCGCAAGGTCTATGGCTTCAACTCACAAGTGCAAGGAGCGCTTTAGTCATGGCAACGATTCAAAGACAAGCCTACGCCGAAATCTTCGGCCCCACTGTCGGAGATCGAGTGCGCTTGGCGGACACCGATCTCATCATAGAAGTAGAAAAAGATTTCACGCTTCAGGCGGGAAGCTATGGCGAAGAAGTGAAATTCGGTGGCGGAAAAACCATTCGCGATGGCATGGCGCAATCGCAGCGCACCAGAGCCGAGGGAGCTGTAGACACCGTTCTGACCAACGCGCTTATCGTCGATCACTGGGGCATCGTCAAAGCAGACATCGGCTTGAAAGACGGCCGCATCATCGCCATCGGCAAAGCCGGCAACCCCGACACGCAGCCCGGTGTAGACATCATCATCGGAGCAGGCACAGAGATCATCAGCTGCGAGGGCAACATCGTCACGCCCGGCGGCATCGACACACATATCCATTTCATCTGCCCGCAGCAAATTGAAGAAGCACTCTCCAGCGGCATCACCACCATGATCGGCGGCGGCACAGGCCCCGCCACCGGCACATTCGCCACGACGTGTACGCCCGGCCCATGGCATTTAGAGCGCATGCTACAAGCCGCAGATGCCTTCCCGATGAACATTGGCTTGCTTGGCAAAGGCAATGCCTCGCAGCCCGCACCATTGCGCGAGCAAATCGCCGCCGGCGCGATTGGTTTGAAATTGCACGAAGACTGGGGCACAACGCCCGCTGCGATTTCTAACTGCCTTGATATTGCCGAAGAGACTGACACGCAAGTGGCCATCCACACCGATACGCTTAACGAATCCGGTTTCGTCGAAGACACCATCGCCGCCTTCAAAGGCCGCACGATTCACAGCTTCCACACCGAGGGCGCAGGCGGCGGCCACGCGCCGGATATTTTGAAAGTGGTAGGCGAAGCCAACGTATTGCCCAGCTCCACCAATCCGACGCGGCCGTACACGATCAACACTCTCGATGAACACGTCGACATGCTAATGGTTTGCCACCATCTTGATCCCAGCATCGCCGAAGATCTCGCATTCGCAGAGAGCCGCATCCGCAAAGAAACGATTGCCGCCGAAGACATCTTGCATGATCTCGGCGCGATCAGCATGTTCTCATCTGACTCGCAAGCCATGGGCCGAGTCGGCGAAGTCATCATCCGTTGCTGGCAAACGGCGCACAAGATGAAGCAGCAGCGCGGCAAGCTCCCCGGAGACACAGATCGCAATGACAACGCGAGAGCCAAGCGCTATCTCGCCAAATACGCGATCAATCCAGCCATAGCCCACGGCATCAGCCACGAAGTCGGCAGCCTAGAAGTCGGTAAATGGGCCGACATCGTGATCTGGAAACCCGCCTTCTTCGGCGTCAAGCCCGCTCTCATTTTGAAAGGCGGCTCAATAGCGCATGCCGCCATGGGCGATCCCAATGCCAGTATCCCCACGCCCCAGCCCGTGCACTATCGCCCCATGTTTGCCAGCTACGGCCGCAATCTGCATAAAAGCAATCTCACCTTCTTATCCCAGCTAGCAATCGCCAATGGCATCCCAGAACGCTTCGGCCTACAAAAGCAAATCGCAGTAGCAAAGAACATCCGCACCGTGCGCAAGCAACACATGATCCACAACAGCTACTTGCCAAAAATGGAGATCGACGCACAAACCTACCAAGTCCGCGCCGATGGCCAACTCCTCACCTGCGAGCCAGCCACGAGCCTGCCCATGGCGCAGCGTTACTTCTTGTTTTAATGTGTTGTAGCAACAAGCTTTAAAACACGAGTTTTTTATACCTCAATCAAAATAACTCGCGAGTTTTTTTGATTCTGATAGAATTTACTCGTGTTTATCGTATCTCTTCCATCATCACCTTCGCCGCTGTCTGCAGCACAACAGGCCATACCAGACCTGTCGCTGCGCTATCTGCGCCCGCAGTTGCTTGCCGATTTGCCGCAAAAAATGGTGTTGCTAGGCGGTCCGCGCCAAGTAGGCAAAACATCTCTCGCCCGCAGCCTGCTGAGCCACCCCAGTTGCGAGATGAATTACGACGTGCCGGCCCAGCGCCAGCGCATCCTCCAGCGCGAGCTGCCCGATACGCCCATTTGGTTTTTCGATGAAATCCACAAATACCGTGGCTGGCGCAACTATCTCAAGGGCATCGTCGATGAGATGAAGCAGCCCGGCGTGCAACAAAGGCAAGTGCTCGTTACTGGCTCAGCGCGCTTGGATTTGTATCGCTTCGGTGGTGATTCGCTGCAAGGGCGCTATCTGTACATGCGCTTGCATCCGCTCAGTGTGGCTGAGCTCTGCGGCATGCGGAGTAACACTGGTGCGGCACAAGCCGATGAGGCACTCGCTCAGCTCATGACCTTAGGAGGCTTCCCCGAACCCTTCTTCAACGGCAGCGAAGCATTCGCCCGCCGCTGGCGCCTGAGTTACCGCGAGCGCCTCATCCGCGAAGAAGTTACCGCGCTAGAGCAAGTCTCAGATTTAGCCAAGCTTGAGCTACTCGCCTTAACGCTCCCCGAGCGCGTAGGCAGCCCGCTCTCGCTCAACAGCCTGCGCGAAGACCTCCAAGTCCAACATGCCACCGTGGCGCGATGGACGGATGTCTTGGAACGCTTGTATTCCATATTCCGAGTCGCCCCATTCACGGGCAGCGCGCGTGGGATAAGCAAGCTCCGCGCCGTCAAGAAAGAGCAAAAGCATTTTCAATGCGATTGGGGCTTGGTCACCAATCCCGGCGCGCGCTTCGAAAATCTCGTCGCCTGCCACTTGCTTAAGTGGGTGGAGTTTCAAGTCGACACCGAAGGCCACGACGTGCAACTGCGCTACTTCCGAGATATTGATGGCCGCGAAGTCGATTTCGTCATCCTGCACAACCAAGAGCCCGTCGCCTTCATCGAATGCAAGCTCTCTGACGCCGACATCTCCGGCGGCTTAAATTACTTGCACCAACGCTTCCCGGAAGCCACCTGCTGGCAGATCAGCGCAACGGGTGTAAAAGATTACGTCAGCGCCACAGGAATTCGCGTTGCGCCAGCAGCACGGCTTTTATCTCAATTGGTGTAAAAACCGTTGTCCATGCGAACCAAAGCTGCACTCTTCATCGCCCCCTGATTAAAGATGCATTTTTTGATAAAATTGATGCACACAAGGATTATTCTGATGCGAACGACACTCACGATTGATGACACGCTGATGCAGCAAGTGGTTAAAGCGACTGGTAGGCGATCTCCTTTAGAGGCCGTTCGCGAAGCATTGCAAGCTTATGTGCGTCAAGAAAAACTCAAAAAAGTGATTGCGTTGCGCGGCACGATGGAAATTGATGACAACTGGCAAAGTCTGCGCCAGTTAGAGACCGCGCCGCTTGATCAAACAGCAGCGCGCGCATGAAAAAATCTGCCACTGAGCTCTTGGTGTTGATTGACACAAGTGCTTGGATCGAATTTCTGCGCAGCAAGAATGCAGGATCCATCAGTATTATTGAAGCCGTACAGCGCCACTTGGAGTTGGATCAAGCGAGGCTTTGTGGTGTCGTCCAAGCAGAATTACTTCAAGGTATCAAGACGCCAAAAGAGCTGGATCGTTTGCAGCTTTTGTTCGAGACAGTGCCTCTCCTCGCAACCCTCGATGTTGACTGGCTCACTGCGGGGCATCTAGCGCGGCAACTGCGAGAGCGCGGCAAGACCGTTCCACTCACCGATGCCTTGATTGCAGTTGTTGCCATGCGCTGCAAGGCACAGGTCTTGACGCTCGATCACCATTTCAAAGAATTGCTACCGTCACAATGATCCATATCTCTAAACTCATGCCGCAAGGCGCTGGCCTGGCTTCTGTGTTGATCAAACGCGCTCACACTGTGGAGCTTGACTGGGATGTGCGGCAAAAGAGCCGCTTTGATTGCACGGATTCTGCGGGCAGACAGCTTGGCGTGTTTTTGCCGCGAGGTGTTGTGGTGCGGGGTGGGGATGTGTTGGTGGCTGAAGATGGCTCGTTGGTGCGCGTCATTGCTTCGTCTCAACCCGTACTGCGCATCACGCATTGCACAGCGCATGGCTCGTCGTTTGATTTGATTCGCGCGGCTTATCACTTGGGCAATCGGCATGTGCCCATTGAGCTCAAACCTGATCATTTAAAGATTGAGCCGGATCATGTGTTGGCTGAGATGCTTCGCGCGATGCATTTGATCGTTACCCAAGTCAATGAATCGTTTGAGCCTGAGAATGGTGCATACTCTCTGCGCGGTGGACATTCTCACGGGCACTCGCATGAGGGAGAGCATAAAAACGAGCATGAGCACACGGGTGGCCACGAGCATGCTCACACACCAGCCATCACCAAGCTGCGAGCCATCCCGATTGCTTCTTCGCCGGCCTCTGCGTCGCCTGTGAAGCACGTGCATGGGCCCAACTGCAATCATGGCTATGATCATTGACTCGTAGCGATCTCCACGGATCTGTACTGATCAGCCTCCAGAAATGCGCCGCATTTTTAACTCGAAATCTGAGGCATTGCCTGCCAGCAGTTTGCTCCAACTGATCTGGCTGGCATCACCTGCCCTGCCTATCGGCGGATTTTCATATTCTGAAGGGCTGGAGGCCGGCATAGAATCTGCATACATAGCTCCTGATTCGATAGCAAATTGGTTGACGGATCAACTGCATATCAGTTTGGCGAAAGGCGATTTGGCGGCGTTGTGCAAAGCTGTAGCGGCGGTTCGCCGTGATGATGCAGAACGCGTGCAGGAGCTGAATGCTTGGGTGTTGCAAACACGCGAGACGCACGAGCTGCGATTGCAAACTGAGCAGATGGGACGCTCGCTGATCGAGTGGCTGAAAACGCAAGCGCCTGAAATTGACGCAGCGCATTGGCTCGGCAATCAAGTGCCCACCTACCCAATCGCCTTCGCGCTTACAGCCGCGCAAACGCAAGCCAGCACACGAGATATCGCACTGGCCTTTACCTTCGGTTGGGCAGAAAACATGGTGCAAGCCGCCATCAAGGCTGTGCCGCTTGGCCAAACAGCCGGGCAGCGCATCTTGCGGCAGCTCGCGTCTGAGATTCCTGCTGCGGTTGAGACCGCAATACAACTCCAAGACAGCCAACGTCAAGCCTTCACGCCCATGCTGGCGATTTTGTCTGCACAGCATGAAGTGCAATACTCAAGACTGTTTCGCTCTTAAGATTTCTAGGTAACGCGAAAAACGCTAAAAGAACGCGAAAATCACAAAAAAGACCTGTTTCGCGTTTCGCGTTTTTCGATTATTTTTCGCGCTTTTCGCGTTACCTAGCATTACCCCAATGAGGCACTCGATATGTCAAACCTACACCACATCAAAAATCGCACCAAACATCTCCCTCCCCTGCGCGTTGGCATCGGCGGCCCCGTGGGCTCAGGCAAGACGACGCTGCTTGAAATGCTCTGCAAAGCCATGCGCGGGAAATACGATCTCGTGGCGATCACAAATGATATATACACCAAAGAAGATCAGCGCATCTTGACGGTGAGCGGCGCACTGCCCGCGGAGCGCATTATGGGCGTAGAAACGGGTGGCTGCCCGCACACCGCAATTCGCGAAGACGCCTCGATCAATTTAGAAGCGATTGATCGCATGCTGGAACAATTTCCGAATGCCGACATCGTATTTATTGAAAGTGGCGGAGACAACCTTGCCGCCACTTTCAGCCCCGAGCTTTCTGACCTTACGATCTACGTGATCGACGTGGCCGCTGGCGAGAAAATTCCGCGCAAGGGTGGGCCGGGTATCACCAAAAGCGATCTCTTTGTGATCAACAAAACCGATCTCGCGCCGCATGTGGGCGCTGACCTTGCCGTGATGGAGGCAGACACCAAACGCATGCGCCCAGCGGCGAATCGGCCGTATGTGATGACGAATCTCAAAACGCTCAGCGGCGTAAGCACCGTCGTGGAATATATTGTTAAAAAAGGCATGTTGCCGGCATAAAGGCTACATAGTTTGCTATGAAATTCATACCATTGATCGAACACACACGTGGCAGCATGCCAGAGATCGTACATGCTGGCGCGATTGCCGTGGTCAACTCTTCGGCCCAATTGCGTCGCAAAGCAGGCGATGCGCAGGCCATGAGTTTTACGCGCTCCACCATCAAACCGTTTCAAGCTTTACCGTTTGTGCAAGCCGGCGGCTTAAAGCATTTTGCTTTCGATCAAAAACAAACCGCCCTGCTCTGCGCCAGCCACAACGGTGAAGACATGCATGTGGCGCAGGTGGATGACATGCTGCGCAAAATCGGCCAGCCGTATGGAGCTTTGCAATGCGGCTGCCATGTGCCACTGCGCTTTAGCTATGGCGGCCTGACAGCGCCCGCAGATTTGAAATACGACGAGCGCCATAACAATTGCAGCGGCAAGCATACGGGTTTCTTAGGCTATTGCGTGCAGCATGGATTGCCTTTGACGGATCATCTCTCGCCTTCGCATCCTTTGCAGCAAGCCATTTATAAAAGTGTGATGCAAGCCACGCGAGCCGATGCTGGCCAACTGATTGCCGGCACAGACGGCTGTTCCGCGCCCAACTACGCCATGCCGCTACACAACCTAGCGCTTGCGTTCGCACGCCTTGCCAGCGGCGCGCACGATGCCGAACTCGGCGAAGCCTTCGAGCCGCTACGTGACGCATTCGTCGCCCATCCAGAAATGATCTCCGGCACAGCCCGCAACGATCTCGCTTTCACGCAAGCCGGCCGAGGCGACTGGATCACCAAAATTGGCGCAGATGGCGTGCAAGTCATTGCCAGCATTTCAAGGCGCGAAGCGATTGCTATCAAAATCATTAGCGGAAACATGCCTGCACTGTATGCCGCAGCCGTGGTGGCGATGGATCAATTGGATTGGCTTGATGCTGCTCAACGCGAGGCGTTGAAAGCTTGGGCACCGCAACCTTTGCTCAATGCGCGTGGTGTGCAAACGGGTGAGATACGCGCAGTGTTTACACTCTAATCGCAGCAAGCGAAAATATCCGTTCGGGCTGAGCTGGTCGAAGCCTCAACCAACCCTTCGACAGGCTCAGGGCGAACGGAGCAAATTGACAGGCAGCATCAGCAGCCCCGGGCTTCACAACAGCCATCACATCAATTTAATCGGCTCTACATCCACCGCGCCTTTTTCGCTACTCAGCGAGAGCACACCCTCTTGAATCGTCGCCTGCACATTCATGCTCCGCTCGGCCAGTGCTTCCAGCGCTTTCGCAGCATCAGAAGGCACTTGATACACACTTAAATTGCGCGGCCGTGTGAGTTTGGTTTGAATGCCCTTCCACCATACCGGCGTAGCATGATTGAAGGCATACACATGCACTTCATCTGCCTTGCCACAGGCTTTGATGATCGGCTTGTCCTCGGGCTGCCCCACTTCCACCCAAAGCCGAACCGCGCCCGTGAAATCCTTCAAAATCACATCCGCTTCGTCTGGGTCAGACATACCGGCACCGAATGCCAATGTCGCATCGCCATTGCACAAGCTCTGTAACTTGTAGGCCTGCAGCGCAAACGCCACCAGCCGAATCATCATCCGCTCATCGGTCTCGCTAGGGTGCCGCGCAAGGGTCAGAGCATGATCCGCGTAGTAGCTATGGTCAATATCCGCGATTTGGATGTTGGCTTTATAAATGGTGGATTTGATGGCCATGACTGCACTTTTGACGACAAGTAAAAAAGCCCCACAGCGCGGCTGTGAGGCTTTTGAATATTGGCGGAGGCTGTGAGATTCGAACTCACGGGGGACTCACATCCCCGGCAGTTTTCAAGACTGCTGGTTTAAACCGCTCACCCAAACCTCCGAAGCCCTGTATTTTAATCTAAGCCAAGAACAGGGCTTGCAGATCACTCAAGAAGTCAAGTCCGTGGGGCGTGGGGCGAACGTGGGTGAAGTCGCGCGTGATCAACCCCTTAGCCTCGGCCTCATCGAGTTGTTTTTGAATGGCCGTGATGGACAGGCCCGTGCGATCATAAAAATCTGCGAGAGCAAAGCCGCCCGTCAATCGCAATGCATTAAGCATGAACTCAAAAGGCAAATCGGCGCGACTCACCTCAGCTTCCTGCACCATGCAATCCCAAGGCTGGCTCGATAAAGCTTTGTCCATATACAGCTTGGGCTCGCGCGCTTTGGTTTGCCGCATCACGCGATGCGCAAAACTGATTTTTCCATGCGCACCCGCACCGATGCCCAAATAGTCGCCAAATTGCCAGTAGTTGGTGTTGTGAACGCTGCGTTTGTTTGGCTTGGCGAATGCAGAAATCTCATAGCGCTCCAAGCCTTGCGCTGCCGTGAGTTCAGTGATGCGGTCAAGCATGTCATACGCATCGTCATCCACAGGCAGATTCTTCGGCGTGAATTTGGCGAAGTAAGTGTTAGGCTCAATCGTGAGGTGATAAATGCTGATGTGCGGCGGAGAGAAGCTGAGCGCTGTTTGAATATCTTGCTCGCATTGTTCAAGCGTTTGGCCGGGCAGTGCATACATCACATCAATATTGAATGAATCAAAATTCATAGCAGCTTCTGCAATAGCAGCACTGGCCTGAGCACTGTTATGCACTCGGCCTAGGGCTTTGAGATGTGCATCGTTGAAGCTCTGCACGCCTATAGACAAGCGCGTGATGCCGGCATGGCGGAAGGCTTTGAAGCGATCTTTTTCAAACGTGCCGGGGTTGGCTTCTAGCGTGATCTCACAACCTGCTTCTAATCTCAATCGCGCGCGCACCGCGCCGAGAAGCTGATCAATGCTCTGCGGAGAAAACAAACTCGGTGTGCCACCACCGATGAAGATGCTATGCACCGTGCGGCCCCAAATGAGCGGCAGGCTCATGTCAAGATCTGCAATCAAGGCTGCAATGTAGCGCTGCTCAATATCTTGATTCATCCCGCCCGACATTTCATGCGAATTGAAATCGCAATACGGGCATTTCTTGAGGCACCACGGAAGGTGAATGTAGAGCGAGAGCGGCGGCAAGCTGGGCAAACGCAGCGTGCCGCCCCGCATGTAGTGTTGAATGTCTTGCATTGTGTTTTGCGAGTGTAGGACTAGGTAACGCGAAAAGCGCGAAAGTGACGCGAAAGACGCGAAAAAAGAAAATTCAATCGAATAGGCTGTCGTTCAGAAGATGCTTATTTTTCTCTGAATCTTTTCGCGTTTTTCGCTTACTTTTAGCGTTTTTCGCGTTACCTAGAAATGCCGCTCTGCAAAACATCTTCCACCATCTGCCCATCCCGAAACACAATCCTCCTCCGAGCCCAAGCAGCCACATCGTGCTCATGCGTGACGAGAACGACTGTCATGCCTTGCGCGTTGAGCTCGGTCAGCAGCTTCATGATGTCTTCGCTGGTTTGGCTGTCGAGTGCGCCGGTGGGCTCGTCGGCCAAGATGAGTTGGGGGCTGTTGACCAAAGCGCGGGCAATCGCTACGCGCTGCTGCTGGCCTCCTGAGAGCTCAGCAGGCGTGTGATGCATGCGCTCGCCTAGGCCCACGCGAGAAAGCGCGGCTTTGGCCTTCTCGCGCCTCAGATCCGTCTTAATCCCGGCATAGACCATGGGCAGCTCCACGTTTTCTAAAGCACTCGTGCGCGGCAACAAATTAAACTGCTGAAAGACGAAGCCGATGCGGCGATTGCGGATGGAGGCAAGCTGATCGCCTTGCATCCCTTCGACGCGCTCGCCCGCCAAGCGGTAGATGCCGCTGGTGGGCAAATCCAAGCAGCCCATGATATTCATCAGGGTGGATTTTCCTGAGCCTGATGCGCCCATGATGGCGACGAATTCACCTTCGGCAATATCGAGTGATACGCCGCGCAGGGCGTGCACGGTTTGATCGCCCATGGAATAAGTTTTGACGAGCTCGCGCGCTTCAATGAGGGGCATGGAGTTTTTTGTTTGGTTGGATTTTCAGAACATGGAAGGCACGGAGGTTGCACGGAAGACACAAAAAAGATGAATTGATTTTTCTGTGTATTCCGTGAGTTTCTGATCCTTCCGTGTTAACTCTGGATGCATCAAAATGGCATACGCGGGCCCGAAGGGCGTGCGCCAGCAGCCGGCGCGTTGCCTGCGCCGATCACGCCTGTGATGACGCTCGCGCCTTCTTTGAAGATTTCTGCATTCGGCGAATTGGGCGCGATCATGAGCTCGGTGGATGTGCCATCGGTGATGCCAAGGCGCACGTTGTAGGCCACGGGCTTGCCTTGTTCATTGAAAAGATAAATGCGGCCACGCGATGAAGTGCGGCTGCCCATCTCGGCTTGCAGTGCGGCGTATTTGGTTTTCTGCTCAGGCATGAGCAAATCGTTCACCTTCGCTCGCAGCTCGCCCATGATGCGCTCGCGCACCTTGGGGCGATCTTCTGGCGTGGCATCTCGCATAGCAGCGAATTTAGGTCGCGTCTCAGCAAACAGAGCATCGAGCTTTTGCTGTTGATCGGCGCTGAGCTGGAGTTCACTCACCAAGCGATTGCGCAACTCGCCTAAAGGCCCGCCGCCTCCACCGCCCGCCGAGGGTGCACCTGCTGGTGCGTTACTTTGTGAAGTGGGTGGTGCTGGAGCTGATGCAGCAGGTGTGGAAGACGCTGCAGCACTTCCTACAGCACCGACAGCTCCTGCAGCAGCATTTTTAGAGCCTTTTGAGCCACTAGCCGGCATAGAATCTGCGCGAGGCGCTACTGAATTAGGAGCAGCACTGACTGAAGGCGCTGCTGGTGGCGAGGCCGCTTGACGATTGCCACCACCAGCACCCGAACCCGGAGCAGGTGAATTCGCAATCATCTCTTGGTATTTTTTCTTCTGATCCGCCGTCAACATCGCAGAGATTTTGCTGCGCATCTCGGCGGTGATTTTTTCTCGTGCGCCTTGCCGCTCCGCTTCATCCATATCCCGCAGCGCCATGAATTTGGGGCGCAGCTCAGTTTGAATAGCATCTAATTTAGTTTGCTGATCAGCAGTAAGTTGCAATTCATTGATCAAGCGCTCACGCTGCGCGGCCATGCCACCGCCACCGCCGGCAGGCTGCGCCACAGCTTCGCTGAAAAAGCCAAAACTGTTGCGGCCTGTTTTTGGTGCAGAGCTTGGCGAATATGGAGCTGATGCACCGGAAGCCGCTGGCTCCACACCCGCAATCCTTACCCGCAGCGCAGCATTCGGAATCTTCAAAACATTCTCGCGGCTCTCCGTGACAACGCGCACATTCGCCGTCATCCCCGGCAGCAAGCGGCCGGCAGTATTCGTAAACCCCACCACGGCCACATAAGTCACCACATTGGCGACATTCTGCGCCGCCTTGCGCACTTGGCGCACTTCGCCTTCAAACGTCTGGCCGGGGAAAGCGTCCACAGTAAACGTCGCGCGTTGCCCCATGCGGATGCGACTCACATCGGCCTCGTCAATGCTCGCATCGACTTGCATGTCAGACAAATTCTGCGCAATGACGAAGAGCTCAGGCGACTGCAAACTCGCCGCTACAGTCTGCCCCTTCTCAATCGCCCGCTTGATCACGATGCCATTCACAGGAGACGTAATCTTCGTGCGCTGCAAATCAATCTTCGCTTGCGCCAGCGCCGCATCGCGCTGCGCCACATTCGCCTGTGCCGATTTCACCTGCGCATTCGTCACCGCTAGCTGCGCCTGAGTAGATTTCAAGCTCTCGCCCGACGTGTTGACCAAAGCGCGCGCGCGATCCACCTCAACTTGTGCAATAAATTGCTTGTCAGCTAAATCTTTCTTCCGCTCGAAATCCCGCTGCGCCTCCTGCACATCCACTTGCGAGCGAGAAATCGCCGCATTCGATGCCAGCACATTGGCCTGCGCGGTGAGCACCTGCGCCCGCGCCGCATCCACATCAGCCATCGACTGCCGCACGCGAAATTCAAACGTCTCAGGATCAATTTGCGCAATGAGTTGCCCAGCTTTGACTTCCGAATTGAAATCCACATAAAGCTCTTTGATCTGCCCGCTCACCTGTGTGCCCACGCTCACCTGCGTCACAGGATTGACCGCGCCACTGGCCGACACACTCGCCGCCAGGTTCCCACGCTCAATTTTCGCGCTGCGGTATTGCACATCATCGGCTTTATCGCGCTGCGCATACCACCAAGCCCCGCCGCCTGCCGCAGCCAGCACCACCAAACCCGCGATCCAGAGAGATTTCTTCATAGATGCATTGTAGGCAAGCACTGCGTTGCGCATATGTCCGAGCAGTAAATCCTTGTGCCACGCATCTCACACCTCAAAATCTGCATTTCATCGCAAAGCGCTCGCCGCCTTAGCGCAGCAAAGGCACATTAGCGGCATGCAAACGCTTTCACCGCAAATCATCATCCATTTGGCTGCCGCCATTGCAGCCGTCGCGCTCGGGCCTTTGGCCATTTGGGCGCGCCTGTGGGGCACGCAGCGCCCCACATTGCACCGTGCGTTTGGCTACGCATGGGTCACGATGATGCTCATCACATCCATATCAGCCATATTTATCCATTCGCATTTCCCGATGTGGTGGCACTTTTCTTGGATTCATTTGCTGATCCCCGTCACGCTAATCAGCCTCATTGCCGCGTTTTGGTTTCTATCCAAAGGCAATATCAAAGCCCACAAATTCACCATGATCAGCCTCTATATCAATGCATGCCTCATCACCGGCACTTTGACTTTGCTGCCAGGGCGCTATCTCAACCAACTCATTGGTCGCGTCTTCTGGAGCTAGAGCCTCAGTTCATTGACTTCACCGAAAAACTCGCATGAAACTTCTTTCTCGCGCTCTGGCAACGTTTGCCAGCCTCGCCACTTTCTTTGCCTTCAGCCAAAGCACCCCAGCACACATCGGCATGAGCAACATCCAAGCTGGTGTGCTGCCGATTACTTTGATTTATCCAACCGATGCGGTCAGCAAGACGACAAGCTTTGGCCCCTTTGAATTGAATGTGGTGCTTGACGCAAAGCCGCATGAAAAGCTGCATCGCCTCATCGTGCTTTCGCATGGCTCTGGCGGCAGCGCCATGGCTGATCACGGCTTGGCCTCGAAGCTTGCGCGCGCCGGCTTCATCGTCGCGCAGCCGCTGCATGCGGGAGACAATTTTCGCGATGCCTCCAAATCAGGCCCTGCCGCTTTTCAGAGCCGCCCAACGGAAATCTCGCAAGTTGTTGATGCTTTGGCCACACATCCGCAATGGTCGGCTCGGCTGGCACTGACCCAAGTGGGCGTGCATGGCATGTCTGCCGGCGGCGTGACCGGGCTGGCATTGGCTGGCGCGCAGTGGCGCACATTGAATTTGGTGCAGCATTGCAATCGTGTCCAAGTTGCCGATGAGGGCTTTTGTTTTGGGGGTGCGATCTCAGGTGCAGCGCGCGAAGAGCGTGCTGCTGGTTTAAAACGCGCCAAAAATGTGCCGGAGGTGTTTTTGCCCGCCGAGCTCACAGCAGTGCACGGCGGCCTCACGCCCTCGTCTGCCAATCCAGAGGTGCGGCCCGATACCCGAATTGCTGCCGTCACGCTTTCGGTGCCGCTGGCCGCCATCTTCAGCGCTGAAAGCTTGGCGCGTATCAAGATTCCTGTGGGCTTGGTCACAGCTCAAAACGATCAAGTGCTCGTGCCCCGCTTTCATTCAGATCATGTGCTGACGCATTGCAAAAGTTGCAAGCGCCTAGCCGATCTGCCCGCCCAGCATTTTGATCTGCTTCATCCGTGGCCAGAAGCGGCAGCGCGCGAAGCGGCCAAAAATCAAGTGCGAGGCGGCCTGCCCACGGCCGGCTTCGATGCCAACCTGCGCGATGCTGCGTTTGCAAAAATCGTGCAATTTCATCTCGACCATTTGAGCCCAGCAAGCATCGCGAAACCTTGATTTTTCTCTCGCATTTACTCTACAAGGAGCAACGAAAAACATGATTTACAGCGCCAGCCTCTCTCCGCACGACATCGAGCGCCTCGCCCGCCGCCGAGCTGGTGCAAAGCTCGGCTGGTTTATCCATGCAGCCGTTTTCATTTGCGTCAACGCTCTACTGATCACGCTCTCGGTGGCCAGCGGCAAGCCTTGGGCGATCTTTCCGCTGGCAGGCTGGGGGCTCGGTCTTGCGATTCATGGCGCAGCCGTTTGGTTAGGCAGCCCCGGCAGCGCATTGCATGAACGCCTTTTGCAAAACGAGCGCAAAGCTTTGGCTGCAAAAATGACCGCACAGAGCGATCCATGGTGAGCCTAGTCACCGCGCCACAGCAGGATCGGGGCGGGCATACTCTGCACATGTTCTCTGCCTCCATTAGAAAACGCCTGTTCAAAGATGTGTTGATCTCGATGGCGGTCAACGCCACGATTGCTGCCACGCTAACTGCTTTTGGCAAAGATAGCCTAGGGCTCAACATGCTCTATTCCCAGCTGATTGGCTTGTCGATTTGGGCCTTGATTGATGGCGGGCGGCATGTGCTGCATCCACTAGGCCACATCAACATGCGCCAAGCCATGATGCTCACCTTCTCAGGCTGCGTGACTGGTTATTTTTTAGGCTCGGCAGCTGGGGATGTGCTGCGTGGATTCCCGCCCTTGCACGGCTGGCGACACGTGCCGCAGCAAATGGCAGGATTTCTGTTGCTCTCACTTGCTGCGGGCTGCGCCATGGTGTACTTCTTCCTCTCGCGCGAGGTGCTCAGCATTGAGAAGAATGTGCGCGAGCAAGCCGAGCGCCAAGCCGCGCAGGCCAAGCTCAAATTACTGCAAAGCCAGCTCGATCCGCACATGCTCTTCAACACCTTGGCCAATTTGCGTGCGCTGATCCCGCAGGAGCCTGATCGCGCGGTGCATATGCTCGATCAACTGGGTGATTTTCTGCGCGCCACGCTCAGCGCATCCAACGCGCAAGAGCACAGCTTGGCAGCGGAATTTGAAAGGCTGCGCGATTATCTTGCGCTGATGCAAATTCGATTAGGAGATCGCTTGCGCTATGAGCTCAGCCTGCCGCCCGAGCTTTCGCAAATTCACGTGCCCACTTTGATCTTGCAAAGCTTGGTAGAAAACGCGGTGATCCATGGCATCGAGCCAAAGATTGGCGGCGGGCAAATATGGATAACAGCTGCCAAAGAAAATGGCCAGCTCGTGCTGCGCGTGGCCGATGATGGCATGGGCTTGAGGGCAGATCCAGCGCACGGCCACGGCCACGCCCATACCCACGCCCACCATGCCCCCAATGGCTTTGGCATCACCCAAGTACGCGAGCGTTTGCAAAACTGGTATGGCTCGCAAAATGCTATAAATTTCATAGCAGTCCGCGCAATAAATACGCCGGCAAACTGCTCCTTTTCACATCAAAACAAGCCCCGCACAGGCGAACAAGCGCCGACGCCCGGCTGTGAAGTCACCTTGCTGTTGCCCATCAACAAATGAGCACCCAGATCACCGCCCTGATCGCCGAAGACGAAAGCTTGCTGGCGAAAGCATTGCAGTGCGAGCTAAGCCAACTCTGGCCCGAGCTGCAAACCCATATCGCCACCGATGGTGTGCAAGCCGTTGCAATGGCTTTAAAAGAGCTGCCGCACGTGTTGTTTTTCGACGTGCGCATGCCCGGTCAATCGGGCTTGGAGGCGGCGCAAGAAATCGCTGAGCGCTGGCCGGCGTCTCGCGCGTTGCCGCTGCTCATCTTCATGACTGCGTTTGACGAATACGCGGTCAAAGCTTTCGAGCAAGCCGCAGTGGACTACATCGTCAAGCCCGTGAAAACCGCGCGTTTGCGGCAGGCTTTAGACCGCATTAGACCTTCATTTCACGCTCTAGCCGGCATAGAATCTTCGCAGAGTGCTACTGAATCCATAGCATATGCCAGCAGTGCGAATAGCGATGAGCCCATGCTCAAAGCCTTGCGCGCCTTGCTGCACCAAAGCCCCGATGCGCCAGCATTCGCACCCCGCCTGCAACGCATCCAAGCCAGCGTAGGCAGCCAAATCGTTATCGTGCCGCTTTCCGATGTCGCTTACTTTGAAGCTTCAGACAAATATGTGCGCGTGCTCACCGGTATCGCCAAAGCAGAGCGGGAGCTGCTGATCCGCACGCCCATCAAAGATCTGTTGGCCCAACTCGACCCCGATGAATTTTGGCAAATTCACCGCAGTACCCTTGTGCGAGCCAGCCTGATCGAAGCTGCGCACCGAGATGAAGCAGGCCGGCTCAGCATCAGCCTGCATGGCCGCGCGGACAAGCTCGCCGTGAGCCGCATTTATGCATCGCTTTTTAGAGCCATGTGAGGCGAAAAGCCCACAAGCATGAACACTATTTGCTTATTTTTAACCGAGAGGCGCTGTATAAATTATTCCTATGGTGTTTCTCTGTAGAAACGTGTAATGTCTCAAACCAATGAACACTAAAAACAGCCAGCAAGCCATAGCTGACATTCTTGTGCTTGATTCTGATCGCATCGCTTTGGTGATTTTGAATATCTACGCCACCACATCGCAGCACCTGTATGACTATCTCAGCCAAGGCGCGAGCATCAGCATGCCCGATCCCGCCTACGAATCAGCCTTAGAGTTGTTTGAGAATACGCGCCTAGGTGGCTCTGTGATCTGGATCAATGCGGAGGGCGTGACGCTTGATGAGCTGGCTCAGCTTGAGTCGCATTGGCTGCCCGAGGCAGGTAAAGCCGTGATGCTCATTGGCAACGCGCAAGTGCCCGTGATCAACCGCAGTTTGCAAGGCCTCATGGCCGCGCGCCGAGCCAATGCATTGTTTCAGGCCGTGGTGTTGACGCCTGTAGATTCGATTGCTGCCACCACCTGCCGCCTCATGGCCTCCCAGTCAAATGGTTGGCTGCGCCACGAAGTCAAAGATCGCACCGATCCGCAGGGCAGCATTGCCAAAGTGATGCAATCGCTGGACTTACACGTCACAGCCGAGCTGCAAAACATAACCGCCCCCGAATTACCAGCAGCGATCCCCCGTCCCGCGCCGCTGGCCAGTGCTACTCCTCTTGAGCTGCCAACCGCAGTGCCAAGTGGTGTAGCGCCAACTGCCGTAGTGCAAGAGATCTCTCTAGGGACAACGGATCGCAGCGCCCCATCGGAAGCTGCACCATCCACACCCATCCATCCAACTTTTCAAGGAACCCCCCCCATGGCCACACTTAACGACTCCATGAACGCATGTATGCAAATTGACGGTGCAATGGCAGCCGCCTTGGTTGATATGAGCTCTGGCATGGCGCTGGCCAAAGTCGGCGGCGGTGTC
>JAYUSD010000041.1:0-4848 GCA_043755865.1 Variovorax sp. | reverse complement strand
CCCGGATCGTTGCGCAGATCGAGCACCAAACCTTTGAGGTTGTTGTCGGCTTTGTACAGCTCTTCAAGCTTGCGCGAGAAATCATCTACGGTGCGGTCTTGGAATTGACTCACGCGCAGCCAAGCATAGCCAGGCTCGATGTTTTTGCTGCGCACGGATTGCGTGCGGATTTCTTCGCGGGTGATCGTCACGCTGAAGGTTCGGTTGTTTTCTTCGCGGCGAAAAATCGTGAGGATCACCTTGGTATTGGGCTCGCCTCGCATGCGTTTGACGGCTTCATTGAGCGGCAGGCCTTTGACTGCGAAATCATCAATTTTTGTGATTAAGTCATTGGGCTTTAAGCCCGCGCGAAAGGCTGGCGAGCCCTCGATGGGCGAGACGACTTTCACCAAACCATCTTCTTGCGCGATCTCAATGCCTACACCCACAAAGCGGCCGCTGGTGCCTTCGCGGAATTCTTTGAACGATTTTTTATCAAAATACTGGCTGTGCGGATCAAGGCTGGTGACCATGCCGGAGATGGCTTCAGTGATGAGCTTTTTCTCGTCGACTGCTTCCACGTAATCGGTTTTGATCATGCCAAACACGGCTGCGAGCTGCTGCAATTCTTCTAGCGGCAAAGGTGCGAGTGCACGTTGCGCCACAGATTGCACGGAGATGGTGGTGAGCGCGCCGGCCACTACGCCCATAGAGATCCAGCCAGCGATTTTCAATTTCGAGTTCATGAGGGTGTTGCCCAGTCCTGCCCAAGAGCCACGATAGGCTCACACAACGGCAATATTACACCTTGGAGAGTGCAAAGCCGGGGTGAGTTCCGGGCAAAAGTCTCGAAAGGTGTTCGGGTTTGCGATTGTTTTTTTAAGCCTTGCCTTGGGCTGAAACTGCTGCAGCTGCTTTCGCGGCGGCCTCGGCGCTGCCCAAATAGTAGTTTTTGATGGGTTTGAGGTTGGCATCGAGCTCATAAACCAAAGGAATGCCGTTGGGGATGTTGAGATTGACGATCGCGTCATCAGAGATGCCGTCGAGGTATTTGACCAAGGCGCGAATCGAGTTCCCATGCGCGGCCACCACGACGCGTTTGCCACTCAGAATGGCAGGTGCCATGGTGTCGTTCCAAAACGGCATGACGCGCTCTACCGTATCTTTGAGGCATTCGGTGAGCGGAATGTCTTGCGGCGAGAGCTTGGCGTAGCGCATGTCTGAGCGCTCGCTGCGCGGGTCTGTCGCATCAAGCGCGGGCGGCGGCGTGTCGTAGCTTCTGCGCCAGATCAGCACTTGCTCGTCGCCAAATTTCTTGGCCGTCTCGCCTTTGTTGAGCCCCTGCAACGCGCCGTAGTGGCGCTCGTTTAAGCGCCAATGCTTGCATACAGGCAGCCAAGTGCGATCCATCTCATCCAAGGCCAGCCAAAGCGTGCGGATCGCGCGCTTAAGCACGCTGGTGTAGGCCACATCGAATTCGTAGCCGGCATCCCTGAGCAATTTGCCAGCTTGTCTGGCCTGCCGGACGCCGGTGTCCGTCAGGTCAACATCTGTCCAACCGGTGAACCGGTTTTCTAAATTCCAAGTGGATTCTCCGTGGCGCATCAGTACGAGTTTGTGCATGGCTTTCCCTGTGGCAAATAAGATGAAATAAGGCGAAAAACAGACGCTGGGCGCGCTGTGCAGCCCATCATTCTAAAATACGTCTTTTGGTTTTGTTACGTTACTTGTTTGTATTGGGTTTTAGACATGAAGTTTTTGATTGAGAACTGGACGTTGTTTGCAGTGGCTTTTGGCTCGGGCGCGATGCTTTTGTGGCCTGCGATTAAGGGCGGCGCGCTGGGCGGCGCGGGCAGCTTGAATGCCAATGGCGCAGTGCAACTGATGAACCGCGAAAAAGCGGTGGTGATTGACGTGAGCGATGCGGCTGACTTCGCAACGGGGCACATCGTGGGCTCAAAAAATCTGCCTGCTGATGAGCTTTTATCAAAGCTAGAAGGTGCCGTGAAAAACAAAGCGCTGCCACTTATTTTGGTATGCGCGACGGGCCTTCGTGCTGCGCGACTCGTGGCCGCGGCTAAGAAGCTGGGTTATGGCAATGTGCAGGCCATGGCCGGCGGCCTGAAAGCGTGGCGTGAAGCTGGGCTGCCGCTGGAAAAAACGTAAGTTGGCCCGCTGTTTTCGCGACCGATGTTTTTGATTGCTCTAGAGAAATTCCTATGCAAGCCGTAAAAATGTTTACCACCGCCGTCTGCCCATTTTGCATACGCGCCAAGCAATTGCTCAAGGCCAAGGGTGTGGCAAGTATTGAAGAAATCCGCATTGACATTGATTCCGCCGCACGCGAGCAGATGATGCAGGCCACTGGGCGGCGCACTGTGCCGCAAATCTACATCGGCCAGACGCATGTTGGCGGCTACGATGATTTGGCCGCGCTGGATGGCAAAGGCGGCTTAATGGCGCTGCTGCAAGCAGCTTAATTCCGTTGCAAGCAGCTTAATTCCGTTGCAAGCGGTTTAATGCTTTTGCAAGTGGCCTAATTCCATTGCAAGCGGCTTCAGTTGCTTGTAAGTAGCCCAAAGCCGCTCTGCGATAATTCTCCCGACGCCCGCTGAACGTGCTTAGAAGCGCAGCGGGCTTTGTTTTGTTTTACCCTTTGAGAGATTCACCATGGCTGAAAACCAAGTTACCGACAACAAAGTTACTGATATCCAAGGCGCACCGGTTGGCGCTGAGCAAGCGGCTCCGGTCTTCCAGATTCAGCGCGTTTATTTGAAAGATTTGTCGCTAGAGCAGCCCAATTCGCCCACGATACTGCTGGAGCAAACGCAGCCTGCTGTGGATATCCAACTGGGCGTGGAAGCGCAGCCGGCGGCTGAAGGTGTGTTTGAAGTGTGTGTCACTGCGACTGTGACAACCAAGATTGAAGACCGCACCGTATTTTTGGTCGAAGCCAAGCAAGCCGGTATTTTCGAGATCCGTAATCTGCCGCAAGACCAAATGGGCCCTGTGCTCGGCATTGCTTGCCCACAAATTGTGTATCCGTATCTGCGCGCCAGTGTGGCCGACATCATCACGCGCGCCGGCTTTCCGCCTGTGCATTTGGCGGAGATTAATTTTCAAGCCATGTATGAGGCGCAGCAGGCTGAAGCTGCCAAGGCTTAAACCAGTTTTCTAACTGATTTTTATAGTCTTTTAGCCCTATAGCCGGCATAGAATAAGCGCGGAATGCTATGAAAATCATAGTGATCGGCGCGGGCGCATGGGGCACAGCGCTTGCGGCCAGCGCGGCGCGCGAGGGCGGGCAGCTGAATGATGTGAGCCTGTTGGTTAGAGATGCGCAGCAGGCAGCGCAGATGCAGGCGGCGCGAATCAACAGCCGCTATTTGCCGGGCTGCGAGCTGCCAGCTGCGCTCAACATTGTGCATGGTGAGGCAAATGTCGCAGCCAAGATGGCCGCTGATCTCTACGTGATCGCCACGCCGATGACAGGCTTGGCGCAAAGCCTGCAAGCACTGTCTGCAGCGCGCCAGAGTGTCGTGTGGCTATGCAAAGGCTTTGATGAACATGGCAGATTGGCCCATGAGATTGCTGCGCAAAATGTGCATCCGGATCTAGGCGCTGCGGAATGTGCGCCGAGTAGCCTGCTGGGTGTGCTCAGCGGCCCGAGTTTTGCAATCGAAGTCGCGCGCGGTCAGCCAACTGCTTTGGTAGCTGCAAGCAAATCCCCCGAAGTCAGCCAAGCACTCGTGGCTGCGTTTCACAGTGAGCGGCTGCGCATTTATGAAAACAGCGATGTAGTAGGCGTGGAAGTGGGTGGCGCTGTCAAAAACGTGCTCGCCATTGCCACGGGCTTGTGTGATGGCTTGGATGCTGGACGCGGGTTGGGCCTCAATGCTCGCGCCGCCCTGATCACGCGCGGCTTGGCTGAGATGACGCGCCTAGGCGTTGGGCTCGGCGCACAAGCAGAGACTTTTATGGGTTTGTCTGGCCTGGGCGATTTGGTGCTCACGGCCACCGGCGATCTGAGCCGCAACCGCACAGTGGGGCTGCTGCTGGCGCAAGGGCAAAGCTTGGCGCAAATTACAGCCTCGCTCGGCCATGTCGCAGAAGGCGCACGTTGCGCTGCAGCGGTGCTCGCGCGTGCCAGAAGTTTGGGCATCGAGATGCCGATCACGGCTTGCGTGGTGAAGCTGCTGGAGGGCAGGATTGATGCGCCTGCGGCTGTCGCGCTGCTGATGGGGCGAGAGCCCGGGCGCGAAATTTAGCAGTCAAATCGCCTGTTATCCGGCATAGATACTGCGTGGCGTGCTATCTAAATTATAGCGACGCAACCCGCAACCCGCCACCCGCAACCCGCCACCCGCCACCCGCAACCCGCAACCCGCCACCCGCTCACTTGTTTCGGATTAGCGCTTTTTTACTGCTGATGGCGGATGGCAGCGGTGATGGCATGCCATGCGTCACAGGCATCGTGCCAGCGATAACGCAAGCATTAAAAAAGCCCGCCGCGCTTTGAGGCGCGAGCGGGCTTTTGAGAAAGCTTGAGAGTTAAAGCAGCGCAGTTGCTAAAAGCAACTTTTTAAACGGTGATGTCTTTTTCAATGGCCATCAGTTTGAAACGCGCCATCGCCAAATTGCCCTTGGTTTTGTCAAGCACGAGGTACAAAAAGAGGCCTTGCTTGTGGGGGATCGGGCGGATCAGGTGATATTGCGTGCCCAGCGTGATGAGGACGTCTTCAATCGTGTCTTTTAGCCCCAAGCTGGCCATGGTTTTGAGCTTGGCTTTCAGCACTTCCGTGTTGCCAGCGGCGGCCATGTCGAGGTTGACACCGCCGCCGACTTTGGCCAGCGCCATGCCAGAGCTCA
>JAYUSD010000040.1:0-11804 GCA_043755865.1 Variovorax sp. | reverse complement strand
GTCTTGGGCGGCCCCTACTGCACACAAATCTTGGCCGACCATGGCGCAGATGTGTTGAAGATTGAGCCACCCCAAGGCGACGAGACGCGTGGCTGGGGGCCGCCCTTCAATGCACAGGGAACGGCCAGCTACTTTCTTGGCCTCAACCGCAATAAACGAGGCACAACGATGGATTTGAATGATCCCGTGCAACGCGAAAAGCTACTGTCACTTTTGGCGATGGCAGATGTCTTGGTAGAAAACTTCAAAACCGGCAGCATGGAGAAATGGGGCTTGGGCTTCGATACTTTGCACGCGAAATTTCCTCGCCTGATTCATTGCCGCGTGAGTGGTTTCGGCGCTGATGGGCCGCTGGGTGGCCTGCCCGGCTATGACGCTGCGATTCAAGCCATGAGCGGCATCATGAGCATCAACGGAGAAAAGGGTGGAGAACCGCTGCGTGTGGGCATCCCTGTCGTCGATATCGCCACCGGCATGAGTGCGGCATTGGGCATCTTGCTTGCAGTGCAAGAGCGCCACAACAGCGGCAAAGGCCAGTTCGTGGAATCTTCTCTTTATGACAACGGCCTTGCACTCTTGCATCCGCACAGCGCCAATCACTTGCTTGATGGCCGTGTGCCAGGGCGCAGCGGCAATGCACATCCCAACATCGTGCCCTATGACACTTTCGCCACCGGCACAGACCCGATCTTCCTTGCCGTAGGCAACGATGGACAGTTTGCCAAGCTCGTGCAAACACTCGGCGCGCCAGAGCTCGTCTCTGATCCGCGCTTTGCAAGCAATGCCCAACGCAATATCAATCGCGTCGCGCTCAAAGCCCTGCTCGAAGAAAAGTTAGCACTCTTCGCCTGCAAACCCTTGGCCGACCAGCTCATCCGTGCTGGCGTGCCCTGCGCGCCGATTCACGACATTGCCACTGCGTTGGCTGATCCACACACAAAGCATCGCGAGATGGTCGTCAATATCGGCGATTACAAAGGCATCGCCTCCCCCATCAAACTCAGCCGCACGCCTGCAAGCTACCGCATGCCGCCGCCCGAAAGAAAGATGTAAAACCTGAGGCTCAATGCCCGCAGTGACGTAAAAGTTGTGAGGATTCGCTACAGTAGAGGCAACTCTTTTGTATGGGCATCCATCATGATCATCTCAGCCTTTCTCGCTCGCTTGCTGCCCAGCTTTGGTTTGCTCCTCCTATTGGCATGCAGCGCTACCCATGCACAAACTCCGAACCGCCCTGCGCGGTCTACCGCTTTAGAAAACTCGGTGGTCAAAATCTTCACAACCTCGCGCCAACCCGATCTTTTTCGCCCTTGGAACAAAGCCGCGCCAAGCGAAAGCACAGGCTCGGGCGTGGTGATTGAGGGAAACCGGATTTTGACGAATGCACACGTTGTGAATTACGCGAGCAAAGTAGAAGTGCGTGCCAAAGAGGGCGGCGATAAGCTGCCCGCACGCGTGATCGCCATTGCGCGCGGCATCGATTTGGCCGTGCTCGAATTGGAAGACAACAGCTTTTTTGCTAATCGCCCTGTGCCACAGCGCGCTAGCGTGTTGCCTGATGTGAAAGATGAGGTGTTGGCGTATGGCTATCCGTTTGGCGGCAATTCGCTCTCAATCACAAAAGGCATCGTATCGCGTATCGAATTTGTCTCGTACAATTTTCCTACGCAAGGCTTGCGCATTCAAGTCGATGCAGCGATCAACCCTGGCAACAGCGGCGGCCCGGTGTTTGCGGGCGACAAAATGATCGGCGTGGCCTACGCGATCGTGAGCAGCGCACAAAACATTGGCTACATCATTCCGAATGAAGAAGTCGAGCTGTTTCTGGCCGACATCAAAGATGGCAAATACGATGGCAAGCCCGCAATTTACGATGAGCTGCAAACGCTAGAAAATCCAGCATTGCGCAATTTCCTCAAAGCAGAAAAGTCTGTGCGCGGAATGGTCGTGCAGCGACCGATCTCTAAAGATGAGAGTTATCCACTCAAAGAATGGGACATCATCACGCATATTGGCAACACCGAGATTGACAACCAAGGCATGGTCAAGCTAGTCGGTGATGTGCAGGTGCGCTTTCAATACCATGTTCAAAAGTTTGCCAAAGATGGCAAGCTGCCGCTCACGGTTATCCGCGCCGGCAAGACGATGCAAATTGAGCTGCCCGTGGTCTCCAGCAGGCCGCGTTTGGTGAACACTTTGAGCGGCGCGTATCCTTCGTACTTCGTCTACGGCCCGATGGTCTTCTCGCGCGCTACTTGGGAATTCCGCAGTTTTTTTAACAACAACTCAGGCTCACTCAACAGCTTTGCCTTCAACGCCCAGCCTTTGGTGACGCGCATGGCCGATGAGCCCGATGCAAAGCGCGAAGATTTGGTGGTGGTGAGCGCACCGTTTTTTCCGCATCGCTTGGTCTCAGGTTATGACAATCGCTTTGGCTCAGTCGTGCAGTCGATCAACGATATTCCCATACGCAGCTTGCGGCATATGGCCGAGATTTTGCGAGATTTGAAGAGCGAGTTAGTGGTCATTAAGTTCGATCAGCAATCTGCAGAATCTATCGTGTTGCCGCATAAGCAAATGCTTGATGCGACAGAAGATATATTGAGCGACAACGGCATTCGCTTCCAAGCATCGAGTGATTTGCTGGACGTGTGGCCTGCTTTAAAACGTTAATGCACTAAACGCTAAATTGCTCGCGCTGAGGTTTCATCGCTAAAATTTGGCGATGAACACATCTCTCAAAACCAAAACGGCCGTCGTCACAGGTTCGACCAGCGGCATAGGCCTGGGCATCGCCATCGAGCTCGCCAAACAAGGTGCCAACATCGTGCTCAACGGCTTCGGCGATGCAACCAGTATTGAAGCTGCTCGCGCTGATATCTCCAAACACGGAGCGAAGGTGGCTTACCACGGCGCAGATATGAGCAAGCCCGCAGAGATCGAGCAGCTCATCGCGTTTACCGCCCGAGAATTCGGCATGGTCGATATCTTGGTCAACAACGCTGGCATCCAGCATGTCAGCCCGGTGGAAGATTTTCCGGCTGAAAAGTGGGATGCCATCATCGCTATCAACCTCTCCAGCGCCTTCCACACCACGCGCCTCGCCATCCCCGACATGCGCGCCAAAAACTGGGGCCGCATCATCAACATCGCCTCGGCGCATGGCTTAGTCGCCAGCAAAGACAAATCCGCTTATGTCGCAGCCAAGCACGGCTTGGTGGGCTTCACAAAATCCATCGCGTTAGAAACAGCCACCACCGGCATCACAGTGAATGCCATCTGCCCCGGTTGGGTGCTCACGCCTTTGGTGCAAAAGCAAATCGACGAGCGCGCAGCCAAAGAAGGCATTAGCGCCATACAGGCCAGCAAAGATCTCCTCAGCGAAAAACAACCCAGTCTGCAATTCACCACGCCGCAGCAACTCGGCGAACTCGCCGTGTTCCTCTGCAGCGAAGCCGCTGCCAATGTGCGCGGCCAAGCTTGGGCAGTCGATGGCGGCTGGACTGCCCAATAATCATGCAGTACGAATATGTATTATAATAATGTCTTACGATTGGAGCATACGCATGACAGCCGCCACCCTATCTTTTCGCACCACACAAAGCTTTGCCGAGCAAACCAAAGCACTCGCAAGCATCTTTAATCTGAGTAGCTCAGACTATGTGCGCGAAGCCGTGCGCGAGAAGAACGAACGCGCCCTTAAAGAACGCATGCAGTTCCTTTCAAAAGCTTTATCCGCTCAGCATCTGGCCGAAAACGAAGCCATGGACGCTGCAACTGGGGACGGCCTTGCCTAAACTCCACCGCGGGCAAGTTTGGGAAGTTGATTTCGAGCCTCAAACCCACAAACAAGAGCCTGGCAAGCGCGGCCGTCCCGCCTTGATTATTCAGACGAATATTTTGAATGACGCAGGCCATGCCACAACAATAGCCATTCCCTGCACCACACAAACTTACCGGGATGGTCAAGGCGATGGTTTTCCGCTGCGGGTTGCGTTGGGCAAACTAGGGAAACTGACTCACGAGACGGATGTGCTCGTCGATCAAATTCGTACGGTTTCGAATCAACGTCTGATGGGCAATGAGCCGATTGCTGAGCTCTCACGCACACACATGAAGCGCGTAGAAGATGCGTTGAAAATATTGATAGCCATTTGAATAACTATAAATTTGATAGCACTACATGCAGTATTTATGCCGGCTAGAGCATCGAAACGCTTAAAATTAAGTGTCTTTGCTGATTTTGATCGAAGGAAACTTCGATGAGAAATCTTTAGCCTTTGCAGCAATCTTGATCGCCACTTGGCGAGCCACTGCTTTGTAAATCCCCGCAATCTCGCCATCTGGATCGGTCACCATCGTGGGCCGGCCACTGTCGGCATTCACGCGGATGCTCATGTTGAGTGGCAAAGCGCCGAGGTAGTCAATATTCTTCTCAGCGGCATAACGCTTGCCGCCGTCTTCGCCGAAGATGTGTTCGGTGTGGCCGCATTTTTCGCAGACGTGGACAGACATATTTTCAACGACACCCAAAATCGGCACGCCTACTTTTTCAAACATCGCTACGCCTTTTTTCGCGTCTAGCAGGGCGATATCTTGCGGTGTGGTGACAATCACGGCGCCGGTCATGGGCACTCGCTGGCTGAGGGTTAGCTGGATATCGCCTGTGCCGGGCGGCATATCCACGATCAAATAATCCAAATCTTTCCAATTCGTCTGGCGAATCAGTTGCTCCAGCGCTTGCGTAGCCATTGGGCCGCGCCAGATCATCGCTTCGTCTTGATTGACGAGGAAGCCAATGCTCATCACCTGCACGCCGTAGTTTTCCATCGGCTCCATCGTCTTGCCATCCTCGCTCTCTGGGCGGCCTTCGATGCCCATCATCATGGGCTGGCTGGGGCCATAGATATCCGCATCCAAAATGCCCACGCGCGCGCCCTCGGCGGCTAGGGCCAGCGCGAGGTTCACGGTCGTCGTGCTCTTGCCAACGCCGCCTTTGCCCGAGGCCACAGCCACAATGTTTTTCACAGTAGGCATCAGCGCCACGCCGCGCTGCGCTGCGTGAGCCACGATCTTCATCGTCACATTGCAAGAGACGTTATCCACGCCCGCCACGCCCTTGGCCGCAGCGATCAGCGCTTTGCGAAACGCCGGAATCTGGCTCTTGGCTGGATAGCCCAGCTCCACATCAAAGGCTACATCGCCATCGGTCACGCTCAAATTTTTGATGCATTTGCTGCTCACAAAATCTTTGCCGGTGTTGGGGTCAATCACGCTTTTGAGCGCGTCGAGAATCTGTTCGTTGGTGGCCATGAGAGGGATCAATTTCTAAAGAGACAAGCAAAGGATTCTTAGAGTGTACCCAAGCCACTTAAAATCAGGGATTACCCCGCAAACATTCGCAGAATAAGCCATGTCAACACCGCGTCCCGCTCTTCGTCAGTTATTCGTCACCACGGCCCTGCCGTACGCCAACGGAAAATTCCACATCGGCCACATCATGGAATACATCCAAGCGGATGTTTGGGTGCGGTACCAAAGAATGCAAGGCCACGAGGTGAATTTCGTGTGCGCCGATGATGCGCATGGTGCACCGATC
Source organism: Variovorax sp. (assembly GCA_043755865.1). Classification (GTDB taxonomy): domain Bacteria; phylum Pseudomonadota; class Gammaproteobacteria; order Burkholderiales; family Burkholderiaceae_C; genus JANMDU01. The sequence continues at coordinate 6,205 of JAYUSD010000040.1, read as the reverse complement.
ATGATCGCGGCGGAGAAGGCCGGCAAAACGCCTCGCCAGTTTGTGGACGATATTGCGGCTGGCCGCAAAGAGTATTTGGACGGCTTTCACATCAGCTTTGACAACTGGAGCCATACCGATAGTGAGGAGAATCACGCGCTGTGCCAGTCGATTTACCAAGACTTAGACAATGTCGGCTTGATCGGCAAAAAAAGCGTGGAGCAGTTTTTCGATCCTGAGAAAAACATGTTTTTGCCAGACCGCTTTATCAAAGGCGATTGCCCCAAATGCGGTGCGAAAGATCAGTATGGCGATAACTGCGAAAGTTGCGGCGCCGTTTATGCGCCGACCGATCTGAAAAACCCCTACTCAGCGCTCAGCGGCACCACGCCGATTCTCAAAAGCAGCGACCATTACTTTTTTAAGTTATCTGATCCACGTTGCGTTGAATATTTAGAAAACTGGACGCAAGATGGCAAGCTTCAACCCGAAGTCGCCAATAAAGTCAAAGAGTGGTTTTCGGTGCGCAACAACGCAGATGGCAGTACATCAGAAGGCTTGGCCGATTGGGATATCTCCCGCGATGCGCCCTACTTTGGCATTGAGATCCCCGGAGCGCCGGGGAAGTATTTTTATGTGTGGTTTGATGCGCCAATTGGCTATCTTGCATCATTAAAGAACTTGCTCGCCAAACGCGGCCAAGATTTTGACGCTTACATCGCACCCGATTCGCCCGTTGAGCAATATCATTTCATCGGCAAAGACATCGTGACGTTTCACACCCTTTTCTGGCCTGCAGTGCTGCGATTCAGCAGCCGGAAAACGCCCAGCAATGTGTTTGTGCATGGCTTTCTAACGGTCAACAACGGCGAGAAAATGAGTAAGAGCCGTGGCACGGGCTTGGATCCTTTGAAGTATCTCGGTTTGAATATGAACCCCGAATGGCTGCGCTATTACCTAGCAACGAAGCTCTCCGCACGCAACGAAGACATTGATTTCAATGCTGAAGATTTCATGCTACGAGTCAATAGCGATCTGATTGGCAAGTTTGTCAACATTGCCAGCCGTGCCGCGAAGTTTTTAACCCATGGTGCACTAACGAGTTACGCCTTAGATGCGTCTGTTGCGCCTGCCGAGCTGGTGGGGTCTGTGCAAGCTTGCTATGAAGACCGCGAATTCGGCAAAGCCATTCGCGAAATCATGGCTTTTGCCGATGGCGTAAATTCGCGTTTTGATGCGGCTGCGCCTTGGAAACTCGTCAAAGAAGGTAAAGCAGAGGTGGCCGCATCCGTTTGCTCAGAAGCGGTGCAGCTCTTCCGCGTGATGACGGCATGCCTCAAGCCCATCATGCCAAGCGTGGCAACGGCGGTAGAAAAATTCTTGCAGTGTGAGCCACTGACATTTGAAAATGCGGCAAAACCTTTACCAGTCGGTCACGAAGTTGGCAACTACGAACACCTGATGCAACGCGTCACCAAAGAGCAACTTGATGCCCTTTTTGAGGCTCCAGCCGGCATAGAATCTGCGCAAGCCGCTATCGAAAACGTAGCTGCCACCTTACCCGGTGGCGAAGCAATGGCCGAGACGATCACGATTGATGATTTCGCCAAAATCGATCTTCGCATCGCCAAAATCGTCAACTGCGAATCGGTTGAAGGCTCAACAAAACTTCTGCGCCTCACGCTCGATGTGGGCGAAGGCACTGACCCGCAGGGGAATCCGAAAACGCGAAACGTCTTCAGCGGCATCGCCAGCATGTACAAACCCGAGCAGCTCTTGGGCAAACTCACAGTGATGGTGGCCAATCTCGCACCGCGCAAGATGAAATTTGGCATGAGTGAAGGCATGGTGCTTGCCGGCTCACACAATGATGAAAAGGCTAATCCAGGCATCTACATCTTGGAGCCCTTCGCTGGAGCTCAACCAGGCATGCGAGTGCGCTAAAGTATTTTTGTACAATATTGCAATCAGAATGCAAAATTGTACAAAATGATGATCGCCCAAACACCCGAAAATACAGTCACCACTAGCATCCCTCGACTAGCAGCAAGCACACTGACGAGGCTAGCGCGTGGCTTTCGCGTTTTGGCGCTCACAGGGCCGCGCCAGTCAGGCAAAACAACTTTGGCGCAAATGGCCTTCCCAAGCAAGCCATACGTGAGCTTTGAAGATTTGGAAGTGCGCCGCCGCGCTGATTTAGATCCACGCGGCTTCTTAGCCATGTTTCCTGATGGCGCTATCTTTGATGAAGTGCAGCGCAGCCCTGATATTCTTTCTTATCTGCAAACACATGTCGATGCGCGCCAGCGCATGGGAGATTTCATTCTCACAGGCTCGCAGCAATTTGGCCTCACAGCAAGCATCAGCCAATCTCTGGCGGGGCGTGTGGCGATGCTTGATTTGTTGCCGCTGTCATTCGCAGAAATTCAAGCAGCTGAGCCTATTGCAATATGCCGCCAACGCTTATGGGATTTGGTTTGGCGCGGTGCTTACCCGGCATTGCATCAGAAGGCAAGGCGCAACTCACCCGTGATTGCGCCTACAGATTGGTATGCCTCATACGTTGCCACCTATGTTCAACGCGATGTGCGGCAGATATCTGGTGTGCAGGATTTGGCGAGCTTTGAGCGTTTTGTATTGCTTTGCGCTGGCCGCGTGGGGCAATTGCTCAATTTGGCTTCGCTCGCTTCAGACTGCGGCATCAGCGTCAACACGGCCAAGCATTGGATCAGCGTCTTGGAGGCCAGCTACATCGTTCGCTTGGTGCAGCCATGGCATGAAAACTTTGGCAAGCGCTTGGTGAAGATGCCCAAGCTGTATTTTCTAGATGCCGGCTTGCTCTGCTACTTGCTGCGCATCAGTGATCCTCAGGCGCTGGCGCAGCATGCTTTGCGCGGCCTGATCTTTGAATCGTGGGTGATGAGCGAAACCCTCAAATGGCGTGCAAACCAAGGGCTCAGTAGTGATGTGTATTTTTGGCGTGATAACCATGGCACGGAGATTGATTTGATTTTTCCGCATGATGGCTTACTTTACCCAGTGGAGATCAAATCTGGCGAGACATTCACCGCCGACTGGAAAAATGGCTGCGAGAGATTCCTCAAGTACGCAGGCTCTCGCTCAGGTCAACCTGTGATCGTCTATGGTGGCTTAGAAAACTTTGAATTTCTGGGGCACAGCGTTCGCTCATGGCGCAGCATATCTGGCAAATAAGCGCCATAAAGAGGCCCATGCTGCGCCGTGAGATTCTTTACTTCGAGCCCGTCATCCCGTTCTTAGGGTCTTCTGGATCTAAGCCGCTCTCGGTGCGCAGTACTTTCATATCTGCATTCATCACGGCGCTAAAAATCATTGACGTGTTGTTTTGATCGGCCAGATAGCGCCAGTTGTAATACGTCTCTCTCTTGAGCTCATACGGAATCACTTTGCCGGGTTTGCCCAGCAGCTTGCGCACGTCTTCCATCATCATTCCCGGTTGCACTTTGGCAAAATTCGCGGGCGTGAGCACTTGGCGCAAGGCGCTCATCTTGCCATCGGTGCCAATCGTGATCATGTAATTGCGGTGGCCGGCCGGCTGGCGGTTGTATTCAAAAATACGCGCACCACCTTCGCCTTCCCAAATTTTCTCCGGCTCGCCAAATTTGCCGCGCACATCGGCCTCAGTAGCTACGCCCTCTTCCAGCTCAATAATGCGCTGCTGATCGCAGCCTGCGAGTGATAGAAGTCCGGCCAGAATTCCCATGAAAATCACCTTTGAAAACGGGTGCAAAAGCCCTTGTTTTGGGCCGAGATGAAAGATTGAAAATGCCATGTTGTCCCCCGGTAAAATGCGATATTGACTTAAACGCAGTGTAAACCGATGCCCTCCCTCAAATCCATGCTCGCCAATTTGTTTCAGAAAAACGGCGACTACCGCTCCGACGCCACAAATTTCATCGCAGACATCAAACGCGCCCGCCCGGAGCTGGATGCCCAGCAACGCGCTGGCCGCGCTTTGCTATGGGATAAAAACGTCAATCTCGCGCAGGCGGCTGATATAGAGGCGGGCGATGTCAAACAACAAGCTTACGTGTATCAAACCAAGGCCTAAAACCCGACGTTAATGCCACTTCTTGAAGCCACGCTGTGATAGAACTGCCTGATCTGCCCGCAAGCGCGAACGCTTTGCGTGCACCCGCATCGCTCGACACCCCGCCCGGCATGCCCGCTGTGCTTGACAACGTGGCGCTGGCTCGGTTGTATGGCGAGCCGCTTTTTAAAATGCCGCAAGATTTATATATCCCGCCGGATGCGCTGGAAGTATTTCTTGAGGCCTTTGAAGGTCCGCTCGATTTGCTGCTGTATTTGATCCGCAAACAAAATTTTAATATCCTAGACATTCCTATGGCGGGCGTGACCAAGCAATATTTGAGCTATGTGGACGAGATTCGCCATCGAAATCTGGAGCTCGCGGCTGAATATCTTTTGATGGCTGCGATGCTGATCGAGATCAAATCGCGCATGTTGCTGCCGCCGAAAAAGACAGAAAACGGCAAAGAGCCGGAAGACCCACGCGCCGAGCTGGTACGCCGCTTGCTCGAATACGAGCGCATGAAGCTCGCCGCTCATAAGATCAACATCCTACCCACATTTGGCCGCGATTATCTGCGTGCCCAAGTGATCATTGAGCAATCTCTCGTGCCGCGTTTTCCCGATGTGCATGTATTGGATTTGCAAGACGCGTGGCGGGATATTTTGAAACGCGCCAAACTGATTCAGCATCACATCATATCGAGAGCCGAGCTCTCGGTGCGTGAGCACATGAGCATGGTCTTGAAGCGCTTGCAAGGCAGAAAATTTGTAGAGTTTGAAGAGTTGTTTGATCCGAGCCAAGGCACACAAGTATTGGTGGTCACGTTTATTGCGCTGCTGGAATTGGGCAAAGAAACGCTGGTTGAGATCACGCAGGCCGAGGCGTATGCACCGATTTATGTGCGGCTGGCTTACACGCCTGCGAGTTGATTTGCTCATTAATTGATAGCAATCTGCGTAGGATTTACGCCGGCTAGGTGCTGTTTTCTTCATAAATTTGCTTAGGGAATAGGTATTTGACGCAGAGCGGCCTCGACTGTGCTTGGGTTGCCCGCCTGCGATTGGGCTATCTCACGCAGCGAGCTCAAGAAGGAAGACGGCAAAACCGTCTGCGGGACACGAGCAGCGTGGGATAGCCCAAGAGTAGGTGGGTAACGAACGCCACACAGCGCCAAAAAACTAGGGCACTCCACCCAACTCGATCACGCAAAATCTCGAAAAGTAAGTTATCTTCGCCTCTTGCAAACTCGGAGGTACAAAATATGACCACAGCACAAGACACCACAGCGCCAGCAGTGACAGCGACAGCAGCGACAGCGACAGCGACAGCGACAGCGACAGCGACAGCAGTTTATGGGGCTGGCAAACAAAGCATTGACGCGCCGCGCAAACCCATCAGCTTACCGCGCCTCTCGGAGATGCGCGAGCGCGGCGAGAAGATCACGATGCTCACCGCGTATGACGCGACCTTTGCGAGCGTCATCGATGCAGCCGGTGTTGATTGCATCTTGGTGGGTGATTCGCTTGGCATGGTCTGCCAAGGCTTGCCGAGCACGGTGGGCGTGAGTCTAGAGACGATGCGCTATCACGTGGAGAGCGTGTTTCGCGGCTTGCACAGAAGCAACGGGACGACGTGGCTCGTTGGCGATTTACCCTTCGGCAGCTATCACGAGAGCAAGGAGCAAGCCCTGCGCAGCGCCGCGGTGCTCATGCAGGCAGGCGCTCACATGGTCAAGCTAGAAGGCGGCGGCTGGACGGCAGAAGTCGTACGCTTTCTGGTAGAGCGCGGCATTCCGGTTTGCGCTCATCTCGGCCTCACGCCGCAAACCGTGCATGCGCTGGGCGGCTATCGGGTGCAAGGCAGAGGCGACGAAGCCGCTGCCTTGCTGCGCCGCCATGCGCACGAGTTGCAAGATGCAGGCGCGCAAATGCTGGTGCTCGAAATGGTGCCTGAGCCGCTGGCTACAGCGCTTACAGCAGAGCTGAAAATCTGCCACACCATTGGCATTGGCGCAGGCAAGGGCTGTGCGGGGCAAGTGCTGGTGTTGCATGACATGCTGGGCATCAATCTTGGGCGCATGCCCAAATTTGTTCATAATTTTTTGGCTGAGACGCAAGGTGATGTGCGCCAAGCATTCGTCAATTATGTGAGCGC